>NZ_JAKKCQ010000019.1:0-12791 GCF_021728315.1 Vibrio sp. L5-1 | reverse complement strand
CAGTCATCTTTTGAAGATTTTCGATTCTTGAATCGGCTAACATTGTTGCGCCAGCATCAATAAGAACTTGTGCGATGATAGGGTGGCCGAGGAAGGCTTTTGTTACAGGCGTAACGGATATATTTTTCAGTGAGAGCTGAGAAATCAGGAACTGAGCGTTATGATGAACTTTCCCACAATCGATGTCTAACCTAGGGTAGTTCACTCTTTTTCGGCCAGTTTACTTGCTATTATAGGGAAGGCTGACGTTACAATGTGCAGTAGATGTTCAACAGGCTGTGACAAGACATCAGTAACCGGTAGACCAAATTCGGTAGTGTAAGTGTCTATCGCACAACGTGTTTCATCCAACGACATATCTTCATGATTCAGTGTTAGTCCAATAACATTGGTATTAGAAAACGTTTCGATAAGATTGATTTCTGAGGCAATCGAAGGCATTGGGCAATCAGAAAAATCACTACGATATAAACGTTTAGGGGCATGTTGCAGTATCACACCCGTTGGACAACTGCCACGTAAGATAAAAGCGCTGGTTGAAAACGCAGGGTGACTCAAGGCTCCTTGCCCTTCAATAATAATCAGATCCGGATTTTCTTTTTCATAGGCCTGTACAATGACAGATTCCAACTCACCGGCACAAAATTGTGAAGGGACAGCATCGAGTGCAACGCAGTATTGTGCGCCTTGCATAATGCCTGTTTGACCAGTGGCAATCAGAACGGCGTTAAGGCCTTTTTTAGTCAGTTCATTCGCCAATATTGTTGCTGTTGTTCGTTTTCCTAGCGCGCAATCCGTCCCCATTACAGCAATTCTCGGACATTTAACGTTGTGTATTTTCCCGCTAAACGTTTTCAGATCGCCTTTACTTTTGGGTTTGCGAGTATCGAATATTCGAACGTTATTCTTTAAGCTAGCTTCTAAAAATAGAGGATCATCAGTTAGGAATTCATGTAAGCCATTTACGATGTTCATTCCTAGTGACATGGCATTTAAAATGATGCTTTTATCTAAGTCAGATAAAAAACCACTTGATGGCGCAATGCCAAAAATGAAGTAATCGGGAATGCTTTCCGCGTGAATGATAGCTTCTTCAGCATTGGCAAGGATCGGTACTCCATTGGCTTTGTTATCAAGAACTTCACCAGCATCTAAGCCAGCAGACTCACTATCAATAACCGATAGAATACGATAGCTTAACGAATGCCTCACTAACCCATTAGCGGTTTTACCATCAATTTTACCAAAATGACCTTCGCAATATATAATCGCTGAAGGGATGACAGGTTTTACTTTCTGGGCAAGTGGTAACCAAGGTGCGAAATGGGGCACGTCGTTGTTAGTTTCTACATTTTCAATTCTAGTAAGTTTGAAGATGTTTCTTAACTTTTGGGTTGAAATAGACATAATTAAAGCCTGCGGTGAGGCTTAGGAGGGCAACTAAGGAGTGCCGAGATGCGAGTTCGGAAAAGAAAAGAAGTCCCTACTAAGCGGTAGGGATAGAGACCAAGGTAACACACTCACCAGACTTTTGTTGATTATTATTCATACGCTTTCTAAGTCTATCACTTTCAGGCTTCACCCATACTAACGTGACTGATTAGAGATCTAAGACTCATTGTTCAACGTCGCCGTATCAACCTCTCAGCTTTAAAGTTTCAAGATATTTTTTCTAATATCAGTTAAGTGAATTAGAGTTTTGAGTATAACGTTTTTTTGTCTAACTCTGAGTCAGTATGTCGTCGCGACTCATGGCGAGTGCCAATGATGTATTTTGTAACTGGAAGCAGTTAGCTTTGTCGACAAAAGCTGATAACAAAGAGAGCCAAAGCTGACTAAATTGATTAACCAATAACTTTCAATTTTTTTGGTTATAGTATGTGTAATATAAATCCCAATAATACTTGAGTTATTTTAAATGAAACAAGAAGTACATAGGTTTGAGCTATCAATAAATAGCACTATCTCTGAAGTCTATGGTCACTTTACTAAGGCAAATAGTGACCAAAGCCTCGATAGAATGTTTGAAGGTCTTCAAAAAAAACTCAGGAAAATTACCTGCTCAGTGAGAGAGAGGGAGTGTACTCTCATTAATGTGTACATTGCATACGGCAGAAGACAAGAGGACTTTGATGGTAAAGGGAAGACTTGTAAATCTTTTCCTACAAGGAGAATCGAAAGTATAATGAACACCCACTCTAACCTTTCGCCAGAAGACCTGCTAGGTGAGGCTTTACGATCTTTAGCTCATTGATCTGGAACTTTAACGCTTTCTAAATTAGCGCATGATAGCGGCGTTGTTGATCAAATCAGCTTGAAGGTCAACGACGCCATATGTGACTCACCGTTAGCTTCGAACAGGCATGCCTAGTCCTATGACTTTGTTTATAGCTTTGACATTCGCCATGATTTCACCCACTTGAGCGTTGTAACACCTCAAGCTCAATTTACCGCTGGTTAGTCCTTTATATCGAGACATTGCGGTCTCAGATATTGAGCGATAGTGATAACCAGACTCGGATTTCCACTCCGCTATTGTTCCGTTTTTCAAAGCCTCTACAGCTTCATTTCTGGGATGCCCATCTTCCCAAAACGCTGCATTCTTTCGAGGTGGTATCAACGGAGTACAACCTTTATTTTTCAGAGTATTGTGGCAACTTTTTGTGTCATATGCTCCATCGGCAGATACAGCATCGATCTTTCTACGTAAAGGGTTGAGTAACGTTGGCAGCACTTCGCTATCACCAACATTTACCAGGCTGACCTCGGCACTAATGGCTTCATGGGTATCTACATCAACGGCTAAGTGCAGCTTGCGCCATGTTCTACGTTTTTCGGCACCGTGCTTCTTCACCTTCCACTCTCCCTCGCCAAAGACTTTGAGACCAGTCGAGTCAATGGCTATATGACGAATAGCCCCTTTAGATTTATTACGGTATATCACCTGGACTGTCTTCGAGCGTTTACTGATACAGGTGTAGTCTGGGGACGTCAGTGGAACATCCAATAACTCAAAGATAGAGTCGATAAAACCTTGAAGAGCACGCAATGGTAATGAGAATACTCCTTTAATCATCAAGGCAGTTTCAATCGCTGTATCAGAGTACTGAAAGCCTCTACCACGCTTACCATGATGGGTTTTGCATCGCCATGCATCTACGGCTGTATCATCTATCCAGAACGTAACCGAGCCCCGTTTGCACAAAGCCTTATTGTACTCCGCCCAGTTAGTTATCTTCTTTTTCGCCTTACCCATGTTGTCACCGCTCTAACCATCATAAAGGATCAGATCGCAGGACTCGAAAAAGGTTCAATTGATTTAGGCAACAACGCCGCGTATAAGTAAAGGCAAACAACGAAGCCATGGATCTGAATAATGCGTTGGCATACACCTAATCAACTTGAAGATGCAAGCTTGAGCACCTGAAAATTATTATTAATTCGAGATGTTAATCCGAGTTGGATGCTATTGAAGCTCTGTTATAAATCCTTGACCGTTGATCTCCAAGATATCTATACCTTCGAACTTCAAGAAGACCCAACGTGCCGTCGGTTTCGACGTTGGCTTGTTCTTTACCATGCTCGGGAAGAACTCCTCGGTTTGTGTTAATTGCTCTCTGATTTTGTGCTCTAAGCTGGGGTAGCCAAGCAGGCTCAACGTCATTATCATTAGCAATGCTTCAATACGCTGTGGCTTTTTCTAGCTAGGTAAACGGTCCTGCCTCTATGAATTATTGATACCCTGTTGGTTTTTCATTTTTCTTTGGGCGGCCAGGACTAGAGAAAGTAGGGACTTTTATGGTCGCGGTCTGTTCAAATCCCAGTAAGTGGCATTGTTTCTTGAACTCTTTGAGCGCCAACTTTACATTAGCATCGCAAGCGAATAGCTTTTTGCTTATTTTATATAACATATTGATTTATTTTGCTAAATTTCTCTTTAAGTTATTTTAAATGTGATCTCTTCTTGCTTCGGATCTTGCTCATTGTGACTAGCAACCAGCGCTGAATAACCTTGCCGTAGTCAGAGTCTATCCAGCACCCTGAGTAGACATTTCCTATAGCGCTTAATTGCTTTGCGAGTTTGATGATCATCGGGACGCGGGTAATGAACTTTTGCTTTTGTTCATCTAACGAGGAGATGCTTTCTTCTGTGTACAAGGCGGCATCAGCGATAAAGTAACGGCTATTTTGCACGTCTTTTAGACAATGAATGTGCTTGCTAGTGACCTCAGCGAATGCCTTGGCATCATTGGTGTTACCACTGAGCGCTTGCATATAAACAGGAAGACCGGCTTGGTTTTTACAAATGAGCTCAAGCCGATGGCCTCGGCTATAACCTTTCACGAGCCTAATAGCCTTGGTATCTTCCTCTTGAGCATACTCGCCATCAACGTGAAAGCTAGTGATATCAAGATGAACAGAATCAGTAGTCAAACCTAGCTTATCAACAACGCGTTCAGCAATAGCCTGAGAGAGCGCTGAGACATTGGCTTCGTATAGGGCATTAGTACATCATCGGTAAGATGATGTGCTTTAACATCCTTGGCGAGTAATCTAGACACGGGCGTGGTCAGCGTTGAAAAGTCGGAGAACATGTGAAGTGTTCTGCTGTGATCTCCGAGTCCATCATTCGTGGCAGGCCGATTTCATGGAAAAATGCTGCAATGAGACCAAGATGAGCCAAGCGTTTCATAACAGGCTGAGTAGGCATATTTTGAGACTGTCAAATAACAGTAATAGATCAAAACTACCGAGCGCGGTCAAGATGGTGTCGTTTTTTTACTGATAAATGAACGCTGGAGAACACTATTTAAATTATTAAATTGGGGGCGGAATGACGGATACAATATCGCCTCTCTAAAGTCATATTTTACTGTTATTTCGTTTTACGAATGGCCCTGAATTCCTAAAAGGTGTTGTGACTTTTTAGTAGTGTGATCCATTTTTCACCCCAACCCCTTTTAATATGGGCGACTTTACCTAATAATATAAAGCCTTAGAGAAAGCACAAATTATGCAAGCGGTTAACGAAGTGGCCCTGTTTCCCCTCAATCCAATCCCACACCACGCATAGTGCAATGCTGGATATCTTAGAAAAAATTGGTGTTCGGGTGCATTTTGAGCACTTAGCGAATAATCTATTGGATGATGAAGCAATATTGAGAAATCAACCAGAAGGCGCTGCGACGAAAATCCTTGCAAAAGAAATGACTAGGTTGCAGTTGTGGAGGTGAAATCTAGTCAAGTAAATTTAGAAGAAGATAGCGTTAGCTTAGGTGTAAAATACTACTTTAACTAAATGAAAGACCCACCCATTAACGGTGGGTCCAACTCGCCTAGACATAATGTCTCCACGAAAGATAGTCAACAAATTCCGGACATTGACTTAAGCCGATTTTCGATATTTACTGACGATAGCTCTCATTTGCTTGATGAGGCTGGCCGGTGCCGATTATATATTTCAGCTATGATCTAAGAGTGGGGTTACTCTATTGAGTAATTCTGTGCCGCACCAAGATGTGTCCTTCTAAAGCCCCCATCCTGCTCGACACAAATCAAGCATGGTAAAGTCACCTAACGCTTAGAGAACAAGGTTTACAAAGCCTATTGACCAGTCCCATGCAAATCAGGTTTTTCGAAAATAAGCATTAACATGATGAATATCAATCTGTAAAAAATAACCGATCAGAAATTTCATTAGGGAGAATATGGACAGAGCCATACTTCGCTCTTTCTCCAGAGCGAGGGGGAGACGTAAAGAATTCACTCCCTCCTCCATATTCAACTGCACTTATTAAAGGGGCACCTGTATCTATAAGAGCTATTCTTTTTTCCTCCTTATTAACTAAAACCCGAAAGTCATTATAGAGAAACTCAAATTTTGGGTTATTTTTTAAAAATTCAATAGCAGGAATATCAGGACCTAATTTTACCAATACACGATAATTCCCAAAATCCTCCTGATTCCCTAAAAATATACCAGCAAACGCGTGGGTGGCTTTTGTATAGTAGTTACCTTGAGTATCTTTCAGAAGAAAGTTGAATCCTCCTCCAATCACTTCGCTAAAAATTATATCTTCGGTGCTTTTAAGAGGACGAGGTCGGGTGTAATAATCAAGGCTATCTACATAAGATGGAAACACAGGAGAGACCCCATCTGGATAGTCGCTGACTATCCAATTATAACGTCTATCGGTATATTGATAGAGTTTTCCGTCAACCCCAAGATATTGAATAATAGTCAGAGCGTTGGTCGCGCTCTCTGTGCTCATAGAAAAGAAATCTTTTGCCTTTGGAGTTAACTCTAAAAGGAAAGGATCATTGCCGAAATGAGAGGTTAGGTGATCTGCTCCTCCTAGGACGTAATAATTTCCAGAGCTTCCCAATGCTAGGATTCTCGTGCCAAAAGTTGGTGTGAATAAGTTGATGATATAATCATTGGCTGGGACTTTTAACTTTATAAATTGTCCATTAACAGCCGCTGACGAGGTCGCATTAACATGATTTTCTTGAATATCCGTGGCATGGTGTGAGCCTGTAATCCTAAACACTTCCCCATCATTAGTTAAAGCGTACCCAAAAGTAAATGCGTATCCACCACCTTGATGAAGAGTTGTCATCTTAATATTTTCTGCAATTTTAACAGGTAAAGCCACTTTGCTTTTCCAATCCATGGGATCAGACCTTTTACCACCTAGACCAAACGAAGAGGACCCTATGCCCCAAAGCTCATTTGTTTTGGTCAACAGACCAACAGGACCAGAGTGAATGGTTGAGGCGAACTGGCGGATATTCTTTGGCCAACAACCTAGATCCGGATTTGAAATAATTTCATTTCTAGGCGGTGGCGTATGGAATCGCTCTTCCAATATTTCATCATTGAAATTGCAGTTTCTATTTATTACTAGGATCCCTTTTGTTGCAGTTGTTGGATAAACTGTATCTGTAGGCGCATCATAAAGCAAAACATTATCTACGCCTAAATAATGTTCTTTCTCGCCGCCAAAAACAATCATCCCCCCATCTTTAGTTGCCGCTGTAATAGTAGTATGTCTTTTTATAGGAATATTGACCAATCCAGACGTTCTCCACACCGGATAATAAAGCCCCTGAGCCGTAGCAAATATAACCCCCGGATCCGATCCTGCCGTTTGTCTAAAACCTAAATTTAACCCTGCTATTTCATCATAACTAGGGAAGGATTCTAGGTAAGGGTTATCATCTATCCTTTTTTTTGTTACCAAATTACCATTGCTGTCTTTCCAAAGCTCCCCTGTCGTTGTATTGAAGAATACTTCATTGTCTTCTGGTAAACCTAAATGATTAATTTGTGTAACGGAATATCCACCATTTTCACCAATAATAGCGTGGCCGTCTTTATTTCTTAGGAGAGTTAAAGGCTTAGAACTCCCAATATTGGTAAAGGGTTGTAACGAGCTAGGGTTAACGAGTTGGTTCGCTTGATTCAAGAAAAATTGGGGTCGTTCAGTCTCTCCAGTTGAGAGAACAGAAACGGGTTTATCCTTTACCTTCCCATCAGCATCTAGCACTAAAGCAACAGCGTTCCCATTAATATCAGATAGATGTGGTACCTTCTGGTAACCCCCCCCGAACTCATTGATTAACTTCTCACCGTTTTCAAGTGTAATATACTCCTTTGTGGGCTCCTCAGCTTTTGCTGGCTCGTCAATTTTAGCGAGCTCTTCAGTTATTGCCTTGTCTCCACAAGCGCTCAGCATTAGGCTCAAGACGATTACGGTTAGTAATTGCGGATACCTATGTATATTCATTTTTTCAACCTGTGATTTATTAAAATAATGATAATTCTTCACGGCTGATTGAGATATAAATAGTAATTTATTTTAAATTATTAACCATATCGACGCAAAAACTCACCGGTAAATGATGTATCTAGTTCCTTATCTTGCAGGATAGATAATTAAACTCATCACATTAAAGTACTTACCATGAAATAAGTGCCCAAACGAATGGAGTCGATTTAGCTAAAAAATTCCTTCTTGCTTGTACTATACAAATAAGAAGGTGCGTTTATGCAGGGGAAGTCTTCTGAGCAACAACAGATTCAATCAATGAGGTGATTACGTGAGTCGAGCATAAACAAAAAAACAACAGCTAAAAATCAACGGATAGCTTTGCTCTCAAAATTTAACGTGAAAATGCTTCCGCTATTGTGCTCAAGATAAGAGGCCATAAGGTATTGGTAAAAGCCTCTATGGCTAATAGGTCACCGGAGGCTAGTCATTCATGCCGTTTTCAAATTCGCGACAGGCTGAATTAAGCGCTTGCTGTTTTTGTTTTTTAAACACTTTACAAAATAATCTTCGTATAAAGCTTCGACGTGGTCTCTCTTGTAGAAAAATGGTGACCAAGTAATTCGGATATGTTGAGCATAAACTATTATATGCATTATGGCACTGGGCAATAAGACGTTACCCTATAAAACCTAATTCTTAAGTAGTCTTTAAATATTTCATCAATATAAAAGCCTGTAAATATCTGAAGTGCAATACCATTATTTGACACTTAATACTAAGGGTATTTTGATAAGATAAGGTCTAAAAAGCCAGAGCACGACAACTCTTCGAATGCCTCCCCAATCTTTCCCCGTTGACGATTTTGTTCCTAAGTAAAGCGATAAGTAGATGCATTCTCACTCAAAAATATTAATAACTATTTGCTATATATAATTAAGTTTTCTTTGATAATTAGAATTAAAAAATTTCATTATTCCCTTGAAATCAATTTTATTCATCCTTATTTTATTGACTGGAAGGGCATTACTTAGCCCTATTCCTCATTATTATGTCTTTTATTTTTAACAATTATAGGAGGCTAAACCTCATGAATATTCGTCCTTTAAATGACCGTCTTATCGTTGAAAGGCTTGAAGCAGAAAGCCTCTCTGAAGGCGGAATTTTACTTGCGTCTCAAGCAGTCCAAAAATCCAACCGAGGAAAAGTTGTTGCAGTTGGTTTAGGTCAACGATTGGATAATGGTGAGCGTGCGGCTTTGGATGTCAAAGTCGACGATATTGTCATTTTTAATGAAGGTTATGGTGTAAAAACAGAAAAAATTGATGGGTCAGAGTATCTTATCCTTTCTGAATTAGATGTATTAGCAGTCGTTGAGTAATTGATTTTTAAGTTATTTTTGAGGAGATAAATCATGACCGCAAAAGAAGTTATATTTGCTGATGAATCGCGTCAAAAGATGCTCAATGGGGTAAACCTATTGGCTGACGCAGTTAAAGTTACTCTTGGCCCTAAAGGACGAAATGTTGTTCTCGATAAGTCATTTGGAGCCCCCGTCATCACGAAAGATGGTGTATCTGTGGCAAAAGAAATTGAACTTGAGGATAAGTTTGAGAACATGGGGGCTCAAATGCTGAAGCAAGTTGCCTCGAAAGCTAATGAGGAAGCGGGAGATGGAACTACAACCGCGACAGTACTGGCGCAATCTTTAATCAATGAGGGATTAAAGGCCGTAGCATCGGGGATGAATCCAATGGACTTGAAGCGAGGGATTGATAAAGCGACCGAAGCTGCTGTGAATAAGCTCCGTGAGGTATCTCAACCATGCAGTGACAAAGAATCAATTACTCAAGTCGGAAGTATTTCAGCAAACAGCGACAGGTTGATTGGGAACATTATTGCAGAAGCTATGGAGAAAGTAGGTCGCAACGGAGTCATTACCGTTGAAGAAGGTCAGGGTTTAGATAATGAGTTAGCGGTTGTGGACGGTATGCAGTTTGAGCGTGGGTATCTTTCTCCGTACTTCATGAACAATCACGAGAGCGGAGCAGTAGAACTAGATAATCCTTATATTCTAATGGTTGATAAAAAGGTAAGCAACATTCGTGAGTTACTTCCTATTCTTGAAGAAGTCGCCAAGCAAACTCGATCTTTATTGATTCTGGCTGAAGATATTGAGGGTGAAGCTTTGGCAACACTGGTAGTGAACAATATGCGTGGTATTGTGCGCACTGCCGCTGTAAAAGCTCCTGGATTCGGTGACAACCGCAAAGCAATGATGGAAGATATAGCAGTACTGACAAGTGGCACTCTGATTTGTGAAGACTTAGGTCATGAGCTTGAAAAGATCACGCTAGAGCAATTAGGGAGCGCGAAGAAAGTAACGATAACAAAAGATACAACCACGATTGTTGGTGGGGTGGCGAACGAACAAATTATCAAAGACCGTGTTAAATCGATAGAAAATCAAATCGAACTTGCCACTTCTAAGTATGATAAAGAAAAGCTTCAACAGCGAATAGCTAAACTCGCAGGTGGTGTGGCTGTGATTAAAATTGGCGCAGCGACTGAAGTGGAGATGAAGGAGAAGAAAGATCGTGTCGATGATGCATTGCATGCTACTCGAGCTGCGGTTGAAGAAGGTATCGTTGCCGGAGGTGGTGTAGCGCTCGCTAAGATAGGGAAAGGGCTGGTTGACCTTACTGGTGACAATGATGACCAAAATGTTGGTATTCGTGTTGCGCTTAGAGCGATGGAAGAGCCACTTCGACAAATTGTCACCAACGCGGGTGACGAAGCTTCTGTCGTCGCGAACAATGTTAGGAGCAGTGGTGTGAATGACGGTTTCAATGCAGCTACAGGAGAGTACGGTGATATGTTTGATATGGGTATTATTGATCCAACAAAAGTTACGCGCTCTGCGCTTCAGTATGCTGCGTCTGTTGCTGGGCTAATGATAACCACTGAGGCTATGATTTCCGAGCAAATGACAGATAAGCAGTCAATGGAGCATATTTAGTAAAAAATCTAAGCGGGCAAGGAAGTCCGCTTAATTATCAGGTGTAGATAATATAAACTCAAAGATTTTTTATTATTAAATAATATTTAACGCATATTATTATAAGAAAATTTTATAAATTCAAACTTGAACACGGATTTTAAATAATATAAATTCAATGTAAAATTTGTATATATAGAAAATTTTATATCTATTGTTTTTATTTTTATTGCTTCTCATGGAGGATATACTATGAACTCAATCGACCTAACTCCACTATATCGAAATAGTGTAGGATTTGACCGCCTGGCATCACTTCTAGACCATGCGTTAACTAGTGAAACATCTGTTGGCGGTTACCCCCCATACAACATAGAAGTTCTTAGCGAGAATCGTTACGCCATTACATTGGCTATAGCGGGCTTTGTGCAAGAGGAACTTGATATTCAAGTCGAGAAAGGTGTACTGACTGTGCGCGGTAATAAGAACTCTGAACCGGAAAGAAAATATCTCTATCAGAGTATCGCCAACCGTACATTTGAGCGTAAATTTAACTTAGCAGATTATGTTGAAGTTACCGACGCTGACCTCTCTCATGGTTTATTAACTATTACTCTGGTTAAAGAAATACCTGAAGAAATGAAGCCTAAATCTATTGCCATTAATCAAGGTGGTAATGTTCTAGAGCATAAATCCGAAGGTTATAATGATGGTAAAGTCAATAAAAAATAAATAATTAGAGGGTGTATAGTACACCTTCTAATTATTAACTATGAAGGTCAATAATATTATGAGGATTTTTTATGAATATCGAAAAATTAACCCCCTGGAATTGGTTTAAACATGAAGATGATTCTAAAAATCAAATTCCGGTATCTAAAAATGAAGCGTTTTCTGAAGTTATTTCCGGCGAGAATACTATAGCTTCCTCACAGAAAAGTGCTTTAGGTTCGCTGATCCAGCTACAAAATCAAATGGACAGATTGTTTGAAGAAGCATGGCAGCGGTTTGGGATACAAGGTTTTTCACATGGGGCTCCCATAGGCTCATTACTTGAAAATAATCTATTCGGTCCCCAAGCGCTCTATTCAAATCGAGCAAAATTAGATATTTCCAGCAGTGAGAATGGATATGAAATTTCAGTCGAACTTCCCGGGCTTTCAGACGATGAAATTCAGGTTGAGTTGAGTGCGAATACACTGATTGTGAAAGGGCAAATGCAGGAGGAAAAAGAGTCTAAAGATAAGCAGTACTACCGCATGGAACGCAGCATGGGGACATTTCAAAGAACGTTATCTCTGCCTGAGGATATTGATAAAGACAATATCTCTGCAAGCATGAAAAACGGGCTTTTAGTCATTCAGATTCCAAGAAAAGCCACGAAAAACGACAACGTTAAACGTATATCTATTTCGTCCTGACTAGAGCTGGAGGCAGTTAAATCTGCCTCCTTCGTTAGTGTTTGATTTGGGACTGTTGTAAAAACAACGATACGTTTTAGGATGGCTGTTTTCTCATCTTCAGTTTAGCCGTAAATGGTATCAATATTGAATATCGCCTTTATGAAGGCAGAGCTAGCCCACACTTGTTCCCTTTCCGTTACGGCGTAATTAAACCCCTTATTAAGCTTCATTTTCGCTTCGAATGAATGGATAGCGGTGAAGTTTCTTACGTATCGCTGGACTATATCGATACCGACAACTTTAATAGACATACTTGTTACTCCTGTTCTCACTGGTTGTACTATTAGTTTGGTACAACGACGCTAGAAGGGAGGTGCGTCCATCACATCAAAGCCTCTTTTTTTTAAACACAGGCTCAATAGAAAGCAAGAGATCTCAAATATTTGTTTAATTGATTGATACTGTTGATTTTTCTTGTTCTTTTTTCCAACGAAACTATCGAATCATCGATCATTTCAATATACTTTTCCATTTTGGCTTGTGTCTTCTTCTTGCTTGGTGCTGAGAATTGTCTCCAGACTTGAGACTTAAATCCTTGTTGATTAAATATGTCACGGT
>NZ_JAKKCQ010000018.1:0-12940 GCF_021728315.1 Vibrio sp. L5-1 | reverse complement strand
CAGTCATCTTTTGAAGATTTTCGATTCTTGAATCGGCTAACATTGTTGCGCCAGCATCAATAAGAACTTGTGCGATGATAGGGTGGCCGAGGAAGGCTTTTGTTACAGGCGTAACGGATATATTTTTTAGTGAGAGCTGAGTAATCAGGAACTGAGCGTTTTGGTGAATCTTCCCACAATCAATGTCTAATCTAGGGTAGTTCACCCTTTTGCGGCCAGTTTTCTTGCTATCATAGGGAAGGCTGACGTTACGATGTGCAGTAGATGTTCGACAGGCTGTGATAATGCATCAGTAACCGGTATACCAAATTCGGTAGTGTAGCTGTCTATCACACAGCGTGTTTCATCTAAAGACATATCTTCATGATTCAGTGTTAGTCCAATAACATCGGTATTAGAAAACGTTTCGATAAGATTGATTTCTGAGGCAATCGAAGGCATTGGGCAATCAGGAAAATCACTACGATA
The DNA here is from genome assembly GCF_021728315.1 of Vibrio sp. L5-1. Taxonomy (NCBI): domain Bacteria; kingdom Pseudomonadati; phylum Pseudomonadota; class Gammaproteobacteria; order Vibrionales; family Vibrionaceae; genus Vibrio; species Vibrio sp. L5-1. The sequence continues at coordinate 12,472 of NZ_JAKKCQ010000018.1, read as the reverse complement.
TAAACGTTTAGGAGCATGTTGCAATATCACACCCGCTGGACAACTGCCACGTAAGATAAATGCGCTGGTTGAAAACGCAGGGTGACTCAAGGCTCCTTGCCCTTCAATAATAATCAGGTCCGGATTTTCTTTTTCATAAGCCTGTACAATGACAGATTCCAACTCACCGGCACAAAATTGTGAAGGGACAGCATCGAGTGCAACGCAGTATTGTGCGCCTTGCATAATACCTGTTTGACCAGTGGCAATCAGAACGACGTTAAGGCCTTTTCTAGTCAGTTCATTCGCCAATATTGTTGCTGTTGTTCGTTTTCCTAGCGCGCAATCCGTCCCCATTACAGCAATTCTCGGACATTTAACGTTGTGTATTTTGCCGCTAAACGTTTTCAGATCGCCTTTACTTTTGGGTTTGCGAGTATCGAATATTCGAACGTTATTCTTTAAGCTAGCTTCTAAAAACAGAGGATCATCAGTTAGGAATTCATGCAAGCCATTTACGATGTTCATTCCTAGTGACATGGCATTTAAAATGATGCTTTTATCTAAGTCAGATAAAAAACCACTTGATGGCGCAATGCCAAAAATGAAGTAATCGGGAATGCTTTCCGCGTGAATGATAGCTTCTTCAGCATTGGCAAGGATCGGTATTCCATTGGCTTTGTTATCAAGTACTTCTCCAGCATCTAAGCCGGCAGATACACTATCAATAACCGATAGAATACGATAGCTTAATGAATGCCTCACTAGCCCATTAGCGGTTTTACCATCAATTTCACCGAAATTACCTTCGCAATATATAATTGCCGAAGGGATGACAGGATTTACTTTCTGAGCAAGTGGTAACCAAGGTGCGGAATGGGGTACGTCGTTGTTGATTTCTACATTTTTAATTCTAGTGAGTTTGAAGATGTTTCTTAACTTTTGGGTTGAAATGGACATAATTAAAGCCTGCGGTGAGGCTTAGGAGGGCAACTAAGGAGTGCCGAGATGCGAGTTCGGAAAAGAAAAGAAGTCCCCACTAAGCGGTAGGGATAACAACCAAGGTAACACACTCACCAGACTTTTGTTGGTTATTATTAATACGCTTTCTAAGTCTATCACTTTCAGGCTTCACTCATACTAACGTGACTGATTAGAGATCTAAGATTCATTGTTCAACGTCGCCGTATCAACCTCTCAGCTTTAAGGTTTCAAGATACTTTTTCTAATATCAGTTAAGTGAGTTAGAGTTTTTGATCTAACGCGTTTCTGTCCAAAACCATCACAGGCTGAATTTTTACTCGTGGCACGTTCTACCTCAGAAATGCCCCGTTATTGGTTTCGGCAACATGTTAGCGTTTTTAAACAACATGAATTTCCCCAAATACAATTCATGTGATGTCTAAAAACTATAAGGTGTCAATTATGGGTAGCATTATGTGTAAGTGCAAAGTTGTAACGTCCAGTCAGACTGACACTTCACTAAGCGCCATTTTACTTAGATAAACCTATAGCTTGATATAGGTGCTTAATTTATGACGGCCGCCTTAGAGGTTCATGAGGCTTTCAATGGACTCCTCAATCGAATCAAAATGATAGGAGTGAATCTCACAACCATCACCAGCTTCGATTCTAACTTTAGAAATACCATTGTTAATTTCAGCCTCAAGAAGGCTGAGAGAATGCTCGACTGACTGACAAATAAAGATATTTTGATTGGTGAAAGTTATGCGGCATGATTGTAAAACCATAGTGTTTCCTTTTCTAGCCTAGGCGACAGAATCTTTGTGTTCTGGTTGCCAATTGATGACGTTATTAGAAGAATCCCTTCTATTTTTAACAGTAGACTAGATTGTAAAAAAATATAGTTTATTTTCTAGTGGACATCGAAAGTGTGACTTTGAAAAGATAAGGCTCTGTTATCACGGGATTTAACACCTTGTTAAGCGAAGCATTATTCTATACCTTGCCGTTAAGCTAGGAGATGCTCTAAGGTTCAAGGAATACTCATTAGGTTTTTCTAGGATTCTGAAAAGTCAGTGCCCAAAGATTGATAGAACAATGACTCCTACTTCTTAGTTTTTAACACTTGTAGTGATAGTGAGGTACGGAACCGTGATGGCAGAAAGAACGCGTTGAGTGAAGCCCGTAACTTAATAGTACTATGCGCCGTTTGTCACTGAGATAAGTAACATCTTCAACTTATATTTGCACTAGCCTTATTGTTGCTTCAGCAGCTTAAGGTTTGGCCTTACATGAGAAGTAGTTCAGCTTTTTACTTGAATGTTTGCAACAAGTTGCGACACTTGAAAGGTTATTTGGTCTACGACCTCTTTTACAAACATGGTTCTGTCATTCCCTGATAATTCTAGGGCGGATCCAAGGTTGGGGACATTCCAGCGAAGCTTGTTTGGTATGTGTGAATAAACCACGTTTACGCATTCAACAAACAAATTACACTGCTCAATACTTATTTGGTCACACAGCGTAATCACGTAATCGAAGTTTTCTTTTGTCTTTTTGTATTCAAAAACAGTTTTGCTTTCGGTCTGTATAGGTACACAAAGTAAGTTAGACAATTCGTCTAAGATAGCTTGGGGTGTTCCTCCAGTCTCAAACCCTGAGCAAGTTGCTTGTACCATCCCATTAAATTGCTGCTCTACAATTGCTTTAGCGATAGCCGCTCTTACGCCTTTTTTAACGCAAACAAACAGAATGTTGATAGGAGTTGCACTCATACTAAAAATAATCCTTACAAATTAATATCGTATATTAAACATAGATATTTTGAGGAGCTTTTCAACATGGTGATGACTTTAGACACAAAAGAAGCTAAGAGCTTAGCTCATAACTCTACTGTGACTATATACTTAGTTAAAAACGATTGGCGAGTTCTAGCATGCGCCAAATAGAAAGATCTATAAAATAGTTGAAGAGCCTCTGTTAAAAGACAGGAGCCAAAGCGACATTACCATTTTGATAGCTCAAGATTGGCTTACTCAAGATCCTTGCATTGGTCAGTTACTTTTAATGAAATACCTATCCAAGGTAAATAAGCATGAATAAAATTAGCTTCTTAAAAATAAACAGTACCATCATCGATGACATTATTGAGCTCTCAGTGGAAGAGTCTCAAAAACAACTGATTGCTAACAACACAGAATGGCTTGTAGAAGCCAGCTTTAACGACGATAGCATCAACTATGGTATTTACTTAAACGATAAACCTGCGGGCCTAATCTCTCTGATTGACCCTAGAATACTGGACTCACACGATGAACACTTTCAAAAGGAGCATTTATATGTATGGCGCATCATGATTGACCATCGTTTCCAAGGAAAGGGATTGGGGAGTCAAGCGATTAACTTCAGTAAGAAATACGCTTCCATTATTGGTTTAAAAGGCGTCTCCCTGACCACGATGGATAAAGAAAAAGGCAATGCGCTCTCCATTTATCAAAGGATCGGTTTTATACCAACGGGCAGAAGACTTGATGATGAAATTGAATTAATTTTTGGCTTACGGAATGAGTGAATAAACAAGTCAGATGGTGTGCCTGGGACGGCTATTTAGCCGCCTCATTTTAGACCTAAACTGTGAAGATATTGAAGAGTCCATTCAAAAATGACTGATCCCTCCGGCACTCTCACCTCCAGCCGGTCACGGCATAACCAAAAATCAAATTGACACTTGTTCAGTATCCGTAACCTTTAAAGACCTTGAATCGCTTCGATGAGTTTCTTGTTTGGAGTATGGTCTGACTCTACCCCATTGTCCATATACCTCACTTGCCTATGTATGACATCTTGACGTCAATTAATACCAAGTTCCTCTCATACAGGGGCACTTTCGCCCCCAAAATACAGGCTAAAAATGACGAAATTACGGTTAACGGCAGTTATCGCTAGCACGCCTCTAGACATTTCTGAGATAGGACTTTGACCTAGCTCACCCACTTGATATTAGAAAAAAGTATCTTGAAACCTTAAATGTTATCTGTGATGTTTCCATTCTGAACGTAATACTCCAAACTTGATTGAATCGTAATATTTACCTTGGTAGTATCGAACTTTACGTAACCAAGCTTCTTGTTGAAAACCTAACTTTAATGCCAAAGACATCATTCTAGGGTTTCCCGACCACGTTGTCATACCAACTCGCTCAATGTCATTAATGCTGAACAAGTGTGTAACCCAAAGGGGAACTGCTTTTGCTGCTATCCCCTGCCCCCAATAGTTTGAATCATAGATAACCACGCCAGCTTCAAGCCAACGGGTATCTTCACATTCCCAGTAACTATTGACCACACCAACAGGAGCATTATTAGCTATAACCAATTGTAAATCAGAACCTTTAAGTAACCGTTTGAAAGTAGATTGTTCAAATTCACTTAATGTTGGATGCTCATAAGGAAAGTACGGCCCATTAAACTGAGTCCACTCATTATGAGATGTGACAAGAACAAAAATTGACTCTAACTCACTTGGTTGTGCTGCCCTGATCTCTACTGTCATACCTTGCTTCATGCTTTCCCTGTACCCAATAGCAGCTAACGAAAATTATAAGTCTGAATGACCTATCTCTTCACTTAACTGTGCAACAGTTCCTCATTACGTTCAACGTCCAATTAGTAACTTGCTAAAATAATATGATTGCAACCTAGCAGCTTAAACAAACCCAATAGACAAAATAATATGTATTAGATTTGTAACTGGTAAATTATTGAAGATGAAATTAGGTAAAAGCAAGTCAGCACGTAATGGAGAACTTTTTAGTTAGAAAGTGCTATGGGTTACAGTTCAACCTGAAACGGGCCCTATATTTTTGAATTATAGCAATTGCTAAGCTAATTCCAGTTTTAAGCTTAATTTTGGAATGAGTCGCAGTGAGGTTGAGGCAACGCATTCGTGTAGCGTGATACCAAAAGACTAAAAAATCTCTGGCAATTCTTATCGCACTGAAAACTTAGCCTCTAAATGGGCCTACTGTGCTTTTGAGGTGAAAATGGAGCGAAACGAATACTATTGCTGTGATCAGTGGTGACATAGTAAAATCGACTAAGCTATCGACGGAAGATTATGGCGATTTAGTGAAAAGGATTAAGGCTATCCAAGATCTAAGCTCAATATTCAAAGGACCATAACGGGTATTCAAGCTCTATTCTGCGTGGGGATGAGTTTCAGTCCATTGTACTGAATCCTGAGAAAAGCTTGATATATGCTCTTAAAATAAAGGGAACAATCAAGGCACTTGGTAAGCAGCTTGATAATCGTATCTAGTCCCATATTACTGCTCTAAAGATCGCAAAGCCTCACCTAGTAGGTCTGCCGGCGAAAGGTTAGAGTGGGTGTTCATTATACTTTCGATTCTCCTTGTAGAAAAAGAACTACAAGTCTTCCCTTTACCATCAAAGTCCTCTTGTCTTCTGCCGTATGCAATGTAAACATTAATGAAAGTACATTCCCTCTCTCTCACTGAGCAGTTAATTTTTCTGAGTTTTTTTTGAAGACCTTCAAACATTCTATCGAGACTTTGGTCACTATTTGCCTTAGTAAAGTGGCCATAGACTTCAGAGATAGTGCTATTTATTGATAGCTCAAACCTATGTACTTCTTGTTTCATTTAAAATAACTCAAGTATTATTAGAATTTTGTTACACATACTATAACCAAAAAAATTGAAAGTTATTCGTTAATCAATTTAGTCGGCTTTAGCTCTCTTTGTTATCAGCTCTTGCCGACAAAGCCAACTTGCTTCCAGTTGTAAAATACATCATTGTAACTAGCCTTGAGTCGCGACGACATGCTGACTCAGAGTTGGACAAGCCGAGTTAGGGCCTGCCTCTAACTCGTTTCATTCGGATAAGGAAAAGTATCTAAAACCTTAAACGCTGGTATACACAGATTACTTACTTGTAGCTAAACGGGCAGCAAGCCCCAAAAACACCACACCCAATGCACCATCAATATGACGGTTTAAACTAAACTTACGACCTAGCAAAGAACCCAACTTACTAAAAGACAATGAGAAAATAGTATTGATACATAAAACAATACTACTAAGAATGGTTCCAAGTATGAGTATCTGGCTGGTTAAAGCACCATCAGAATGAGTAAACTGAGGCAAGAACATACTAAAGAAGAGTAACGCTTTGGGGTTCATAATATTGTTAAGTAAACCACGGTAGACTAGCTCTTTATTACCCAAAGACTGAATCGTCTGACTTGCAGATACGTCTCCTTTATTCTTTAGCCATCCACGTAATAAATTTATTCCGAGCCAAGATAGATAAATTGCCCCAACAATTTTGATTGCCAATACCAAAGGTGGCATCGCTTGCATCAGTTTTCCTAAGCCAAATGCTACTAACAGTGTTTGAATTAACCCTGCGATGAAAATACCAAGGGACACCATTACTCCAGATTTAAATCCACGAATCGAAGAATATGATGATATGAGTACTAAGTCTGGACCTGGAGAGATTGCTAAGAATATTGTGGTAACAAAGAATAGCGGTAATATCGTGGTATCAATCATTTTTACTGGCTCCTTGCAGTTCGTCAGATCCTACCAACTAATCATTTGAGATAAAAGCTGAATAATTGCCACAGGTTTAGCATGAACTCAAAGCTGATCGGTTTCGAGTGTTAAGAAAAGATTGTTTATCATTAGCATGATTTATGCAAAGTTATTGATATAACCTGCAATGAGTTTTACTCTATGCTGATATGGGGCAGATCCGAGCTCGACACGGTAGTTAGCTCCCTGTGATCACCAAGCGATTCTGTCGTATCGTAACTACCAAGCGACTTTGCTCAATTAGTAAATAACTAAAAGTATGGAAAATCGCTTAACTTAGTGTCTAATCTTGGCGGTGCAGATTAAGCTGATCGACTCTAACCAAACTGCACACTCCATTAAGCCATTAAGCGACATTTTGCTTTTCAAAGTTATAGAGATACCCAAGAACAGGGACTTACCTTCCTTGAGTCTAACCATTACTCTAGCTAGACATTGACCTTCGTAGCTTGTCACTTTGGGCAAAAAGTGAAAATAGAATAAAGCAGATGAGGGCAAGTCCTGAAGATATCCCCAACATCAATAAGCTTTCTTCATATATCAGAGGTAAAGCTATTGATAAAAAAGCGAGTATGACAACAAATAATTCACACCCCGCCCCAAAAATAGGGCGCTGATGACGAAATACTGCCCATTGATAAACCATTGTTGATAACCTCCATCCAGCTGAACTTAGTTATTCTCTTGCACAGGTGATTAATTGTCTTATTATTTATATATAATTATTGAATTAATGGCCACTCCTAGGCATAAAGAGATTGTCACTTCAATTAATACCTACACACAACCTAAGCAACAACTCTTTTTCAATGGTGAAATACACTACATTCTATTTATGTCATTTCTATAGTCCCATGTTAGTTCTCGAAATAATAACCTCTAAAATTAGGCCCCTATAAATAGTCATGCCTAGATTAAATTTAATAGAAACCAGTTTAAGCCCTCTCTCGCAACGGCTCGCTTAATCATAATTGCATCGTGATAGACACTCGGGTCGTAAGTACAATGACCAGATACCTTAAGGATACTTAGGCGTGTTTGTTTCAGTAAGTTCGGGAGGACTTCTCCATTTGTAACCGTCGATAAACTTAGCTCGGCTGCAATAATTTCATGAGTGCTTGTGTCGACGGCAATATGCAGCTTTCCCCAGACTCTACGCTTGCCATCCGTCCCGTGTTTTTTGACTTTCCATTCACCTTCGCCATAAACCTTAAGGCCAGTAGCATCAATCGCTAGGTGCTGTATTGCTCCTCTCGTTTTAGTCTTAAATGAGACCTCAACTTGCTTTGCTCTACGACTGATGCAGGTGTAATTTGGACAACTTAATGGAACATGAGCAAGTCTAAATATCGAGTCGATAAATCCTTACAGCGCTCTCAGTGGCATAGAAAACACGCGTTTCACCATGAATCACTAATCGACGTGGCCTACCACGCTTATTCTGTTTGCTTTGCGCCCAGCTACTTATCGCTTCTTCATCAATCCAAAAGGTCAGAGAGCCACGGTTAATGAGTGATTGGTTGTATTGCTTCCTGTTGATTGTTTTGTAACGAGCTTTAGGCTATGAGGCTATGAGGCTATGAGGCTATGAGGCTATGAGGCTATGAGGCTATGAGGCTATGAGGGATAATGAATGTAGCTGATCAGATCGTATAGATTTAGTTCAACCGAATTACACTACAAAGCCACTTCTAAGTAATTTTTACTCCACTCATTAGTACATGATAAAACTAATACCCAATTTAAAGTAGTCGCATTTTTTAAAACCTCGACCAAGTCTTTAGGTAACGCGCACTAGTCCAAGACATTTAAGCAAATGGCTAAATAAAAATTGTCATCAACTACACCGTTAGAAAAAGGAGCTTCTATTAACGTAAAGTACTAGCCAATTCTGCTCTAATGAAAGTTGAGATTTCGGCCAACTTTCTCGGCAGTGGATTTTGATAAGGGTAAGCGATATACATCGATCTTTCCGTATCGAAAATTTCCACAGTATGGATATGGCTATTTATGTGGCTATCTTTCATGAGATAATTTGGAATGACGCCAACACCGACTCCTCTAGCAACAAAGTTAATTAAAATGGATGTATTATCAACTTCAATGACATCATTATAATTCTTCTTTATCAACTCTTTGCTCGAATGGTTTTTATAGATGAGTAAAGTGTTATTTTTAGTGTCGTCGATTTTTGATATTAAAATATCGTTATAATTTGCTACTTTATGTGCAATCAATGCGTCATCAACAACGTTATTAAGCCTAATTGCCATGTCTACATTGCTTTCTAATAAGTTTTCAATGTTATTACTTGATGATATTTCAAAGTTCACAGCAGGATATCGTTCTTGAAGGCCTTTAAGAATATCACCAAAAATAGAAGATGCTATTGAATTAGGCATTGTTATTTTAAATTTCCCATTAATGCAGTCACTCAGTGATTTTGCTCTGTAAGTCAACTCTTGCAAATTATCCAAAGCTTCGATGGCAAGCTCTTTGATGCTTTCACCATGATCAGTCAGAACGAGTTTTCTTGTTGTTCGGTGAACCAGCGTAACCCCAAGCTGTTTTTCTAAGGTTGCCAGTTGACGGCTTACTTGAGCCTTCGATTTTCCAAGCTCCTTTGAAGCCTCTGTCAAGGAAAGGTGCTTACAAACTGCCGCAAAGCAGATTAGCTCATTGTTCATCAATTCCATGATTGTTACCTATTTGCAACTCTGAGTCACGTTGTCTTTTAAATGCCCACTTAGTATAACTAGCTTTCGTTGGAGGATGAAAGTGATATTTTAATTATTAATCAGACTCATTTGAGATTCTGAATTTTAAGAGTTTAGTTAATGAAAACCTCATTATTGTTAACCGTTATTTTTCTAATAATAGAAATAACTATTGTTCTGTTTTTTTAATCTTTATCTATAAGCTAATAAAATTAGAGAATTAAACCATGAAAGTAGAAAGTCAAAATAAAAAGAAATATATATTTTCTCACAAATTTTTTTATAACCCGATAAATTATGCTCTCCAGTATTACACAAAAGTGTTTGTTACATTATTTGGTGATGAGATGAGAGCTCGCCACAGAAAAAGTAACATCAACTTACCAAGTACATATGAGCTTAGTGAGCACATGAAACGAGATCTTGGTTTAGATTGATTGGCAGTTTCCACTCGAACAATCCGAAACGTATTTGCAATAAAAAGAATAGTATCCACGAGATTTCTATTTATACCATTCAAACAAGAACTACTAAGGAAATCACAAAGTGGAATTCATTAATACCGCTTGCGCTAAACAACCAAATGGTCATTACAGTCAAGCTACCTTGATAAGTAATACATTGTACATATCTGCACAACTTCCTGATACTGCGGCAAGTGTTGAAAAAAAAGACATGGCGAAAGAGGTTGAAAGGCAGACTCGTTCTGTTTTAAACAACACTCTAGCGCTCACTCAAGCGGCAGGCGGCACACTACAGAGTATAGCGTTGGTCAGGTTTTATTCTACAGATGTGAAGTACTGGCCAATACTAGATCAAACTTTTGCTGATTTTATGGGTGAGCATAAACCTGCTAGAGCAGTAATATGTGTCGCTTCAATTAAACAAGATTTTTGGGTGATGGCGGAAGCTATCGCAGAAATCACTATGCCAACAGCAGAGGAATCGTGCGATGGTTACCATTTATGTGGTTGATGCATTTACCAGCGAACCTAACACTGGAAATCGGGCGGGAGTTGTTTTAGATGCAAACCAGCTTACCACTCAGGAGATGCAATATATTGCTGCATTTACGGGTTATTCAGAAACGGCCTTTGTTTTGTCACCTAAAGATCAAAGCCATGACGTATATGTTCGATACTTTACCCCCACCAATGAGGTTCCAATATGTGGACACGCGACCATAGCTACTCATTTTTTGCGAGCCAGTACAGGGCATCTATCAGACTATCCGTTAATAGCGAAGACAGGGGCAGGCAATCTACCTGTATCAATTTCGGGTAGCCCAAAAGATATCTTGGTGAAAATGACTCAGGGGCGCGTGGAGTTTCTACCGCCATTTAGCCAAAATCAACGGAATGGGCTGGCAAATGCCCTAGGTATTAGTGTGAGTGATTTTGCTGAACTGCCAATACAAATTGTCTCGACAGGTCATTCCAAGGTTATGGTTCCTATGCTTAGCAGGAAGAAGCTTGATGGATTAACCCCGGATAACGAGAAGTTAAAAGCGCTCAGTGATGAGATAGGCTGCAATGGATTCTTTCCCTTTTTTTTAGAGGGGAGCAAGCAAAAACCTATAACTTATGGACGAATGTTTGCCCCTGCAATTGGGATTAACGAAGACCCTGTAACGGGTAATGCCAATGGCCCCGCAGGAGCTTATCTTGTTCAGCACAGTTTGATTGAGTGTAACTCGAAAGCATGTTATTGGGGATATCAGGGACTGGCAATAGGAAAACCCGGCCGAGTACTAGTGTCAGTGGAGAAAACCGATACACAATTACTCGTCAGCATTGCAGGGCAAGCCGTACTAGTTGGTAAGAGAGTCGCAGAGTTGTCACTGAAACCTGTAAAACTGCTCCGCACCTAGCAGTTTTGGACTCTGAGTTAAGTTACTCACCATCCCTATAGTTATTCGAGAACTGTTAATTTAGCAAAGTGGTTAGCACATTTTTGTCCAAAAGTGTGTTTAAAATAGTCAGATATATTTTGGTCAGACAATCAAGCCTGCTCCGAGAAGCGGGCGCCAAACATTTAAAAACGCATCACGTTTCAAGGAGACAAAGGTGACCAACTATTGTATGCGGTTCCCCCCCCTTGTACGTCCCTATAGCTGTACTCAATGCGCTCACTTTAACCTCCCAGAGCCCGAGAAACTGCACAATCCGTATAAAAAGCCAACTAACATTCAGCAAGCGCCAATGTCATTAAATCATTAAATTGACGTGACACTCGCAAAAGCCGCTCCGATGACTGATACATCAATTATTAACGGTCGATGGGCTCGACTCTAACGCGTTGCCGTAATGCCTGCCAAATTTCAGGTAATCGGTGCCCGAGTTTTTGCAGTACCATCACCCAATGCGAATGATGATGCTCATCTTTCGCCATATCATGGCCAAAATGCGTGACTTTACAGCGCCGAGCTTGTTCAACGTGGTCAAAGTCCACCGTCAGTTCAAGTAACGCCTGCTCTACCTGACGATAGTTATAGGGCTTTGTTGACAGTGTTCGCACTATCACGCTCAACCCCAAATGCATGGCCATCATTTTGCCAAGTTCACGTTGAATATCAACACTGTCATCGATGCGGCACTGATCATAGAAAGGGATTAGGTGTAGATAAAGGTGAGCGGGGGTGACATTCACAATCAATCGCTGGCGAACCATCAACGACGAGGCATTAGGGTAGCGCTCTAGAATACATTCAATACGGCGCCTTAGTTGGGCCTCATTATCTTGGCTCATCACGACTCGATATTCAGGAGGTTACAATAAAGCTATCTTGCCACACCCCGTCCCATGTTTGATCTTGTATATTATGATATTGGTCGCATATTGATATATCATAATCCATCACATCGCAACAAAGTACACTGTAAAAATAAGCGGCTTATGGCCGCTTCATTTAAATCCAACCTCGTTCAGAAAATGAAACTACACTCTCGAATGAAACCACGAAGTGGTCCAATACTCGGATATCAACCAATGCCAACGCGTCCGTTAGTTGGCGGGTAATGCGGCGATCTGCTTGACTTGGGGTGGCGTCGCGTAGAGTAGGGGCAAGTACGCCATACCAGCTTCACAGCTGGCGGTTTTACTCACTCCTCTCTCCGAACCGGACGTGCGAGTTTCCCCGCATCCGGCTCTCCATTTGACAATCATCAACTCGCAGTTTCTTGTGTTCCATCATGTG
>NZ_JAKKCQ010000017.1:0-37028 GCF_021728315.1 Vibrio sp. L5-1 | reverse complement strand
CCTGCCGCCAGCGTTCAATCTGAGCCATGATCAAACTCTTCAATTTAAGATTTTGTGACTCAACGAATACTGACTTCAAAACTAATATTCATTCGCTCTTTCGAAAAAGATTGATGAACATGTAATTCTAAAGCTATTACCATTCCAACAGAATGGTAATGAATTGACTGTGCCAAAATTAAGTAAACTTAACTTTGTATTGGTCACTCAGTTCATTGAAATCAATTTTGTTACCGAAGTAACTGCTATTACCTAAGTAATAACGTTTTGATATTCATCAACGAGTGCCCACACAGATTGATAGGTTTAAATTGTTAAAGAGCTTCACTTGTTGAGCGTTCCTTTTAAGTAAGGAGCCTCTCTAAGTGGACGGCCATTCTAGCGAATTAACATTCAGTGTCAAACACTTTTTGAAAATTAATTTTTTGTCGCTTTCCGTCTAACTGATTGTTGCTGAAGCCTTGTGGCGTCTGCCGTCTCAGTGGTGTCGCATTATAGGGAACCCACTCAGCTTAGCAACTACTTTTTCATAAAAAATGAATAAATAGAGGTTAACTGCCTAATAGTTCACCTAAACAGAAAAAAGAGAACATTTCTGCTCTCTTTTCGCTCAAAATCCAAAAGAATTCTTAGATAAATGCGTAAGCATCTGCGTACATATGGTCACGCTTTGCTTCTTTATTCTGAGTAAACATGTCTCTTGCAGCGCCTGCCATTTCGAAACGACCCGCAATGTAGATATCGAAATCAGCTAATGATTCGAAACTTTGCGTGATTGCTTCTAATACATTACCCGTTTGGCCGTTCCAAACTTCAGGTGCTTCTTCTACTACTGGTACAAAATGCACATTGCTGTGTTTTGCTGCAATGTCGACAAGCTCTTCTTTCGCATACAGCTGACACTCATCTTTTGCACCCCAGTATAGATGAATCTCTTTTTTACTGTTCTGCGCGATGCAGTGATCGAGAATAGAGCGCACGTAGCTAAAGCCAGTACCACCAGCAATTAGTAACAGAGGACGATCGCTTTCTTCTTTAACCCACGCATCACCGTGCGGAGCATCAATAGCTATATCGCCATCTTCAGCTTGCGCTTTCTTCATTGCCTCAACGACTTCTGAAGCGTAAGCATTGTGCTCAGCTGCACCAATGTGTAACTCAAGCTCGCCTTCATGGCGACAAGGGCTGCTTGCAATCGAAAATGGACGCTTATCTTTCTCGCCCATTTCAACCATCAGATATTGGCCCGCTTTAAAAGCGACCGGTGTTTCTGGGTGAAGTAGGATTTGGTAAGTATTACAAGCCAAAGGCTCGATAGACTTCACTTTACATTTAATAGTCATGTTCTTCCTCTTACTAACCCTTAATCGGCAAAGGTTAGAACTAAATTACTTTCTGCAAATGCTTGGCAAGCAAAAATCCAACCTTGTTGCTGCTCTTTCTCTGTAAGCATGGGTTCAAGATGGTAACTCACTTGCCCTTCTAATTTTCTGCACATACACATCGCGCATGCGCCGACTTGGCAACGGTTTGGGAAATAGATATCGCTGTTGAGCGCAGCATCCAAGACCGTTTGCCCTTTTTCTACGGTAAAACTGATGTTTTCTGGGTATAAGACTACTTGGTAGCTCATGAAATTCCTAGCTGTTCCCAGATGCTATCAATCTTTTTAACAACATCAGGATCTTTTGTGATTGGAACACCCCACTCACGCAGGCATTCGCCTTCCCACTTATTGGTCGCATCTAGACCCATTTTTGAGTGTCCTGTTTCATTCTGTAGGAACAACGTATCTCTAGCCGGATCCATTCTTGTGGTCACCGCCCAAATAATGTCATTCCAATCACTCACGTTGACATCGCCGTCACACACGATAACAAACTTGTTCTCATCAAATTGAGACCAAACAGCTTCCATGATTTTCTTACCATTACCTGCAGCTTGCTTATCAATAGACACCACAACCATGTTGGCATTATCGTTTTGCAGGTGAATATCAATAATTTCAGGTTGAGTCTTGGTTAACTCAGCTAAGCTGCCCTCTATATGTTCACTATTTACAGGTGCTGATTCGACATCTGGCGATAGTGCTAACTCTGCATCCCACTTCTTAGTGATGTCTAGGCCCATCTTAGAACCTAACCCAACCACAGGTGATGCAAAATCCAATGAATCGATCGGCGTGTTCTCTATCATCAGGCTATCGCGTGACGGATCCATATGTTCACACATAGCAGCGGTCACTTGAGACCAGTCTCGTGCATTCACATCTTCATCGCACACCAATACAAACTTGGTGTACATGAATTGGCGTAAGAAAGACCATACACCCATCATCACTCGCTTAGCGTGACCTGGGTATTGCTTCTTCATGGTCACTACAGCCATTCGGTATGAACAACCTTCAGGCGGTAGATAGAAGTCTTCAATCTCTGGAAACTGCTTTTGAAGAATAGGAACAAACACTTCATTGAGCGCAACACCCAATACCGCAGGCTCATCAGGTGGACGGCCAGTATAGGTGCTGTGGTAGATAGGGTTTTCGCGCATGGTTACATGAGTAATAGTGAACACATGGTGCTTTTCTTTCTCGTTGTAGTAACCAGTATGATCTCCGTAAGGCCCTTCGTCCGCGAACTCATTCGGGTCGATGTAACCTTCCATCACGATTTCCGCACTTGCAGGAACGTCTAAATCATTGCTGATTGATTTAACAACCTCAGTTTTACTACCGCGTAGTAAGCCTGCAAACGCGTATTCCGATAAAGTATCCGGCACTGGCGTAACCGCACCAAGAATGGTGGCAGGATCTGCTCCAAACGCTACAGAAACTGGGAATGGTTTACCTGGGTTAGTTTCCATCCAATCACGCAGATCAAGCGCTCCACCACGGTGGGCTAACCAACGCATAATGACCTTATTCTTGCCGATTTTTTGCTGGCGATAGATGCCTAAGTTTTGGCGTTTCTTATTAGGCCCGCGAGTAACCGTTAATCCCCATGTTAGCAACGGCGCGACATCGTCGGCCCAACAGCTCATCACGGGGATTTTATCTAGGTCGACGTCATCACCCTGCCATATCACTTGTTGGCATGCCGCTTTACGAAGACGTTTAGCTGGCATATTTAAGACTTGCTTAAACACCGGCAGTTTATCGAGAGCGTCTTTAAAGCCTTTAGGTGGCTCAGGTTCCTTTAGGTAAGCTAACAACTTACCCACTTCACGCAGTTCTTTCACTTCCTGACGACCCATACCAATAGCCACACGATTAGGTGTACCAAATAGATTGGTTAAAACAGGCATGTCATAGCCTATTGGATTTTCAAATAAAAGAGCCGGGCCACCAGCACGTAGAGTACGGTCGCTAATCTCGGTCATTTCATAGTCTGGATCGACTGGGTGAGAAATGCGTTTCAACTGACCAATACTTTCAAGATGGTCGATAAAATCACGTAAATCTTTAAAACTCATAGGACTTCTACATGCTGATTATTCTGCGCTCAGTATATCAAAAAGGGTGACGCTGAGATCCCCCTTTTTAGTGTGGTTATTGAGAGGCAAAATCCACTTTACGGTAATGCTTGCTCGATCAAAGAGCTCTTCACCTGAGGGTTATCATTTACAAGATCTTGCAACCATCGCGTATGACCTTGTTTGGCTAATTCACGGGCGACTAATGGCGCTTCATCGGCAATCGCCATCCTAGAGACAAGAAACTCCTTCACCTCTTCTGATAGCGGGTTAACCTTGGTAAGCAAAGTAATCGCTTCATCTTTCAAACGAGGGTTCTTAGTCGCAGCCATTACTTGTTCAAGTGCGAACGCTTGTTTGGTTTCAGCAAGGCGGACTAGCTCAGCTTGGCTATGATAATCGGCCTTCATTCGCCATAGAATCTTGTAGACCTCTGGGTCTTCGCTCACTTGCGCTAATCGAACCACCACCTCAGTAGAAGGTAGCCAGCTAACAATCGAGGAGGCCGTGAGTTGCTTAGTCAGATAATCAACCGCTTCAGGAGACAAACTGTCTAGCTCTCTGATTAACAATGCTTCTCGTGTTTGAACTTGATGCTCAGATCCAGATAACCACTCTTTTAGGTCGAGTTCTTGTTTCTCTGCATCTAACACAAACACCAGCGTCTTCTGGTCTTGGCGCCACTGTTTGATGAGCCGGTTGGCAATCGAAGGGTAATTAAAGGCAGGTACCGTAAACTCATAACCATCTCCACGCTCTAAAACTTGGTAAGTTGGCGTGATAGCGAGTTGCTGCTCAATGAAGATAGACATCTTGGGGGTGAGGACAATTTTTTGCTGTTCGAGCTTCTTCAAGAGTTGGTAACGAGCCACTTCTTGTTGGGGAAATGTCAGACGCTCAAGCGCGAAGCGCAGCGAATTAACTTCGTCACGTACGACAAATTCGAGTAATTCAGCAGTTTTCAGTTTTACTTGATCATTCTCAAGCCAAGACTCTACTGTAATTGGAGACATCTCGGTGGCATAGCTCATACCGACCGGGGAAAGTAACAGTGAAGTAGACAGGAGTAATGATGACAACAGTCCATGTTGCATTTTAACTTCCTTTTAACACTTTTGCTCATTCTGCAAGCTGTCGCTATAAAATGCAAATAAAAAGCGCCACCCGAAGGCAGCGCTTTTTAATAACTATCAGCTAATCAAGACTACTGACGACGCATTGCGTCAAAGAACTCATCGTTCGTTTTAGTCATTGCTAACTTATCGATAAGGAATTCCATTGCATCAGTTTCGCCCATAGGGTGAACAATCTTACGCAGGATCCACATCTTCTGTAGTTCATCGCTCTTAGTAAGAAGCTCTTCACGACGAGTACCAGAGCGGTTGAAATCAATCGCTGGGAATACGCGCTTTTCAGCAATCTTACGGTTAAGGTGCAGTTCCATGTTACCTGTACCTTTGAATTCTTCGTAGATTACTTCATCCATCTTAGAACCAGTATCAACCAGTGCAGTTGCGATGATAGTTAAGCTACCGCCTTCTTCTACGTTACGTGCCGCACCGAAGAAACGCTTTGGACGATGTAGAGCATTCGCATCAACACCACCAGTAAGCACTTTACCTGATGAAGGAATAACAGTGTTGTAAGCACGAGCTAGACGAGTGATTGAGTCCAGTAGGATAACCACATCTTTCTTGTGTTCAACAAGACGCTTCGCCTTCTCGATTACCATTTCTGCTACTTGTACGTGGCGAGATGCTGGCTCATCGAAAGTCGATGCGATTACTTCGCCTTTAACTAGGCGCTGCATTTCTGTTACTTCTTCTGGACGCTCATCGATAAGTAGAACCATTAGTTCACACTCAGGATGGTTGCGTGCAATGCTTTGTGCAATATTTTGCAGAAGCATTGTTTTACCTGCTTTAGGCGGAGCAACAATCAGACCACGCTGGCCTTTACCTATAGGTGAAGCAAGGTCAAGAATTCGAGCTGTGATATCTTCAGTCGCACCATTACCCGCTTCCATCACCATACGTTCGTTGGCGTGAAGAGGAGTCAGGTTTTCAAAAAGGATTTTGTTACGGGCGTTGTCTGGCTTGTCGTAGTTAACCGTGTTTACTTTAAGCAGTGCAAAGTAACGTTCGCCATCTTTAGGTGGACGGATTTTACCGCCAATCGAGTCACCGGTGCGAAGGTTAAAACGACGAATCTGGCTTGGTGATACGTAAATATCATCTGGCCCAGCAAGGTACGAACTGTCGCCGCTACGCAGGAAACCAAAACCGTCTTGAAGAATTTCTAGAACACCATCACCAAAGATGTCTTCACCACTTTTTGCATGCGCTTTAAGGATGGAGAAGATAATGTCTTGTTTTCTTAGGCGAGCTTGATTTTCAAGACCTAGGCTTTCGCTAAGTTTAACAAGTTCAGACACAGGTCTGTTCTTCAGTTCAGTAAGATTCATAGTGGTGGAAGTTTGTTTAGTCAAAATAGGATCTGTTTTCTTAAGTTAAGAAGGAGTTGGTCACAGGATCGACCAAGAAGAGAAATTCGTTCAATTAACGTGCGATAAATTAGCACTAAAACTAAGACTAGTCCATAGCTTAGAAAAAACAAAACCGCGCATTTGTTAACTGCGCGGTTTCTTTTCAAAGGCTCACCTAATTAAAGGTTAGCGTCTAGGAACTCTTTAAGTTGAGTTTTAGACAATGCACCAACTTTAGTTGCTGCTACGCCGCCATCTTTGAAAAGAAGCAGCGTTGGAATGCCACGAATACCAAATTTTGGTGGAGTTCCAGCATTTTGGTCGATATTTAATTTACCGATTGTGAGCTTGCCTTCGTACTCGTTTGCGATTTCATCAAGAATCGGCGCAATCATTTTACATGGACCACACCATTCTGCCCAAAAATCAACAAGAACAGGGCCTGCAGCATTGATTACATCGTTATCAAAACCGTCATCAGTTAGCTGCAAAATCTTATCACTCATCTTCCACTCCAATGTATTTTTTAGAACTGGTTGGATGATAACCAGTAAATAGATGCCCTATTGGAATGTATTTACTTTCGTATTGCAAGCTTAAGCTGATATTCTATAGCAATGAAAAAGACGCATATCACAGAGCAAAAGTTCGCCGACTTGGATTTACTTCCTCAAGTCATTGAAGGATTGGAGAAAAAAGGGTTCGATTATTGTACCCCTATCCAAGCCTTGGCGCTCCCGGTACTGCTCACCGGCCAAGACATTGCAGGCCAGGCCCAAACGGGTACTGGTAAAACGCTTGCGTTTCTAACTGCTACTTTTAACCACCTGCTAAAAACACCTGAGCATGAAGGGCGTAAGCCTAACCAGCCACGTGCAATTATTATGGCACCAACGCGTGAACTCGCGATTCAGATCTACAACGATGCTGACTCTCTGGTTGAAAGCACGGGTATCAAAGCAGCACTAGCTTACGGTGGCGAAAGCTACGACAAGCAGCTAGGTAAGATCGAAGAAGGCGCAGATATCTTAATTGGTACTACTGGCCGTATCATCGATTTCTACAAGCAAAAGGTATTTAACCTTAACCACATTCAAGCGGTTGTGCTTGATGAAGCCGATCGTATGTTTGATCTGGGCTTTATTAAAGACATTCGCTTCTTGTTCCGCCGTATGCCTGAGCCAAAAGATCGCCTGAATATGCTGTTCTCTGCGACGCTGTCTTACCGCGTACAAGAGCTAGCGTTCGAGCACATGCACAACCCAGAGCACGTGGTTGTTGAGCCTGAGCGTAAAACAGGTCACCGCATTCAAGAAGAGCTGTTCTACCCTTCTAACGAACATAAGATGGCTCTTCTACAAACGTTAATCGAAGAAGAATGGCCAGATCGCGCAATCATCTTCGCTAACACGAAGCACAAATGTGAATCAGTTTGGGGCCACTTGGCTGCCGATGGTCACCGTGTAGGCCTGCTAACTGGCGATGTTCCTCAGAAGAAACGTGAAAAAATTCTTGAGCAGTTCACCAAAGGTGATGTTGACCTTCTTGTCGCAACTGATGTTGCAGCTCGTGGCCTACACATTCCTCAAGTAACACACGTATTCAACTTCGACCTACCTGATGATTGTGAAGATTACGTTCACCGTATCGGTCGTACAGGTCGTGCTGGTGAAAGCGGTCACTCGATCAGCTTTGCTTGTGAAGATTACGCAATCAACTTGCCACCAATCGAAGAATACATTGAGCATGCTATCCCAATGTCTGACTACGATGCTTCTGCACTACTAGAAGATCTGCCAGCACCGATGCGCTTACGTACACGTAACCCGCAACAACGCCGCTCAAACAACAATGGCCCACGCAACGGTAACCGTAAACCAAACCAGAACCGTCGCCCACGCCAACCGCGTCATAACAAGGAAGCTTAGTCGCTTATGAGTCAAACAGTGTCACCCCCGCTTTATGCTGCAATCGACCTCGGGTCGAACAGTTTTCATATGCTCGTTGTGCGTCACATCGATGGCAGCGTACAAACCATGGCTAAGATTAAGCGTAAAGTGCGTTTAGCAGCAGGCTTAAATGAAAATAATGCGCTTAGTACAGAAGCTATGCAGCGCGGTTGGGACTGTTTGAGTCTCTTTGCAGAGCGACTGCAAGATATTCCAAAAGAAAATATCCGCATTGTGGGTACAGCGACCCTACGTACCGCTATCAATGTGGATATATTTCTAGAGAAAGCGAACCAGATCCTTGGTTATGACATCAATGTTATCTCTGGTGAAGAAGAAGCTGCGACTATCTATAAAGGCGTAGCACACACTTCTGGTGGCAGCGGCCGCCGACTGGTCGTTGATATAGGTGGCGCAAGCACCGAAATGATCATAGGTGAAGGCTTCTCAGCGAAAGCACTAACTAGCCTGAAGATGGGCTGTGTTACCTGGCTTGAGCGCCACTTTAAAGATCGCCAATTAACCGCAACCAACTTTAACAATGCCATTGAAGCGGCTAAGTCTACGTTGGCTCCTATTCTAGATAGCTACACGGATATTGGATGGGATGTGTGTGTTGGTGCCAGTGGTACCGTTCAAGCACTGCAAGAAATCATGTTGGCGCAAGGCATGGATGAAGTCATTACTCATGCCAAGCTTAAGCGTCTACAGAAACAAGCCATGATTACCGAGCGCTTGGAAGAGCTAGAAATAGAAGGATTAACACTAGAGCGTGCATTAGTGTTCCCAAGTGGCCTTTCTATTCTTATCGCTATTTTTGAGCTACTTGAAATTGATTCAATGACACTCGCAGGCGGTGCACTCCGTGAAGGCCTAGCCTACGAGATGGTGGATGAACTTCGCCAAGAAGATATTCGAGCGCGTACCGTCAAGAGCGTGCAATCACGCTATCAAATGGACGTAAGCTACGGTGAACAAGTTGCTGTAGTCGCACAAACTCTGTTAGAGCAAGCGGGCGCCGAAGAGTGGGTTTCAGAGCCTCAAGCTGGCGTGCTATTACAAACCGCAGCTAAGCTTCATGAGATTGGTTTAACCATCGATTTCAAAAAAGGCGGCGAGCACAGCGCTTACCTACTGCAGAACTTAGACCTGCCAGGCTTTACTCGAGCGCAAAAGCACTACTTGGGTGAGTTAACTCGTCGCTACCGTGAACAGTTAACCTCATTGCCAGAGCAACATGCAATCTCAGGCACCAGCAGCAAGCGTATTTTACGAATTCTGCGTTTAGCTATTTTGCTGACCCACCGTCGCAATCCAGCGCTAGAGCCTGATTTTAAGCTTGCAACTGATGGTAACAACCTGACCTTGACGCTTTCTAAGCAATGGCTAGCAGACAATCCGCTGACAGCTGCTGAGCTAGAGATCGAGTCGAATAGACAGACCGATATTGGCTGGCCATTGAATATTGAATGCCTCTGATATTAGTATCTGACGCTAGAAATTAAAAAAGCCCAAGTTAGTAGACTAACTTGGGCTTTTTCTATCGCTGAATTAATGCTTTGTGTTACAAATCTCAAACTTAAGCGTTAACACCTGTCGCTTTAAAATCAGGGTTCACTGCGGTTAACTTCTTAACCACGTAATTAAGAAGCACACCGTACATAGGCACGAACAAACCTAAGCTAATGATGAGTTTGAATCCGTAATCAACCAACGCAATCTCAGTCCAGTGCTCAGCCATGAATGGATCTGGGCTTTGGTAGAAGGCAATCGCAAAGAACGCGATGGTATCAATGGCATTACCAAAAAGTGTCGAACACGTTGGCGCAACCCACCATTGCTTCATTTGGCGTAAGCGGTTGAACACATGCACATCCAAGATCTGACCGAGCAAATAAGCCATGAAGCTTGCCGCTGCGATGCGTGCAACAAACAGGTTGAACTCGCCTAGTTGGCTAAAGCCTTGGAATGAACCTTCAAAGAAAACCACAGACAATAAATAAGAAACGGCCAGTGCAGGCAACATCACTAAGAAAATGATTTTACGAGCAAGCTGCGCGCCAAAAATGCGTACTGTGAGATCGGTCGCTAGGAAGATAAACGGGAAAGTGAAAGCACCCCAAGTGGTGTGCATACCGAAGACGGTAAAAGGTAGCTGAACCAAATAGTTGCTTGACGCAATAATGACCAAATGGAACAAAACTAATAGTGCTAGGGCTTTGCGCTGTTGCGCAGGGGTAAAGTTACTCATGCTGTACCTTTTTAGTTTGGTTTGGGGGTGAGGGAACCCAAATCGAGTCATTTCTTCGAATAATCCAAGAAAGCTCTTACCAATAATGTGAATTAAAAATGTTTCTATAATTTGCTCTATTGAGCGGCGGGCGATTATACATTAATCAATATTGGCTGCAATGGTGAGAACAAACGCAAACGTTTATCCTCACTTTTATTGATGAATGACGTTAGAAACCATGCTTGAAGTTAGAAGCCGCGCTTGAAAAGCGTCGCGAGATAATCGAACTCTTCTCGGCTTTCTTCAGCGTTTAACGACTCAAACCAAATTGATTCGCTGTAATGCTCAGACTTTAAAAACATTCGACAATCTTCAAAATCAATCAACCAAGAGTGCATATCGGCGTCCCATTGTTTTTCAACAACAGACGCTGACAGTAACGCCACCAGCTTTTCACCTAACACTTCGTAAGAATCAAAATCAAAACTTGGAGACGTAATCAATAAACGCCCTTCCTCAGCCAAATACTCTCTTAAGCCAAATTCTGTTGGTGTTGTCATGTCCCTATCAACCTTATTCTTTTTCTATGAGCTAATCGTTTTTATAAGCTAAACACTTCTGAAAACTAGCAATTAGCCGTGTGTAGTGATGTGTTCTTGAATCAAATCTAAGAATGGATCAGCGTACTTATCGAGTTTGCGTTGACCGACACCATTCACTGCCAGCATCTCGCCATAAGATGTGGGTAGGATTTCAGCCATATCAATCAGCGTCGCGTCACTGAATACCACATAAGGTGGTAAGCCATCTTCATCTGCAATCGACTTACGCAGCTTTCGCAGTTTCGCAAACAGCTTCTTATCGTAGTTCTTACTGCTCAGTTTATCGGACTTCGCATTACGCACCGCGGTATCTAAACGAGGTACAGCCAACTCCAAAGACATCTCACCACGCAGTAACGGACGTGCTTCTTCGGTTAACTGTAACGTCGAGTTACGAGTGATGTTCTGGAACAACAAGCCCTTGTGAATCAGCTGACGGAAGATACTGATCCAGTAATCGTGGCTATGGTCACGGCCAATACCGTAGGTAGACAGTTTATCGTGGCCATTATCACGGACACGAATATTCTGCATACCACGCATCACTTCGACCACGTAGCCCATACCAAACGACTGATTGACACGGTACACACAAGACAATGCCTTCTGCGCTTCTTTAGTCGCATCAAAATGCTTAGGTGGATCGAGGCAGATATCGCAGTTGCCACATTGCTTCTCGCGATATTCGCCAAAATAGTTCAATAGAACCTGACGACGACAGGTTTGCGCTTCGGCAAAGGCACTCATCGCGTTCAGCTTGTGCATCTCAACTTGTTTCTGTGGGCCTTCTTCTTTCTCATCCAGCATGCGACGCAGCCAACCCATATCAGCCGGGTCAAACAGCATCATCGCTTCAGCAGGTAAGCCATCACGACCCGCACGGCCAGTCTCTTGATAGTAAGATTCGATATTGCGTGGAATATCAAAGTGCACCACAAAGCGCACGTTGGGTTTATTGATGCCCATACCAAACGCCACAGTCGCTACCACGATCTGAATATCATCACGCTGGAAAGCTTCTTGAACGTAAGCACGTTCGTCGGTATCCATGCCAGCATGGTAACCCGCAGCGCGAATACCGTTATTGCACAGCTTCTCGGTCACCATCTCCACTTTCTTGCGGCTACCACAGTAGATGATGCCGCAATTGCCTTTCTGTGTTTCTAGGTAGCGAACCACCTGTGACACGGGCTTATGCTTCTCAACCAAGTTGTAACGAATATTAGGGCGATCGAAGCTACCTAAATGCGTATGCGGATCCACCAACTGCAAACGAGAGATAATATCTTTGCGCGTCGCATCATCAGCGGTTGCCGTTAGCGCCATATAAGGCACATGCGGAAAATACTGTTTAAGCTGGCCTAGCGAAGCATATTCAGGTCGGAAATCGTGTCCCCACTGAGAGATACAGTGCGCTTCATCGACTGCAATCATCGAAAGCGGTAAGCCTTGTAGACGCTCGATAAAGTCACGCATCAACACACGCTCTGGCGAGACATACACCATTTTCAACTGACCTGAGTTCATACGATTAAAGACCGAGATCAGGTTCTCTCGCGGCATTGACGAGTTAATGCACTCTGCCGCGACGCCGTTAGCTTTCAGCTGATCAACCTGGTCTTTCATCAACGAAATCAGCGGTGAGATAACCAGAGTCAGCCCTTCACGAACCAAAGCCGGGATTTGGTAACACAGAGATTTACCGCCACCGGTTGGCATAATCACCAAGCTGTCTTTGCCCTCAACGGCCAAATCAATGACCTCTTGCTGACCATCGCGAAAGCTTTGATAGCCGAACACATCTTGCAAGATGGTTTGCGCATCATTCGCGGGAGTTGGTATTTGCTCAGCAATCAGAGTGGCGGTCATTATGGTTCCTAATCGAGGTATGAAATCAGCAAGCATCTTCGGCAAGCAAGTCGCACATTGTAGAGGGGAACGCTGGCGAATTAAACCGCAAATTGTTAGGTGAAAAGGGTTATCGCTCCTATACTGACCAACTCTCTTATAAATCTTATTAATAAGCACTCAGTGCTAGAGAAAGATGCATGACACAGGAAGAACAACAACGTACGCGCCAGGGAGTTTTGCTTGCCGTCGGCGCCTACACCATGTGGGGGATCGCCCCTATATATTTCAAATCTTTAAGTGATGTTTCCCCGTTAGAGATCCTTAGCCACCGTGTAGTATGGTCCTTTTTCCTACTCGCTTTCTTACTGCACATTGGCCGCAGCTGGCGTAAAGTCCGCGGCACCCTGACCTCGAAACCAAAAATGCTCTATTTGGTGGCGACGTCTATTTTGGTGGGCGCTAACTGGCTTATTTTTATTTGGGCGGTGAATTCCAATCACATGCTTGATGCCAGCTTGGGGTATTACATCAACCCACTGATTAACGTGTTGCTCGGGATGCTCTTCCTCGGCGAACGCTTACGTAAGCTGCAATGGTTTGCAGTGGCTCTTGCTGCGATTGGCGTATTAATCCAATTAATTGCCTTCGGTTCAGTGCCGATCGTCGCCATTGCCCTAGCCTTTAGCTTTGGTTTTTATGGTTTACTGCGTAAAAAGGTGAGCTTAGAAGCGCAAACCGGTTTGTTCATTGAGACTCTGGTTATGTTGCCTCTCGCAGCAACCTACCTACTGTTTATTGCTGATAGTCCGACCTCGGACTTCTCAATGAACCCAATGCAACTCAATCTGTTACTGGTTGCTGCTGGTGTTATTACCACCATTCCACTGCTGTGCTTTACTGGCGCTGCAACACGCTTGAAGCTATCGACCCTCGGCTTCTTCCAGTACATTGGGCCAAGCTTAATGTTCTTGTTAGCGGTGCTGATTTATGGCGAAGCGTTTACCAGTGACAAAGCGATTACCTTCGCCTTTATTTGGGGAGCGTTGGTGATATTCAGCTTTGACGGTCTGCGTAACAACAGAAAGAACAAACGCGCTAAGCGGTAACACTGATCGTTTTTTACAAGACAATCCCTTAATACGAAGATAAGCTTGGTTGAATTGATGACTATTTGACCAAGCTTTTTTGTACCATGGATAAAGTCCACTATTACTCTACCCCAACAGAAGATATCAGCCTGATCCAAGCTCAATACCAAGAGTTTGCTTTTCAGCGCCACTATCATTTGGACTTTCACATTGGTTTAATTACCCAAGGACAGCAGAAATTCGTCTATAAAGGGACGAGCCATAATGTTGGTGCTGGCCAAGTTGTTATCATGCCACCGGATGAGCTGCATGATGGGCACTCCAAACTCGATTCGGGTTATCAAGTCAGTGTGTTTGCAGTTTCTCCCCAATGGTTTCAAGATCTTGCCGATCCCAAGAAGAATGGTCACACATTAGGCTTTTCTGAGTTGATCCTCTCCGATCAAGCTGCATTTTCACAATTGCGCAACTTACACGGCCTATTAATCCATCAAAACATCAGCCAGCTCGCTCAAGATTGCTTACCTTTCGAAGGGTTCTCGACGATTGTCGATCGTTATGCGAAATTTGGATCGAAGAGTGACATCAAACTGGGTAATCAATCGATTGATACGCTAAAAGACTACTTGATGGCGAACTTGGATCAACCAGTGCGATTAGAACAATTGTCTGAGTTGTGTGGTTTAACCACGACTCAATTCCAACGCCATTTTAAAAACAGAATGGGCATTACGCCTTATGCATGGCTGAGCCGTTTACGTATGGAACAGAGCATGCGTCTGATTAAGTCTGGGATATGTGGTACCAAGGTCGCGCACCAAGTAGGCTTCTATGACCAAGCACACTTCTCTAAGGCTTTCAAAACCACGTTCGGCGTACCACCGTCACAAATCAACTAAGTGTTGATAATTTACAATTGCTCGATTTCAAATCACGGTAAGCTACGCTCAATACGATTACTTATTTAAAAATAGCGGCAACGTTATTGAGAACTGACGATGAACGAAGTCACCATACTGATCACCCTAGCCTCTATCCACTTCATCGCTTTGATGAGCCCCGGCCCTGATTTTGCGTTAGTCGTGCAAAATGCGACGCGTCACGGACGCCAGACAGGCTTGTACATTGCGCTTGGTTTATCTTGCGGGATCTTGCTGCACTCATTGCTGAGCCTGACGGGAATCAGTTACCTAGTCCACCAACAACCGACATTATTTGCCATTATCCAACTAGCCGGCGGTAGCTACTTGCTGTACTTAGGTTACGGAGCACTTAAAGCAACCTGGCAAATCATTCAGAACCACGATGATGATGCCGATACCGTCAATGCCAACGATTTGATTCTGACCAATAAGCGTCAGGCATTTTCGAAAGGGTTTGCGACCAATATTCTCAACCCAAAGGCTTTGGTGTTCTTTATCAGCTTGATGTCGAGCCTAGTGCCTGCCGACATGTCTCTGTCAGGTAAAGGCTTTGCGCTTATCATCCTATTTGGTCTGTCTCTGTTTTGGTTCTCACTACTGGCTTGGATGCTTTCGACTAAAGCATTGCAAAAGAAACTCAGCGAAGCAACGGTATACATCGATGGCTTATGTGGCGTGGTATTCAGCCTTATTGGCGTGAGTATTCTTTGGCAGTCGCTGTCCGGTTTAATCGCTTAAATTCGAATCAAGATTACAATTCGTTAACAACACTCTGGCTATCTCATCTTTCCACTGCCAATCTAGCTCTGCATATTAAAAGGAGAAGATCATGCAGTGGAAAACAAAACTAACAACCCTCGCCACTTCTACCCTACTTTTTGCCTCTCACGTCAGTTGGGCAAATCAAGCTGCCGATTCCGTCGCACCCGAACAAAGTAGTGGTTTAGAAACCAAACAGCTCATTAAAGCCAACGATTGGATGGTCACCGCGGCCAACCCTCTTGCCACACAAGCCGGTGCTGATGTACTTGCTCGTGGTGGTAACGCGATTGACGCCATGGTTGCCGTCCAGCTTATGCTTGGCTTAGTGGAACCTCAGTCTTCAGGTATTGGTGGCGGCGCGTTCCTTGTTTATTTTGATGGCAAGGACAAGCAACTCAAAACCTACGATGGCCGTGAAACTGCACCACTTGATGCCACACCACGTCTATTCCAAGACGAAAACGGCCAACCGCTTAAATTCTATGATGCCGTGGTTGGCGGTCGTTCTGTTGGCACGCCAGGCACGGTGCAATTACTGTGGGACACTCACCAGAAGTACGGCAAGCTCGAATGGGCATCACTGATTAAGCCTATTGCTCAGCTGGCTGAAGAAGGTTTTACTATTAGTCCACGTTTAGCCACCTTGATTGAGAATGACCAAGAGCGACTAAGCCGCTTTGCCACTACCAAAGCCTACTTCTTCAATGCCGATGGCAGCCCGAAAACAGCTGGCACGCAACTTAAGAACCCAGAGTACGCGGCAACGTTAAACGCTATTTCTAAGAACGGTGCTAAGGCCTTTTACCAAGGTGAGATTTCTACCGACATCATCAATACCGTGCAAACAGCGAAAGGTAACCCGGGCGTATTAGCACAGAAAGACTTCGACGCTTATTCGATTAAGCAGCGCGAGCCGGTTTGTTCTGCTTATGAAAGCTACCAAGTGTGTGGAATGGGTCCACCAAGTTCAGGTGCATTAACGGTTGGGCAGATCTTAGCGATGACCGAGCAGTTTGATCTTAAATCATGGGGACCAAACAATGCGAAGTCTTGGCAGGTGTTAGCAGACGCTTCTCGCCTAGCCTTTGCAGACCGTGGTATGTACATGGCGGATCAAGATTATGTGCCAATGCCTACCCAAGGGTTAGTGAATACTGACTATTTGCAGGAACGCGCTCAGTTAATTACCGCAGGTAAGGCATTGGCAAGCGCACCTTCAGGCACACCGCCGTGGGATCACGCGATGCAGAGAAGCCAAGATGTTTCTATTGAATTGCCGTCCACCAGCCACTTCAATATTGTCGATAGCGATGGCAATGTCGTGTCGATGACCACCACCATTGAGAATGCCTTTGGCTCACGCTTGATGGTTAGAGGTTTCCTACTCAACAACGAACTGACAGATTTCTCATTCAAGACCCATAACGATGGTAAGCCTATCGCCAACCGACTTGAACCAGGTAAGCGTCCACGCTCTTCAATGGCACCGACCATCATCATGCAAGACGATAAACCTTACATGGCAATTGGCTCTCCGGGAGGCAGCCGTATCATAGGTTATGTGGCACAAGCGATCATTGCTCATACCCAATGGGACATGGATATTCAGCAAGCCATCAATCAACCACACTTCCTAAACCGCTTCGGTACCTTAGATTTGGAAAAAGGAACATCAGCGGAAAACTTCAAACCTGAGCTAGAAAAGATGGGATTTGAGGTCAACGTTCGCGATCTTAACTCTGGTTTACACGCGATTCGCATCACAAAAGATGGTTTAGAAGGCGCTGCAGACCCTCGTCGTGAAGGTGCAGCCATTGGTCAGTAGGGAATAATCCTCCCTTTTTACTCGCTGCCTTGTGCGAGATCTCTCACAAGGCAGTGAGTAAATATCGATATTTGATGACGAAATTAGTCACCTAGATATCATAACCAATTGAAATAAAACGATACGTACATTTATCATTCAAATAATTATATAGAAATTCGCTTATGCACCATTGCTGATAAATAAGGAATCGGTAATATGAATGGCGTCGGAAGGATGCTGACACGGAACAGGAAACGCCAAGGACTTGGTTATCTTCAGGATGAAGATTCGATTACTCAGGATGAATAATCGGCATGGATAGCGAAATGGACATTGAATGGACGCAATAGTAACTAGGATGGTTGCTACTAAGGAAAGACAATGGACACCGCTCAAGGAACAAGTGACGCGCGCTAACGAGGATTGTTGGCAGATCAGGATAAGATCAAGGACACCGCTAGGATGGCGACGAAAGGAATACGCTGAAGGATAACAGCACACTATCATGGATTTGATGCATGGAGCACACTTAGTAGCCGGATTGCTGCGAGTAAGACTACAGACCCCGATGAGCGCAAGCTCTCGGGGTTTTTCTTTATCTATACCTTAATCCATTACTTTCCAATTGACCTTCTACTTCGCCTGCCAACCGAAAACTCAATACGTTTAATAATAATTCTGATATTAAAGCATTCACTTCTTAACCACTTCAGAGTAACGTAAGTCGAACTAGGCTCAACTAGTTTCATAACCATAATTAAACTAAGGACAAATTCATGTCACACGTTACCTTCAAAGGCGCTGCTGTACCGCTAACAGGCACATTCCCACAAACTGGCGAACAAGCACCAAGCTTTGCACTGACTGCAGGCGATCTTTCTGAACTGACTCTTGCTTCTCTTAAAGGCAAGAAAGTGGTTCTAAATATCTTCCCAAGCATCGATACAGCAACTTGTGCAACGAGCGTACGTACGTTCAACGCAAAAGCAACAGAGCTTGAAAATACGGTTGTGGTTTGTATTTCTGCTGACCTACCGTTTGCTGCTGGTCGCTTCTGCGAACTAGAAGGCATTGAAGGCGTTCAACACGCTTCGACTTTCCGTTCTCCTGCGTTCGCATCAGACTACGGCGTGGCGATTGCTGAAGGCCCATTATCTGGCCTAACAACACGTGCAGTTGTCGTTGTTGATGAGAAAGGTGTGGTAACGCACAGCGAGTTGGTTGCAGAGATCACTGAAGAACCAAACTACGAAGCGGCACTTGCAGCACTGTAAGCCTCACGCTTAGGCGGAAATGCTTTAAGCTCGTATTAACCTAATTTAGGTCGGTACAGAGCAATAAAAAGAGCAGCCAGTGGCTGCTCTTTTTGTTTTTAATAATGAACGATTTTTAGATGTCGAAGTAACAGATTAAAGCTGTTCTAAACGAGCGTAAGCCGTTACTAACCACTTGATGCCTTCACCGTTGAACGCGACTTGAACTCGGCTCTGCGGACCACTTCCCTCAAAGTTGATGATGGTACCTTCACCAAACTTAGGGTGCTTAACGCGAGAGCCTAAGCTAAAGCCCGTTTCGTTAAAGTTCTCTTTCACTGCGGTTTGGCTAAAGCGACCACTGCTTGCAGGGCGGCTCACTTGCGCTTTCATACGCACTTCATCCAGACATGTCTCAGGTAACTCGCGAATAAAGCGCGATGGTTTGTGGTACTTGTCCTGACCATACAAACGACGCATCTCTGCGTAAGTGATGTAAAGCTTCTCCATCGCACGAGTCATACCTACATAACACAGGCGACGCTCTTCTTCTAAACGCCCCGCTTCTTCGGCGGACATTTGGCTTGGGAACATGCCTTCTTCGACACCCACCATGAATACCATTGGGAACTCTAGGCCTTTGGCGCTATGCAGGGTCATTAACTGAACCGCATCATCAAACTCATCAGCCTGACCTTCACCCGCTTCTAAAGCCGCATGAGTTAAGAATGCCGTTAGCATGCTCATTTCATCTGCTTCTTCTGGTTTTTCAAACTGACGCGTTGCCGTTACCAATTCTTCCAAGTTCTCAATACGAGCCTTCGACTTCTCGCCTTTCTCTTGCTCGTACATCGCAAACAAGCCCGACGATTTGATCACGTGGTCGGTTTGCTCATGAAGCCTCAGTTCTATGGTGTCATCTTCAAGTGCATTGATAAGCTCGATAAAGCGGCTCAAAGCACCCGCAGCACGGCCTGGTAACACTTGTTCTTCTATCAGAGCAACACTGGCTTCCCACATGGTTGCACCACGATCACGCGCCGCAAGACGAATCGTTTCTAAGGTTTTATCACCCAAGCCACGCGTTGGCGTATTGACGACACGTTCGAACGCCGCATCATTACTGCGATTACTCATTAAACGCAGATAACTCAGAGCATCTCTGATTTCCTGACGCTCGAAGAATCGCATGCCGCCGTAGATTCGGTAAGGTAAACCACCTTGAATCAAAGCTTCTTCAAGAACACGAGACTGGGCATTATTACGATAAAGCATTGCCGTATCTTCTAGTGCCCCGCCTTTCTCCTGCCACTCTTTGATTTTGCTTACCGTGAAACGCGCTTCATCTAGCTCATTGTAAGCCGAGTACACAGAGATTGGCTCACCATCGTTGCCATCGGTCCACAGCTCTTTACCCATACGCTCGGTGTTGTTCGAGATAAGCTCGTTCGACGCCTGCAAAATGGTTTTGGTTGAACGATAGTTTTGTTCGAGTCGAACCGTTGAAGCTCCTGGGAATTCATCCAAGAACTTTTGAATATTTTCGATTTTCGCGCCGCGCCAACCATAGATAGATTGGTCATCATCACCCACGATCATCACCCGACAATCCGGACCTGCCATCATACGTAGCCAAGCGTATTGAATGTTGTTGGTATCTTGGAACTCGTCGACAAGGATATGCTTGAAGCGAGCTTGGTAGTGCTCTCGGATGTGTTTCTTATCGCGCAGTAATTCATGCGATCGCAACAAGATTTCAGCAAAGTCGACCAAGCCAGCACGATCACATGCCTCTTGGTAAGCAGAGTAGATCTTTAACCACGTTTGAGTTATTGGATCATGGTAGGCGTCAATGTGACTTGGGCGTAGCCCTTCGTCTTTCTTACCATTGATCCACCAAGAAGCTTGCTTGGCAGGCCACTGCTTTTCATCAAGGTTTTGCGCCTTGATTAAGCGACGTAGTAAACGAATCTGATCATCTGAATCAATGATCTGGAAATCTTCTGGCAGTTTTGCATCTAGGTAGTGAGCTCGAAGAATACGGTGACAAATACCGTGGAAGGTACCGTTCCACATACCCGATGAACTTCCCATCATCAACTCTTCAATACGGCCACGCATCTCTGCTGCCGCTTTATTGGTGAAGGTTACTGACATGATAGAAAACGGCGATGCTTGCTCTACGCTTTGCAGCCAAGCAATACGATGCACCAACACTCGCGTTTTACCACTGCCAGCACCAGCCAGAATAAGTAGGTTTTCTAAAGGTGCTGCGACCGCCTCACGTTGTTTATCGTTTAGGCCATCGAGTAAAAGCGAAGGATCTATCATTGGATATGCTCACTACTGGGTATTTATACATAAAAGTTGATTATAACCTAAACACTAGGCTGCGTTTAGGATAATAAGAAGAAAAAACAGTCAAAAAATAACATCACATAATCAATAACTTAAATAACAACACATCATTAATATCGATTATTTTAATAATGCTGTGAAATTATTTCCTGGTTCTTCCTATCCTTTTTAGTAAGCAAGTTAACAATTCTATAACCTGCTATGTGTAAATCAAATTAAGTCTAGAGGGAATGACTATGAAAAATTCTAATCTTGCTGTTACAGCTGCAATCACAAGTGTACTAGCGTTCGGCGGTGCAGTTCTTACATCAGCACCTGCGGAAGCAGCAGCAAAAGAAAAATGCTACGGCGTGGCAAAAGCTGGCCAGAATGATTGTGCAACCAAAACAAGCTCATGTGCGGGTACAGCAAAAGAAGACAACCAATCCGATGCATTCGTGGTCGTTCCTAAAGGACTATGTGGCAAATTATCAGGTGGTGACACTCAATCATCATAATTGAGCTGCTAAGTATGGTGAGCTGAAATTCGGCTCACCTCCACTTCCTATTAGGAGAACCGTTGTGACTGACACTCTTCATCCCAATGCAGGGGTTGGCCTTAGAACACCTCACTTGGACTTCTTTAGCCAAAATCCAACGTTAGTGAGTTGGTTAGAGGTTCACAGCGAGAACTACTTTTTAGCTCAATCACCGCAACGCCAACAACTCAGAGAAATACGTAACGCCCACAACATAAGTTGTCACGGTGTTGGATTGTCGCTAGGTTCTGTTGAGCGCATCAATCAACATCATCTGATGCAGTTAAAAGACCTGATTGATGATATCGAGCCGTTCTTGGTTTCTGATCATCTCAGCTGGAGTCAGACCGGCGGTCACTACTTCAATGACTTGTTACCGCTGCCTTATACCGAAGAGGCGTTAGAAGTCTTCTGCCGCAATGTCATCGAGGTGCAAGACGGCCTGCAACGCCCTATGCTGATTGAAAACCCATCGAGCTACCTTGCCTTCAAACATTCAACCATCCCAGAGTGGGAATTTTTAGCCGAGGTACAAAAGCGTACCGAGTGTCGCCTACTGCTCGATTTCAATAATATTTTTGTCTCATCTTTTAATCACGGTTTCAGCTGTGAAGAGTATCTCAATGGAATACCAGCAGACAAAGTGGAAGAGATTCACTTGGCAGGTTTTACCAAAAAGAAACTCGAACAAGGTGAGATCTGGATAGACACCCACAGCAAGCCTGTCTGTGACGAAGTATGGCAACTCTACACTGACTGGATTGCACAACATGGTTTGCGCCACACCTTGATAGAGTGGGATTTAGATATCCCAGAGCCACCAGTTTTATTGGCTGAAGCGGCCAAAGCCAGTGATATCTTGTATCAACACGACAAGTTCAACCAAAGGAGTCGCGCATCATGAGCCACTCTTTAGCTAATGTACAATCGGAGTTTGCTAACGCCCTACGCTATCAAAACAATGGTGAGCACTGCGACATAGTGAGCGACCATTTTACTGATGAGCAACGCATCCAGATTTACCGCAACAACTTTGTGATTAGCTTGAGCGAAGTACTGGCAGCAACCTACCCACTCACTGAAATGCTGGTTGGCGAAGAGTGCTTCCAACAAATGGCTCGTCAACATGTCTTAAGTTATCCATCAACCTCTGGTGATGTCAGTGGTTACGGTGAACACTTTGAACAAACTATCCAAGCCTTTCCTGCCGTTATCAAGGCTGCACCTTATCTCGGTGAAGTGGCTTTGTATGAATGGCAAAAAGATAGCTTGGTGAGATGCGTTTCAGAATCACATGTCGACCAACGCCCTCTTTCTCGTTTAGCTGATGTACCACCAGAGCAACAAGGCGCTTTAGTCTTTCATCTCAAAGATTCAATAACGCTAGTTAATTCTAGCTATACGATTATCGCGCTTGAGCAGGCTATCTATCAGCAACAACTCGATGGGTTAGACATCAACCAACCTGAATTTGGGGTGTTAATCCGAGCGGAAAATTCACAGGTTGAGAGCCATCGTTTGACGCAAGAAAGCCACCAACTATTAACTGAATTGCAATCGGGTCAAACGCTCTCAGCGATAGACCCTTTACTACTACAACATCTGAATACTGTCATGGCACTTAACGTCATCTCAGGCTTTTCAATCAATGCCGAATTGGAGACATAATATGGATAACAACACAGTCACGAACATGATGGCTCAATACGACAGTTTGATTGAGAAATCACAGGCACTTTTTGTTCCCGTACTACTTCTGTTTTGTCGCCTATGGGTGGCATGGGTCTTCTTTAATTCAGGACTCACCAAGATAGCCACTTGGGATAGCACCCTTTACTTGTTTGAATTGGAATACCAAGTGCCTCTTTTGCCTTGGGAATTGGCCGCTTACATGGGTACCGCAGCTGAATTGATTCTGCCGGTATTCTTAGCGCTTGGCTTGTTAACCCGACTAATGGCTGCAGTGCTGTTCGTTTTCAATATCATAGCCGTCGTGTCATACCCTGTATTGTGGGCACAAGGCTTCTATGATCATCAGCTTTGGGGATTAATGATTCTTATCGTCGTGGTCTGGGGAGCTGGACCATTTTCATTGGATAGAATCTTAAAAGCGCAATTCAAAAGCTAAACCTCTTTCCCATGGTCTCTAAATTTACATAGGTCCAAAACGCAAAAAACCACTCAATTGAGTGGTTTCTTTTTATCTGGAATAAACTACTTGTTTAGAAAAGCTTGTAACTCTTCAGCAGAGATACCTTGCTCGGCTAGCTCTTTTGCTAGTAGCTGAACTTGTTCACCTTTACGAGATTCAACCACGCGTTGAAATTGGTAAATGATATCTCGCAAAGTATCAATTGGAACTTGTTTTGCCGCACTGCGAATACGCTCTTCACTTTGGTTTCCTAGCTCTTTAAGCAATTTACCAAACATGACCTTTTCAGGTGCATCTTCCATTTGTTCTAAGATGCGCGCCATTTCGTAGGTTGTTAATGACATTACAGTATTTTCCGTTGGGGACTAACGTTTCAATGAGTGACAAATATACCATGTTTTAACGTTTCGCAAACCGCCATTTGTATATTTTGTCACCCTTGAGACTTATGCCTTAGCAAACGTCGTGTGCCATGACTTACCCGCTTTGCTCGCAAGCACTAACAATGCAGGAACAATAAGGAACATTTGCAGCGCAATCATCACTTGAGACGTTAAATCAAGACGTTGCATCGTACCAACAAGCAGTCCAGAACCGCTCATTTGGAACAAGCCAAGCAACGCAGCTGCGGTACCCGCACGGTCACCAAAAGGTTCAAGTGCCTTACCGGCTGCGGCACCAAGAATCCAAGCGAAGCCAACTGAAGATAGGAAAATCGGCAGCATGAATGCGATCGCGCTAGCATGCTCAGCAAGCACCAACATAACCACACCCGCTAAACCAAGCGTTGAAATACCGACAACCAATGCTTTGTAAGTACCAAAACGATCCATGAACTTCGGCGCAGTGAATGCAGCCGTGATGTTGATAACCGCGTTGATGCCAAACCAGAACGTAAACTCATTCATCGTCAAACCTAGGTTTTCCATCAGCACAACAGGTGCAGAGGTAACGTAAGCAAGAATGACCGCCATCGCCATCAAGCATAAGGTTGCATGGAAGATGAATGATGGTGTTTTCAATACCGACCAGTAACGCTCAAGTTTGAACACCGCGACCTTTTCTGTCGCCGGATTAGACTCTTTCATTTGGAAAAACAAAATGGTGCCAACCACAACAGCGAACACAGCCATAAAGCTAAAGTTCGAGCGCCAGCCAAACTGTTGAGTTAACCAAGCACCCAGAATCGGTGCTAGTGCAGGAATAAAGCAAATGGCACCATTGAGGTAACTGATCATACGGCCACTCTTCTCAGGGCCAAATAGATCGCGAACCGTCGCAAAGGCTGCTACAGAAGTCGCACAAGCTCCTAAGCCTTGTAGCAGCCGAGCTATTAGCATCATATCAATCGATTGAGCTGCCCACGCCAAGCAAGCACTCAATGCATAGATACTAACACCTCCCAATGCAACGGTTCGACGTCCTAACTTATCAGCCAAAGGGCCTGCAAATAATTGCCCGACACCCATGGCGAATAAAAACCAAGTAATCGTATCTTGTGCTAGTGCATGTTCCACGTGAAACGCTGTCGAAATTTGTGGCAGAGCTGGTAGATAAATATCAATAGCCAAAGGGCTAAATAGAACCAGCATTGCAAGTAGTGCAACCTGCAATTTGCTAGGATTTGGAAGCGCGTTAGAAGGCACAAGATTCTCCGGATGAGTTAATTTGGATGCATAATAACGGACTAAAGATATGAACAAAAATGGCATATACTCATTAGCATTATTCCAAATAGGAAACTCACATGAATATCGAGAAACTATCACGCCTCGACCTCAATCTATTGGTTTGCTTGCAGGTGCTGATGGAAGAGCTGAGTGTCACGCGCACCGCACATCGATTATGCTTGAGCCAATCAGCGGTGAGTAAGTCGCTAGCCAAGCTTCGTGAGCAATTTAATGATCCCCTTTTTACGCGAAGTGCCCATGGCCTACGACCAACACCGAAAGCTGTTTTTCTCAAGCCTCGATTAGAAACGCTGATCAATCAACTTGATGTACTTACCCAACCAGAGAAATTCATTCCCAACAACAGTGACCACAGTTTTCATATTGCTGCCGTTGAGAGTGTTTACCCGCTGATTCTTCCGCACTTCTTACCAGCAATATTTCGGCAAGCGCCTAAGGTCAATATCAACACCCACGCGTGGACAGAGCAAACCTTTAAGAAACTGCAGCTTGGTGAACTAGATATCGGACTCACAGGCAAAGACATCGACATCAACGATGCGCGTTTAACCATGTTGCCGCCAGACGACATCTGCGAACAAGAGATCTACCGCGATGCACAGATGTGTGTGTTAAGACGTAACCACCCTGCACTGAGTGGTAAGTGGGATCTGGAAACCTACCTTGCGCAGCGTCATGTACAAGTAAGGTGTGATGGTAATGACCGTTGGCTACTAGACTACAAACTTGCCGATCTTGGCCACCAACGTGATATCGCTATTTCAGTTCCAGACTTCAATAGCGCGGCGAGCCTGTGTACCTACACCGACTTTGTGTTTACAGCACCAAGCCACTTTACTTACCTGGTCGCCAAGCAACTCGATTTAGTGGTTGTTCCTTTACCTATGGAATTCCCGCCGATGGCATACACTCTATTTTGGCACCGTGACAGAGAAAATGACCCAGCCTTAACTTGGTTGCGAGATATCATCAAAGAAAAAACTCTGCACCTTAGATAAAAATGGCGTACAGCGTTTGCAGCAAACGAACAAAAGCGCTAGCTTATTGACCTAATAAGTCCCCTCACCTGTCTATCTATGGTGAGTGTTAACAAGGACCCTAACAATAAGGATAAACACAGATGCACAATATCACTGCTGAACGCGTTGATGCGGTTCGAGCTTGGCTTGAAACAAACAACCTAGATGCCGTTATCATTCCACATGAAGACGAATATCTTGGTGAATACGTTCCCGCTCATAACGAGCGACTTCACTGGTTAACAGGTTTCACTGGCTCTGCAGGTGCCGCTGTTATCACTCGTGAAACTGCTGCTATTTTTGTTGATGGTCGCTACACCGTTCAGGTTCGTAAGCAAGTACCAGCAGAGTTATTTGAGTATCGCCACCTTATTGAAGAACCGGCTTTAGATTGGATCATCAATTCGTTGCCACAAGACAGTAAGGTTGCATTCGACCCACGCATGCACACTGCCGCTTGGTTGAAAGGCGCACAAGCAAAACTAGCAGAGAAAGTTGAGCTAACAACGCTATCAGCAAACCCGATTGATGAGCTTTGGTCTGATCGTCCTGAGCCTGTCGTGTCTAATGTGCGCCTAATGGCAACAAACGCCGTTGGTCAATCAAGCGAGAGTAAGCGCGCTGAGATTGCTGGCTTGTTAAAAGCAAAAGGTGCAGACGCCGCTATCCTTACCGAGCTAGACTCAATCTGTTGGCTACTTAACGTTCGCGGTTTAGACGTATCCCGCCTACCTGTTGTGCTGTCTAATGCAATCATTCACGCTGATGAAAGCGTCGATTTCTTCCTAGACCCTGCTCGTACTCCTGCAGGCTTTGAAGCACACGTTGGTAATGGCATTCGAGTTTCTCACCCATCAGAGCTTGAAGCGCGCCTTCAATCTTTAGAAGGCAAAAATGTGTCTGTCGATTCAAGCACAAGCAATGCTTGGTATACGCTTGTTCTTCAAAACGCTGGCGCTCATATCATTGAAGCAGCGGACCCATGTCTAATGCCAAAAGCCGCTAAAAACGAAACTGAAATTGCCGGCATGAAAGCGTGTCACATTCGTGATGGCGTGGCGATGGCGAAATTCCTGTCTTGGATTGATGCAGAAGTCGCACAAGGTAACCTGCACAACGAAGCGGTATTGGCTGACAAAGTGCAGTCGTTCCGTGAGCAGGACCCAACGCTGATGGACCTAAGTTTTGACACGATTTCAGCAGCAGGCGGAAACGCAGCTATGTGTCACTACAACCATGAGAACCAACCTGAACCAGGTCAGTTAGAGATGAATACTCTATATCTAGTCGATTCAGGCGGTCAGTACTTAGATGGCACAACGGACATTACTCGTACTATCGCGATTGGCCAACCAAGTGACGAAATGATTCAGCAATTCACTCTCGCACTGAAAGGTCACATCGGCATCGCACGAGCTCGTTTCCCACAAGGCACTCGTGGTTTCCAACTTGATATCCTAGCGCGTCAGCACTTATGGGCAGAAGGCTTCGATTACGACCATGGTACTGGCCACGGTGTTGGTCATTTCCTAAGTGTTCATGAAGGACCGCAAAGCATCTCTAAGAAGTTGATCGACGTGCCTCTAGTTGAAGGTATGGTGTTATCAAACGAACCGGGTTACTACCGTGCTGATGAATTTGGTATCCGCATCGAGAACCTAGAACTGGTTGTTGAGCTGCCAACTCAGGGTGACTTCTCTGTACTGACGTTTGAATCATTAACTCGTTGCCCTATCGATAAGCGCAACATCAATGTTGATTTGCTAACACGACCTGAACTGGCATGGCTGAACGACTACCATCAGAAAGTATGGAACGACGTTAGTCCACTAGTTGAAGGTGATACGTTGGAATGGCTGCGCCAATCAACGACACCATTAGCTCACGCTTAATGCTTCGCTAAGCTGTTAACTGAACCAAAACGAACTTGCTAAGTTAAAAGAAAAACGGCTACCTAAAGGTAGCCGTTTTTGTTTGTCGATAGAACCTCGTCGATGTTTCACGTGGAACATCAACCAATATGTTGATTAACCAGAATAGGCACTGTGCCAGTCTCGCCATACTGGGTCGAAACCACGCTTACGAATCATCGACTCAACATCGGCTGCACTTCTATCATCGCTAATCTCAAACTGTTCGAGTTCTTCCTCACCCGAAGCATAACCACCAGGTTGGGTTTTAGAAGCCGCCGACATACTCGTGATTCCCAATGGCAACACATTATCGCGGAAGGTTGCTGATTCACGAGTCGATAGAGATAACTCGACCTCAGGGTTTAAGAGTCGATATGCGCAGATAAGCTGAACCAACTGTTTATCGTTCATGATCGACTTAGGCTGTAAGCCTCCATTACTTTCTCCACCCTCGCACGGGCGAAGACGCGGGAATGAAATTGAATAGCGAGTCTGCCAATAAGTGCGCTCTAGGTAATCTAAATGAGCAGCAACAAAGAAGCAGTCGGTTCGCCAATCTTCCAAACCAATCAAGGCACCTATACCTATTTTATCGATCCCCGCTTTTGCCAAGCGATCGGGAGTTTCAAGACGATATTCAAAATCCATTTTATTGCCACGTAGATGATGCTCAGCGTAGGTCCTTGGTTGATAGGTCTCTTGATAAACCATCACCGCATCTAATCCGAGAGTTTTAAGTTCGGCGTAATCTTGTTGATCAAGTGGCTGCACTTCCATCGCAAGGTAGTTGAATTGCTTTTTGATATTCGGCAACACCTGTCGAAAGTAATTCATCCCGACCTTAGTTTCATGTTCACCGGTGACCAACAAAACGCTATCAAACTTCATCTTTTTGATAGCCGCACTTTCGGCATCGATTTCATCCAAAGTAAGCGTGCGGCGCTTGATACGGTTCTCCATTGAAAAACCACAATACGTACACGCGTTAGCGCACAGGTTAGATAGGTACAAAGGAATATAAAGCGACATCGTATTGCCAAACCGCTTGCGAGTTAGTGCCAGCGATTGTTGTGCCATCTGCTCTAAGTAAGGTTCTGCCGCCGGAGAGATCAGCGCCTTAAAGTCTTCTAAGTCGCGTTTGGGTTTACTCAGAGCACGTTCAACATCCGCTGCCGTTTTACTGAAGATAGACATACCAATGTCATCCCAGTTGAGCTGTTTAAATCGATCAACAAACGTCATAGCAATACTACTCGTCTAGGAATGAAGTTAACGGGCTCGAAGCAACCGCGTGAGATACTTTTCCTGCAAGTCCGGCAAGGTAAGCCATACGTCCTGCTTCTACCGCTAACTTAAAGGCAATCGCCATATCAACAGGCTGTTGAGACGCAGCTATAGCCGTATTCACTAACACAGCGTCTGCGCCCATTTCCATTGCACGAGCAGCATGTGATGGCGCGCCAATCCCTGCATCCACAATCACAGGGACATTCGCTTGGTCGATAATGATCTCTAAGAAGTCTGCCGAAGCGATACCTTTGTTTGAACCAATTGGGGCACCTAGCGGCATAACCGCAGCACAACCCACCTCTTCCAAGCGTTTACACAATACTGGATCGGCATGGCAGTAAGGCAACACAACAAAGCCATCTTTAACCAGTTGCTCAGCAGCTTTAAGCGTCTCTATTGGGTCTGGCATCAAGTACTTTGGATCTGGATGAATTTCCAGTTTAAGCCAGTTTGTACCTAGCGCTTCACGAGCCAAATGCGCAGCAAAGACAGCATCTTTTGCATTCTTAGCGCCTGACGTATTCGGTAGTAAGTTCACGCCAGCATCAATGATGGGTTGTAGGATATCATCTTGCTCAGAGCGAATATCGACTCTCTTCAGCGCCATGGTTGCCAGTTGAGAACCTGAGGCTTCGATAGCACTCGCCATCAAATGCTTATTGGCAAACTTACCAGTTCCAGTAAAGAGTCGAGATTGAAACGTTTTATCAGCGATAGTTAACATGGTTAGCCTCCTGCAATGGCTTGGAAAAGAGAAATAGCGTCGCCTTCATTAATGACCGTTTGTTGCCACTGGCTACGCGGGACAACCGCATTATTGATTGCAAATACACAACCCAGATCAGGTAGTGATAAAGCGTGGATAATGTCCGCTAGAGACGACAAGTGCGCGACCTGTTCTGGTTGCTCGTTTATAGAGATCGTTATATGACTCATTGGATTTCTTCTTCTAAATGCTTAACAGCAGACGCACTGCACACGGGACATTCACTATCTTGAGTAACCATAAGGTTTTGCCAATTCATCGTTTGGCCATCAAACAGTTTGAGCTGATGTGTTGCGACCTGAAACTCACCACGAGTT
The DNA here is from genome assembly GCF_021728315.1 of Vibrio sp. L5-1. NCBI lineage: Bacteria > Pseudomonadati > Pseudomonadota > Gammaproteobacteria > Vibrionales > Vibrionaceae > Vibrio > Vibrio sp. L5-1. The sequence continues at coordinate 6,580 of NZ_JAKKCQ010000017.1, read as the reverse complement.
AAACGTTGAATAGCAGCCAAAGCTTGAAGGTTCCCTATCGTGCCAACAACTGGGCCTATGATGCCGCTATCACTACAACGAGTCGTTTGTGGATGATGACTGAAAGGGAACAAACAGTGATAGCACCCTTTCTGATCCTGATAATCAAATACAATAAACTGGCCTTTCCAACCGATTGCAGATCCAGAAATCAAAGGTGTATCGCTGCCGAAACACGCTTGGTTAACCTGCTGGCGTGACTCAAAGTTGTCAGTACAATCCAACACCAAATCAGCGAGCATCACTTCAAGTTCAAGCTGACTGCCACTCATTCGCTGATTGATGGTTCTTACTTGGTTGCGACTATTGAGCTCGCTCAGTTGTTGCTTCAAAGCTTCGACTTTAGGCGAACCTAACTGAATTTCTTTGAACGCGACCTGTCGTTGCAGGTTAGATGAATCCACACAGTCATCATCAACCAACACGATCTTTCCTACACCAGAAGCTGCAAGGTAAAGAGCCGCAGCATTACCTAAGCCACCACAACCAATCACTAACACATGGCTATTTAATAGGTTTCGTTGTCCTTGTTCACCGACTTCAGGTAACGCAATTTGTCGTTGATAACGAATAAATTCAAAGTCACTCAGCATAGCTAGGCTCCTGCATAACCTCTTCTTTGAGAGCTGGAGGTTTAGACGCCATCAGTTTTTCGAAAAATTCGATCACCTTTTTAGGGTCTTCCGCTAATGTAATAGCACGAACAACCGCCAAACTCGACACCCCACAATCCCACACCTGCTCAGCTGTCGATTGGTCAATACCACCAATAGCAACCGTCGGATAACCGGTGAGTTCTTTTGTGTATGGGATAGTATCAATCAGCTGTTGATACAGAGATAAACGAACTAAACCCTGAGGCTTTGATGGCATCTGCTTAGTCGTTGTTGGGAAGATGTGGCCTAGCGCAATATAGCTTGGGTTGATTTGAACAATGCGCAGTAACTCGTAATAGCCATGAGTCGATAAACCAATCTTTATACCCGCTTGGCTCAACTGTGAGAGGTTTGATTCTTCAATATCCTCTTGCCCCAAATGAACACCAAAAGCGTCATGCTTGAGTGCAAGCTGCCAGTAATCATTGATAAAAACTTGAGCGTTATACTCTCGACCAAGCTCGATAGATCGTGTGACTTGTTGTTCTAAGTCCGCTTGCTGCGGGTTCTTAATACGTAGTTGGACAGTGTTGATTCCAAGCTTGAGTAATCTTTCGATCCACTCAACATCATCAACTACTGGGTATAAACCGAGGCTACTCTTATTCAACTCAGGAAAAGAAAGTGATGTCCCTTGGTTAGCCCAACCTACGCTTATGTCCAATCGTTGATCTTCAAGAACAGGGATAGGAAAATTTTGGTAATGTGCAGGCCATGTTCCACGTGAAACATTAGATACTGCTCGAGCTAAAACTAGTGCGTCTTCTAGTGGGAATTCCAGAGCCAACAAAGTAAGTAACCAAGCAAAGTGGCCGCGATTATCTAACTCCTGATGAGCTGTAGTTTCATTCTTGATAGCACGATTAGCATCCCGGTGTGACCAGATATCCATTACAGATGAATCATCTGAGACACCAATATAGATAGTGTTTGGAGATTGTGTAAAGGCACCACAAACGTCAGTTAGCGCGACTGAATTACTGTAATCAACAACATGATTCAGTTCCGCTAACTTACACTCCGCCAATGAATCAACATCATGAACGAAGCCAATAGATAGCGCCTGCTGAGCATCAACGATAGAGAAGTATTGAGTTGGGCTTACGCCCAACTCAACTGCATCGGTTGCCAAACCTTGTCGCTTAGCAACCAATAGACAGTTCTGCGCCTCTCCCGTTAACTCAATATTTTGAGATGGGATGAGTATCTTCACTGTCATTATTCCTCTAATTGAGCTTCTTTTGCACCTACTGCAGGGTGGTAAAGTTCAGAGCCGGTATCACGGAACTCTTGTGATTTCTGACGCATCCCTTCCAACGGGTTATCCAACATCTTAATCTCGATGGCCTGATCCGCGGCTACTTGTTCTGTATCTTTCGCATACTCCCGAACTTCTTGAGAGATCTTCATAGAACAGAATTTAGGTCCACACATTGAGCAGAAGTGAGCAACCTTACCCGACTCCTGCGGTAAAGTTTCATCATGGAAAGAACGCGCGGTTTCCGGATCTAAAGCTAGATTGAATTGGTCTTCCCAACGGAATTCAAAACGTGCCTTTGATAACGCATTATCTCGGATTTGTGCTCCCGGGTGCCCTTTCGCCAAGTCTGCAGCATGTGCTGCCAGCTTGTAAGTAATCAGGCCGGTCTTCACATCTTCTTTGTTTGGTAAGCCTAGGTGCTCTTTAGGGGTGACATAACAGAGCATCGCACAGCCGTACCAGCCAATCATGGCCGCGCCAATACCAGAGGTAATATGGTCATAACCAGGGGCAATATCTGTCGTCAATGGACCTAAAGTATAGAAAGGAGCTTCATGACAGTGCTCTAACTGCTCATCCATGTTCTCTTTGATTAAGTGCATTGGTACATGTCCAGGGCCTTCAATGATCACCTGAACGTCGTACTCCCAAGCGACTTTAGTCAACTCACCTAGAGTACGTAACTCCGAGAATTGAGCCTCATCATTGGCATCCGCAATTGAGCCCGGGCGTAAACCGTCACCTAATGACAGAGCAACATCGTACTTCGCACAGATCTCACAGATCTCGCGGAAGTGGGTATAAAGGAAACTTTCTTGGTGATGAGCAAGACACCATTTCGCGATGATGGAGCCGCCACGAGAGACAATACCAGTCACACGCTTAGCGGTCATTGGTACGTAGCGAAGCAACAAACCAGCATGGATAGTGAAGTAATCAACACCCTGCTCTGCTTGTTCAATCAAGGTATCACGCATCACTTCCCAGTTAAGGTCTTCGGCTACGCCATTCACTTTTTCAAGCGCTTGATACATAGGAACCGTACCAATCGGCACTGGACTGTTACGCAGAATCCACTCGCGAGTCTCGTGGATATTACGGCCAGTTGAGAGGTCCATTACGGTATCGCCCCCCCAACGAGTTGACCAAACTAGCTTCTCAACTTCTTCTTCAATCGAAGAGCTTACTGAAGAGTTACCGATATTAGCGTTGACCTTCACTAAGAAGTTACGACCAATAATCATCGGTTCTGATTCTGGGTGGTTGATGTTTGAAGGGATAATAGCTCGACCTTCTGCAACCTCTTTACGCACGAACTCAGGAGTAATTTCTTTCGGCAGGTTTGCGCCAAAATGATGGCCAGGGTGTTGATGGTTAAGCTGCTCATCAGCGAACTTCTGACGTCCCATGTTCTCACGTATGGCAATGTACTCCATCTCAGGCGTGATAATGCCCTGACGAGCATAATGCAATTGGGTAACACATTGGTTGTCTGTAGCACGGCGAATTCTAGGTAGGTTGCCGTAGCGAAGGTCGTCTAGGGTTTCATCTTCTAAACGTTCTTTGGTGTAAACAGAGCTTACATCGTCTAACAGTTCCGTATCACCACGCTCTTCAATCCATTGCTCTCGCAACTTAGGAAGACCGCTATACAGGTCTATTTCGTGTGTAGGGTCTGTATAAACACCTGAGGTATCGTAAACTTGAATAGGTACATTAGGTTCGAATACAGGCTCTTTTTTGCTGCCACCCACAAGGCTATCAGCGAGTGATATTTCTCGGACAGGGACTTGAATGTCCGCTCGAGATCCTTGGATGTAAGCTTTTTTTGAATTTGGATAAGGTTGTACGGATAAAGAATCAATGAAATTCTTCGCTTCCAGTCTTGCTTGTTTACGACTCGACATAGCATTTTTCCTTGGCTTTTAGCCATTATTTATAGGGATAAAAATGCTTGACGGATTTGATGCTACAAGAGGGATCACAACAAGAAAATACAGTTGTGATCTGGAGATAGATCTCTAGAAGGATTCTAGTTAGATATCTACTCTTGTTCCCTTCGCAGGTATTAGCCTGATCAGGTTCAACGGATCCCGAGTTAACGGTCTCAGCCATATGGCACTCCGACAAGTTCGATCGAGTATATAAAAACGGCTTGGATAAACCAAGCCGAGTTGTTAACAAATCGTAAGAAAGTTTTAAGACTTTATCAAAAGTTGGAAGCCGATCCATGCAGCTGAGATGCTGAGAACCACGTTGAGTAGCACATTGAGTCCCATCTTAAAGAAAGCACCCTGCTGCATAAGAAGCACGTTATCCATCGAAAATGTAGAAAATGTAGTCAATGCTCCAAGGAAACCAAGACCGATGATCTGCCTCCATGGTTCTGTCGCAACCATCTCATTCTCAAACGCTGCGATGAGCAAACCCATAATTAAAGAGCCAATTACGTTAACTGTCAGTGTACCGTAAGGGAAACCACGTCCTAGCATCACCACACATAACTCTGAAATCAAATAACGCGAACAAGCACCAAATGCGCCACCAATGGCAATAAAACCTAAAATAGATAACTGACCCATGAATCCTCCCAAACAATAGTCCCTATATTCTAGCTTTACCGTCGATAAAAGCGAGGGTAGAAACTAAGAATGCATGCGCAAATATTAAACGTTACAGGTGTCACTTAACTTCAATATATCCCATCAATCCTGTTTTCATGTGCTCAATTACATGACAGTGGTACATCCAGCGTCCTGGGTTGTCTGCAACAAATGCAGCTTTAGCTCGGCCATTTTTTCCAAGTAACACTGTATCGGTATGGAAAGGCTCTTCAATTTTTTTACCATCAAGTTCCAATACAGTAAATGTATGACCATGAATATGAATCGGGTGATGATATTGAGTGACGTTCTTAAGATCGAATATGTAAGTCTTACCCAACTCTAAAGTCGCCAACGGTTCAGGAATATTGTCTTTGCTCATTCCTTCCCATGCTCTTTTATTTGTTAGCCAAAACTTAGGCATCGATTTTCCATCTTTGGATACTGGAGAAACAGCCCCTTCCCATTCAAATAAAAAGTCGATCTCTTCAGCATTAGCAAGATCTAGGTTGGGCACTGGATTCAATGGTAGTAATGGCAACGAACGTCCTTGAGCAAATGCTGAATCTACGACTTCAAATTCACACAAAGAAAATGGGAAACGCCCCTTCATATGGAGAACGTTAACTCGCTCACCAGCTTTAGGAGCGATCAGTCCGATATCAACACGCATACCCGGACCAATTTTATGTTGAGTCAGTTTATAAGGCGTTTTTACAGGATTACCATCGATGGCTATAACCCATGCTTCAGCCCCTTCGACAGCAATAGGGTAAGTGATCGTATTATCGACATTAGCAATACGCAGTCTAGTCGCTGCATACTGCTTCAACTGATATACGGGTTCATGGACTCCATTAACACTACTCCACTCCCCAGGAGTGCCCATACGAGCACTGAGTCGTGGGATCATTAAATCTTTCCATTGACCCTGCTTGTCGATGTGCCAATGCTTAAGCATCAATGCGTGTTCTTCATCGAACCGTACTGGATTGCTCTCTTCTACGATAATAAGACCAACTAAGCCCATACCAAGCTGCTTCACGCTATTCATGTGTGGGTGATACCAAAACGTACCGGCATCTGGCGGCGTAAACTCATAAATGAATGTTTCACCTGGCATGATTGATGGCTGACTTAAGAAGGGAACCCCATCCATTTCGATAGGAATTCTTAAACCATGCCAATGAATAGTCGTCGGCTCTGATAGCTTATTCGTAAAGCGGATCGTGACCTTTTCACCCTGTCGACATCGAATCGTTGGCGCTGGAATCTGGCCATTAAAGCCTAGAATATTAGTCTCAAATCCCGTTACTAGTTCAGCGGTTGAAGGCTCTGCCGTTAGGTCGTAAACATACTTTCCTTGTTCATCAACCAACCGTTTAATTGAGCAAGCGGGCAGTACAGTGAGTGCTGATATAGCGAGAGATGATTGAATAAACTTACGACGGGAGATATCCATATTTGTTGCCTTTTAGTAATAACGACCAAAATGTAACAAAATATTGAGAATAATTCTCATAAAGAAGTGGGGATTGTGCTGTTGATTGTTTATAAAAGAGGCTGGGATAAGTAAGCACTTACACTTTTAAGGCTAGGTTTTATTAAAAGCAGGAATTGTCGACTAAAAATCGAACAAATATAAAGTGAAAAAACAGAACTTCTGCTGAGGCATTGATATGGCAGGGTGGAGGTTTCGACTCCCAACAAGCTCTATTTTGGTAAGTCGGAGAATCCGCTGCTTTGCTAATGGCGTATATATTAGATTCAGAAAGCAAAAAGGCTCTAGCATTTCTGCTAGAGCCTTAAATATGGCAGGGGTGGAGAGATTCGAACTCCCAACACGCGGATTTGGAATCCGCTGCTCTGCCAATTGGAGCTACACCCCTAAAACTTTTTACTACGTCAGATTCGAAAAAACCTCGCACTAGGCGAGGTTATCGAATAAGTGGCGGAGTGGACGGGACTCGAACCCGCGACCCCCGGCGTGACAGGCCGGTATTCTAACCAACTGAACTACC
>NZ_JAKKCQ010000016.1:0-50515 GCF_021728315.1 Vibrio sp. L5-1 | reverse complement strand
TTTGAATACATCGAAGTTGATTACAATCGAACAAGAAGGCACAGTGCTCTTGGGTATCTAAGCCCAGTTAACTTTGAAAAACAATATGTCGCTTAATGCGGTGTCCAGTCTGACTGGAGCAGATCATTACTCGCGGTTCGAGGGGAGCAACAAACGGAATTTCATCAATTGGCTGCCTTAGGGTTGGAGAAGAGAAACTTCAATATGGAAAGTAATATTGGAGAATGAAATGGTTAAAAATTGAAGGGAGTTTGAATAATAATGACTTCAAATACGGAATTGTTTACCTACTTAGTTGTTACTTTGTTATATGCGTTCATGCCCGGTCCGGCGATCCTTTATAGTATTGCTCAAGCGGTGTCAGGAGGGAAGAAAGTAGGAATAATGGCAGCTTTCGGCCTTCATATAGGAGGGTATGTCCATGTGATTTTAGCTGTATTAGGTTTGTCTTCGGTGCTTCTAGCTAATCCTACTCTCTATTCAGTTATTCAAAAGTTAGGAGCTCTTTACCTCGTTTGGTTGGGGTTCCAGCGTATCTATCTAACTAAAAAGTTAAGGGTTACTTCTCGCGAAAGTAATATGGCCTCTCCTAAAAGAACTTTCATTGAGAGTGTCATTGTAGATGTCTTGAACCCTAAAGCTGCAATTTTTTATCTTGCTTTTTTGCCACAGTTTGTGAATGAATCAGGAAGTGTTGCTGTTTGGCTGCAGTTACTCATTTTGGGCGTTTTTACGAATTTAATGTTTAGCAGTGCGGATCTTTTAAGTGTTTTGATGGCGAGTCATCTACATAAAAGGTTCAAAGAAAGAAGTCACTGGGTTGATTTTTTCTCAAGGTGGTCTGGAAGTATTTTTATACTGTTAGGTGTTATGGCCTTGGTAAACTCTTCGTGAGCTTAGGGTGCTGCTCAATTTAAACTTGCAAGTTTCAAAACTGAATACACAATCAGAGCGTTCATTACTGGCATGTAATACCAAGTGATAAATTTAACTTTCTGGTGTTTCGCCCGTTAGCTCTTACGAGGATGAGTATGAAAATCGTATATGAAATTAATGTGACCGAAAAGCAGCATAAAGAAATAATGATGTTGCGGAATCAATCATTTCCAAAGCATCAAGTTGGGCGTTCCTACTTTAAACAACTCCCTCACCTTCGTGCGCTACAGTATGAAGGAGATGTGCTTGTCGGGTATCTCGGATTAGATTATCGGGTAATAAAAGTTGGGAATGAAGTACACAGGGTTTTGGGGATAGTCGACTTTTGTGTTGCTGAACATTATCGAGGTCAAGGTATTGGTACGTTGATGTTATCCGAGGTTTCCTTGTTTTGCGAAGGTAAGGGGGTCGACTTCATCATTCTTGTCTCAGAGCTGCAAAGTTTCTATTCAGCACGAGGATATATTCAAGTTAAGGGAACCAATTCATGGTTAAGGCTTCATGAACACACGAATTATGGTGTTGCTGTTGAACATGTTGATGAGCTTTATATAAAGCCAATGAATGCAAAGAATTGGGGAGATGGCCATATTGACTGGCTTGGCTATATGTACTGACGACAAAGGACAACCAAACGTTTGAGAGTCTCAAGATACTTCGTCTAACCTTATGGCTTAATGTAAGGTGCCTAAGCTGTTTGTGTCCAGAGGCTTCATAGACCTGAAGTTTTACTTATGGCACTTTTATAAAAAGTGCCAGCTAGCTAAGATCTGCCCCAAAGCATCTTAGAGTAAAAGCTAATAATATGCTTGTTAACGTGAGTTTCCCCTACCAAAAATTATCCGAACGAGCTGATAAATTAACGCCACCCTGATTAAGCTCATCTTGCAGACTAATGTTCGTTCACCTGACTTAACCTATTGACTATTAATTAAACCATATGAGAAAAACTGCATTTTAAGGAGGTGAAAACACAGTTAGGCGGCTAATAAGCGTTATATCACTCCTCTACTGTCTTCATCTGTAATTAGATGGTTGAACTTCCTACAAATGTCGGTATTCTCCGTGAGATAATGTTACTTGCTGATAGGAATTCAAAAATGCAAGAGTTTTCTTTAAGAATTGCAGAGCCAAAAGATGTGCAAGCGCTAGTCAATGCTTTGTCTGCCTCAAGTAAAGGTGATGTTAGCCTTGAAGCAATGAATAGATTAAGAAACAGAGTGTTAAATGAAATAAATGGACTTATTCCTAACAGCAAAACTTACATAATAGAATACCTTGGTGAGAGCGTCGGCCGACTCCGTTTGGTCGAAGAAGAGAACGAGTTGTTCCTAGGTGGTATACAATTACTGCCAGAGCATCAAGGCATAGGATTGGGTAGTTTGATACTTCGGCATCTTATTAATTATTCAAAAAGTGAAAACAAGTGCTTACGACTTGAAGTTGAAAGAAATAACCCGAAAGCGAAAAAATTATATGTAAGTTTGGGCTTTGTAGTTGAGCAGAGCTTTGAAGACAAAGAGTTCATGGTTAGAGCTATATAACAAACGGATTTAAAGTGGGAGTGCTGAATGGTGTACTTTGGGCTATTGTCATTGGCGTTATCACGGGTCTTTGGTTTGACAGTATGATGTTGGGGATCGTCATCGGTATGGCCATTGTGACAAACACAATAAGTGCTTCACTCGCTGGTATCTTTATCCCTGTTATTTTAGATAAGCTAAAAACCGACCCTGCATTATCAGGTTCTGTCATATTGACTCCAGTAACGGATGTGTTTGGCTTCGTCGCATTTTTAGGCTTAGGTACACTATTTTTAATATAAATCCTCGCGTACAACGTTAGTTATTTTCGGGGGGTGATCTTACGTTGAAAAAATAGGTGTTGCCAACAGCGGACACCTATTTAGGGGGACGGAGTTAGTTGTGTAGTGGCTCACAGGATTTGGCTTCCTAATTAGAGACTCCCATGACAGTTCTCTGTGCTGATCCATATGTGAACCATACTGATTCTAATGTGCATTGTAATTTTTAGAACTTAAGCTCTAACGCGTTTTTGTCCAGAACTTTCACAGATGGCACTTCCTAACTCTGTCACTTCCTAACTCAGAAGTGCCCCAAAGCTTCTCAGAACCAGCAATAGGGCGACCTAGTCAGAACACCAATAGACCAACTTTGGTCTCCTACACGGACTTTTCCCGTATTTCTCCCGCTTAATTCTATATCTATTAACACAACAGGTTGATAGCAGTTGAGTTTCATAATAAATGGCAGCAACATAGACGGAAGAGTTCCGCCTATGTTGAGTTATGCCTAAAGGAGACTTATGGAGTCAATTTACGAAGTAATACAAGAAAATCCCGAATTCTATGTGTGGGTCTTTGGCATCATAAATGTGCTTTGGGCTTTGTTTGTATACTTCAATAAGCAAAGACACGAGCGAAACCTGAAGCAACTGGAGCAAGACCTTCGGTATAAGTCTGACAGACGATTAAAAATTTTCGACTTAAAAGCACGTGAATATGCAAAGTATGTGACTGACTTGGACAATTTTGGACGTAAAAACGAGATAGAACTTCCAAAACGTATGCAGCCGATTTTCGATGAGTATTTACAAAGCTACTTGGCCGCAACTCAAGCGGGAGATAAAGAGAGAGAATATCAAGTCATTGGTTGGCTTAGCTCGCAAGTATCTGCGCTGATGCAAGAAGGGCTAAAGGATGTTCTAATACTTAAAAGTGAGTCAAATCGTTTAAAGTTGATAGCAACAGATGAGATGCTTCAGACATTCGACAAATTGGAGGGCTTAACACAAGAGTCCATGGATTGTTCAAATGATTACATGAGCAATTTCACCGATATCGTATTGAATCAAAAGCATGGTGAAACCGAAGCGTTTCAAAAAAAAGCGTCAGATTTAGCTGAACAGATAAAAAAACAGTCTAACTCTCTTCTTTACCAAATGAGGCGTGAGCTTAGCGATATATAGGCATGCAAGCATTTAAGAGTGACTCCCAATGATTGGCTTTTTGGAGGCTTAAAATGAAAGATAGTGGTTTGGCCATAATCAAAGATAATGCAGAGGTTTTGTTAGATCACATTTCAGAAAATGAATGGATTAGAGAAATACCTGTATTAGATAATATTTTCAATATTTTATCGGTAGCGACATCTATTAGAGATGCGTTGTTTGCAAAGAAGTTGGAGCAGTTTTTTGTAAGCATAAAAGATGTTAGTGAACGGGATTTAAATAAAATAAAAAAATTCGCACTAAGCTGTGATGCAAATGAAGTATCTGAGATATTAATTAACGTTTTAGATAAGGTTAGTGATAACAAAAAGCCTACTATAATTGCAAATTTATTTATTGGTTATATTGAAGGTTACCTAACTGTTGAAGAATTCAAAGTCACTTTGGAAGTTATCGATAAATCTTACACTACAGATTTAGAGAGCTTTCTTTCAACAGGCTTCGGCATCGTCGATTTAACTCTCACCGAACTTATAGAGGAAAAAGTCTACAGTATGATTTTTACTCCTCTTTTAGCTAGAACAGAAAACCCGCAAAGGACTCACGTTGAGCGATATAGTATTTCAAATCTTGGACTAGTGTTTTTTGACGCTTATAACTATGGTGTCACTGCTAGGAAACAAAGCTAACAAGCATTTAAGACTTCAAGATACTTTTTCTAATCGATATCGAACGCGTTAGATCTCAAATCTCTAGCACGTTTCTGTCCAAAACCGTCACAGGCTGAATTTGTACCTTGTGTGATTTGTACCCATTGTCGTCGTGACTCAAGGCGAGTTCCAATGATGTATTTGCAACTGGAAGCAGTTAGCTTTGTCGACAAGAGTTGATAACAAAGAGAGCCAAAGCTGATTAAATTGATTAACCAATAACTTTCAATGTTTTTGGTTATAGTATGTGTAATACAAATTCCAATAATACTTGGGTTATTTTAAATGAAACAAGAAGTACATAGGTTTGAGCTATCAATAAATAGCACTATCTCTGAAGTCTATGGTCACTTTATTAAGGCAAATAGTGACCAAAGCCTCGATAGAATGTTTGAAGGTCTTCAAAAAAAACTCAGGAAAATTACCTGCTCAGTGAGAGAGAGGGAGTGTACTCTCATTAATGTGTACATTGCATACGGCAGAAGACAAGAGGACTTTGATGGTAAAGGGAAGACTTGTAAATCTTTTCCTACAAGGAGAATCGAAAGTATAATGAACACCCACTCTAACCTTTCGCCAGAAGAGCTACTAGGTGAGGCTTTACGATCTTTAGATCTGTGATCTGGAACTTTAACGCTTTCTAAATTAGCGCATGATAGCTAAAAATATGAGCAGAAAAATTAAGAGTAATTAAACACCCTAGGTCAAAATAATGATAGATGTAGTTTACTCTCAAGAAAATGAATCTATGAAAGAGGTCAATATGGTCTCTTTTTTTGTATTGATTTTAAACATAATTCGATTATTGTCCAGAGGCGTTCTAGCGCTAATTTCAGTTAACTGTAATCTCGTCATTTTTAGTCTGTATTTTGGGGGTTAAAGTGCCCCTGTATAAGAGTAACTTGGCGTTAATGTAAAAACAGTGTGGTCAAATCTACACCCCAACCCCTTCCAATAGGGGCGTTTTTCATCGATAATTTAGCCTCTTAGCGAAAACAAAGACTAATTGGAAAGCGTCTCCAAGATGCCCCTGTACTTTCAATTCTTCACCACACACCACGCTAAATCGTAAACGATTTAAATGGTTGTCTGAGATGAATGTAAAAGACATAAAAACAATGACTTATGTTTATTGGTGGAGGTGAAATAGAGCGTGAAAAAATTTTCAAAATCTCAACTAATTAGCCGCTGAAATCCCAGTGTGAAAATATGTAATCACATTGAATTATCATTGACGCCTTTCTGTATAAGGGATTGCGGTTGTTTCAATCTAAATCCAATGGGATTTAATTGAATTATTATTTATCCCTTTATAGGTAAGGCTTTGGCGGTTTTTTTAAAACTAAGTACAATGGGTTTACATTGAGAGTTTATTGGATTTCATTGGGGTTTAAAAGTGGACTTCATTGACATTCATTGAGGAGAAAAGGCTAAATTATGTCGCGTTCTTACCCTTTACAAAGCTCCCTTCGAGGGAAGCTAGAGCAAGATTTTAAGAAGTTCAGAGATAGAGAAAAGTTAAGTGATGCTGAGGCAACTCGTCAGCTTTTCACCTTGGCGTTGCGTATCAAACTGAATGACAGTGACGATGAACGGCCGTCGAACCGTGAGTTGATGGAAGAAACGTATCGTAGAGTTAGGCAAGTACAAGGCGTGCTAAATTTAAATTTGGCGCATAGCTTTGATGGGGAGGGGTATTATAAGAATAAAGCGGATTCGATTGAGCAAAGAAAATCCAATACCGCTTTGGTTGATAAAAGCGTCGATGAATATCTTGAAGGCGAAAAAAAAGGGTAGCCATTGGCTACCCTTTTATTATCGCTCTAACTCTCTGTCGATTTCTCTGTCTTCCCAATGGCTCTCTTTCTCTGATTGATTAAATTCCATCTCTTTTTGAGGGGAATATTCTTTTGGCTCAAAGTGATCGAGTGATTGGCTGTCGGTTTCTTTTTTCTCATTATAGTTGAGGGTGTCTAATTCGCTCTCTTGATGAGAAATGTGTGGCTCACTTAATTCAATGTTATGTGCGCTGTTATCTTGCTCTAGTTTATCAAGGCATGATTTGATGTCCTCTTTAAGGTTATCGTCTGACATGAATTGAATGTCTCGACCATTAAAGTTCTCGACGATTTTCTCAATGTTGTTCGGGTTTAAATCGTGGTTGCCGTGATTTAATACAATAATGATGTTCTGTCTCAGTTCATCGGTAGAGATGTTTTGAATGTCGTTCTTATGATTGACGTTGATAATGTCAATCTGCCCTTGAGTTTGGTCTCGAATTAAAAACGAGTTTTCTATCGATGTGCTGATGATGGTGGTGTTTAAATCCTCCCCCTGATGGAATTGTGTTAATTGTTTGGATTTTGTTCCTAGGGTTCTTGGATTAATATCTAGGGAGGTGTCTTTATTTCCTTGAGTGTCTAAATAGGTCACTTCTATGGCTTTGGTTTCACCTTGTTTATTGTGGATGTTGGTTAGCATCGCAGGGTGAAGGGAGCTATCTTCGGATGAATAGACCGCTGGGTGGAATTTTACATGGTTGTTTTCAATGTTATTGACACCGAGCTTGTTTAAGTACGTTTGGGCCAGTGTGTTATCCATCGGTAAGCTTTGATTGATATAATCCTTAGCCCTTTCTTCAAACTGCGCAATATGCCTTGGGGTGGTGCTCAGTAATTTTTCGTGTTTACTGTTTTCCTCCAATTGATATTTGTCCGGCTCATTGAGCATCTTGTGCGCTTCATTCATCGCGGCTTTATAATTCATTTCCTTATGACTCATGATTAGGTTAATCAATGCGCCTTTTTCGCCCGTGGTGTAGTCTTTAAAATACCCTCGATGCTCTCCTGTTAGGGTCACTTTAATGGCTGATTTACCAATGCCAAAGGTTAAGTAATCCCGGTCTGATTTTGATTGATTCGGCTGGCCTAATAACTGAACGGCGAGGCTTTCTGTGTATTTTGGTAGTTGCGTATTGATGTGCTCCCTAAATTTGTTGTAGTCAAAGTCACCGCTTTTATTTTGGAACCGGACGTCCTCATGAGGGAGGGCATTACGGTTAAAGTAAGTGGTGTCTTTGGGTGGGATTTGGTTGAGGGTTTCTATCGCACTGGCTTTATGGCTATCTTTAGAAAGCCAGCTTTTGACCAGTTGTTTTGTGTTGTCGGTATAGAGCCGAATGTGCTGACTGGCACGAGTCACATCGATACCGGCGCGTCTTAAGTTGGTCAGTGCGCCTTTGCTTTGTATCGCGCTAATGACGTGTTGATAGGTGGACCCTTGCGCCATGTCTGCGGTTCGACTGTACGCGTAGTCCCAGTGCCCGTCTTTAAGCGCATTAGGGTGAAGGTTGAGTGTTTGTCCTGTCTTAGATTGAGCGACAATACTGTCTGTAGTCGCTTGCGTGATGCGGTACTCCACGTTGGCTTTAATGCCGCGCTCTTTATCGGTAAAACGGGTGATGATTTTATCGCCCGTTGAGAGGGGTTTTTCTGACACGCTAAACAGTGTCGTGAAGGTATGGTCTCGATTGCGGGGTAAGAACGGCCTTGTCTTACCTGTACTCGCGTCTTGAAGTGTTACTACGCCATGCTCTGAATCTACGTGAGTGATTGTCGCGTACTCACCGGGTCTGGTGTTCAGTATTAAGCCTTTTTGATACGGCATCATGGTGGTGAGCTCTTCACCCGTCGCACCGATTGAGCGTAGCCGGGTTGCGATGACGTTCTCTTTGCCTAACTCACTCTTTTTCATCAATCCGACTCGGATGTATTCGGTAGTTTGGTCTCGCTCCTTGTTGGTGTAAAGAATGAGAAGTGTGTTTTCTCGCGTCTCTGGTGTGCGCTCTAGATAGTCCTTGGCGATCATATAGGGCAGTTTTTCTGTGGCTTCTAACTGCGCTTTGTGTCGGTCTTTACGGTGTTCATTCAGCGTGGAAATGACATGCTGGCGGTTGCCTTGAGTATCAGGGGCTTGCTGCTGGAGCTTATCCAGGGCGCTCTGTGGCTGCTTATCAATGATGTTTTGCGCCGCATTAAGTAAGGTGTCGTTTTGCTGACGGATGATGTCGGTCATGTAAGCGGTATCGATGCGGCCTTGGCTTATGGCTAGCTCAAAGGGTTTACCGGCACTGAGTGATAAAAGCTGCTCTTTATCGCCCAATTTGACTGTTTTGGACTGACTGTCATTGACGAGCTTTGTGAACTCATCGGCTTGCTTGTTGCTGACCATGGAGCTTTCATCGAGAAAGAACAAGGTGTGTTGATAGTCACTGGCTTCTCGATTGCCTTGCCGGATGTCAGAAAGCAAACTGTCTAGCGTTTGCGCTTTCACGCCTTTGCTTTCTAGCTCTGCAACCGCGGCGTGAGTGGGCGCAAGACCGATGACGCTTTGCTCTGGTTGCTGGCTGGCTTCTTTCACTAACTGGATAAGTTCAGTATTGGATTCAAGCATGGTGGACTTACCTGTGCCGGCTAACCCTTGGATGGCCACAAAGCTGTCCTTGGTGGTTGATATGAGGGTGATGGCGTCCTTTTGCCCTTGGGTTAGGCGAGGCTTGGTATTGAGAAAGTCTTGCACCTGTTTAGGTGTGGCAAAAGGCTGATGTTGGTCTTTACCATCATCGATGTTTTGCAAGATGCGCTTTTCAGTCTCCAGCGCGGCGTGCGTCGTCCAGCGTGTGCCGTCACTGTACTCTGCAGAGAGGGTGTCGCTGCGTTTAGTCAGTTCTGTTTCAACCTGCTCTTTGGTAATAGAGCCACCGGCTTCTTCAAAGGCGTAACGCACCGCTTCCACCACTAACGCTTTTTGGCTAAACGCCGCTTCTCGCTCTGAGAGGTGGTTCAGGGCAAAACTGACCGCTTTTTCGATGAGTGGGGCGTTTTGCGCTTTGGCTAGTGCTGACAGTGCCTGACTGACATCGTGCTTTAGCCAATCTTGGGTGGCGTCATTTAGGTAGCGGTCGTTGACGTTTTGCGTCTGTAATACGCGCTCAATGGCTGACGGGGAGACTTGCTCTTTCTCAAGTACGCTTTGGGCTTTGTCCGGTTTGTCGGTGAAGATATCAAGGCGCTCTGTTTTTTCGGTCAGGTCGTTTATCAGGGGCTTAGATAAAGTAAATGCTTTACCTGACAGCAAGGTATGGGCTTTTTGCTCAATATGGTGGGCGCCGTGAACATAGTCGTATTGCAGCGGCGCGTCTTTTAAGCTCTCTAGGTTGACGCGCTGCGTTTGACCTTGGCTCTCAAGCGTGAGGCTCTCTTTGCTAGCGTTTGTGACAAGGTAACTTTGATTGACGTCCAAACCGGCAGGGAAGTGTTTGCCTAACGAGCGAAGACGTTCGCCTTGGGCGATGTTGAGGCTTTGCGGTTTGCTGATTTGCATCTTCATGCGCTTAAAGGTGCGACTGGACGGGTCAAAGGTGTGTGACTGTCCATCGCGTTTGCTGAGTGCGGTCATGGTGTTGCTCTCTTTATCGATGCTGGCGATGACAAAGCTCTGAGGTTTGTTTTTCTCCCAGTGGGTGAGTGTCATGCCTGGTTTGTAGTGTTGAACGAGGGGTTGTTGCGCTTTGGAGAGGTGGTGAGGGGTTTGAGTGAATAGGGTGGTTTCGTGTCTGGCGAGGGCGCCGGTATTTTTCAGTTGGCCCCGTATCGCTTCGGTTAACCGCCGCTGCTCGACGCTGGAGGTGGCAATCACTTGCGTGTTGGCTTTATCGGGGAGGTCGGCGTACACCCGCGCTATCCTATCGGTGTCATTGTCATGCAGTTTCACGTTGGTATGGCTGGCTCGCTTGCCGACCCAAGAATGACTCTCCACATTGCCTTTTTGATACAGCGAGATAGCGTTATTGGCTTTAAATCCCTGACGGCTTGATACGCGGTTAAGCATCACCACTTTACTGCTCGATTGTTTGGCTTTATCGGTGAGGGCTAACAGCTCATTGGCGCTCATCTTATTGGCGTCATCGATGAGCAAGACGTCTTTATTGGTCAGCGGCGTATCGCTTTGCAATAAGCTGTGGGTGGTGTGGCGCTGCTCTGGTGAAAAGAGCTGACCGACCCAGGCGCTGAGTGTTTGACTCTTGCGCTGTACGCTCTCCATGCCTTCAGCCTTGGCTTTCACGCTTTGGGATACTAATTGGACACGCTTACCACTGTGGTTCCCCACGTTAAGTAGCTGCTGCGCAATGCTTTGTGATGAGCCATGCACATTCACCACGTGGAACTGTTTGGTGGAGTGGTACAGGTCAGTCAAGATACGCTGCTGGTTTTCAGGGATAGCAAGCTTGTTGAGCGTGCTGGATTCAACGTGGGTGCGCATGTGATGCGCCCGACCTTGGGTGCTGTCGATAAGCGCTTGTTCGTTATCAATTAAGCCTTTGGTGGTGTATTGCCCTTTTTGCCTGAGTCCTATCAAGTCGCCCTGTTTAATCATTTCATCCGCGACTTTTTTGATATCAATAGCGTTGAGTTGTACGCCGCCTTTGGTGAACTCTGAGGCGGTGAGTTCAATGATTTTTTCTAGGTGTAACGCGGTGCTGTATTGCCCTAGATGGTCAATGGCTCTGCTGATGGCGGCTTTGGTTTCACCAAGTGGTGGGGTGTTTTGCGCTTCTTTCACTTGTTGCGCCATGGTGACAAGCTGGGCGGGCTCATACCCTTGCTCTTTTACGGTGCTTTGCCACTGTTTGTTGAGGCTGTCACTGCTCTGGTAGGTCTTGCTTTTACGAGTATCGAGGTTTGCTACGTCTTTCGCCGCGCGAGAGTCAAAGCCTAAATCGAGTGTGCGTTGGTCAATTTGCTGTTTGCGAGTGGATGACGCATCAAGAATAGGCTGAGGGACACCGCTGATTTCGAACTGACCGTTGCCGACGCCTCGCGTGGAATAACCGAGTGTTTCTGCATCTTTAGCTAATTGGCTCTGGTACAAGATACCGTAGTATTTTTGGAAGTTGTAAATGCGCTCGCCAGTCCCGTTAATCACGCCCCCTTTTTGTTTTAGGCTGGTTGATAAAGCGCGTAAATCTCCTTCTTTATCGCGCGTCATGTTAGCGGTTAGCGCGTGCGAATGCACTTGCATGTCATTTTCACGGCTGGTCTTATGGCGTACGACTGCAAATAGCATCGAATCCGTATTTTCGTATTCTTGAACGCCTTTCTCATGGGTGACTTTGACTTGTGCTACGTCTTTCTCAAGCTCTGTTAAGGCGAACTTCACGGCGTTATTGTGCGCTTCAATGAGGCGGTTATCTCCGCCAATAAGTGCAAGAACGCTGAGGGATTTGGGCGCAGAAAAGGTCAGGTCGAAGCCAGATTTGTGTTTTTCTCGCTTCCCTTTAATGGTTTCACCGCCAAGATTGCCAGAAAGCACCGATTCTAGGGTGGCTTGATCTACGGGTTTATCTGCCAGTCCCGCTTCGATGGCCAGCTTGCCATGCCAGAAGGTGTTTTCTACCTGGTCTTTTTCTAAAGAGACGTCAGGTAGGTCTTTGGGGTTTTCTTCGCTTAGGTAATATTTGGCAGCGCCAGAAGCGGATTTTAATGGGCTAATAGAAAGCATGAGTATTTTCCTTATGCAACGCAAATTGCCGCTAGCAGCAAAACTGAGCGGTGAGTGGAGGTTAAGGGGGAAGTGGAATTAAAAGAGGTGTGGTTACAAAATGATCCCAACACAAGCAAAGGAATTGCTAGCGGTTAACGTTCGTTCTTCGTGAATGATGACGCCATTTTCATCAAGGTGAATGGATGTAATGCCCGCTTTAAATCGGTCTAACGCTACAATTTCTTCATTGGTTAAATGCTTGCCATGAGTTAGGCATTCCAGGCGGTTAAAGCTATATTCATCGGCGGCCATCGCTAGTTTCGAAGAATCAGAATGCTTCATGCACTCATTGCCATACAGCCAATCT
Source organism: Vibrio sp. L5-1 (assembly GCF_021728315.1). Taxonomy (NCBI): domain Bacteria; kingdom Pseudomonadati; phylum Pseudomonadota; class Gammaproteobacteria; order Vibrionales; family Vibrionaceae; genus Vibrio; species Vibrio sp. L5-1. Next base: position 37,990 of record NZ_JAKKCQ010000016.1, on the reverse strand, counting down.
TGAGCACACTCTATATTTGGCTCTAACTGGTAAGTCATATGGTGGGTGACGCTTGCAAAAGAATGGGACTGGCTTGTCCATTTGTAGCTTACTTGAAAACAATCAACCTCATCGGGAATGACGGCATACCAACCTCGACTTTTCGGCGAGGTCTCTAAATGCACAGACACGTAGCGTTTGTTTGGCCAAAAGCGCTTTGTTTTTAGATTGCCGTTTGGTTTCGCCCAGTCGGGGCCTATAAACTCAAAATGAATGTCTGTTACCTTGTTGCTGGTCAGCTCAGGTGTCAGAAATATTCTAGGCGTAAATTGAAGGTATCGCTCCTTGGGGTATTGAGGCAAATGGATGTCGAGTTGGTGTTTAATGGCCGATTGGATCTCTGAGTGTGCTTGAGTGTAGCATTCTGACCATTCAAGACTTTTTGCTGCCTCAATGGGTGACATGCCCCGGGCATATAAATCGATATAGGGTGTCCAATCTATCTTGATGTATCGGTATGGGATTTTTTTGAGATGCGCTGCAAATGCCTTAAACCATTCTTTCCATTGGTCGTCATATTCGTTGGTCATTTTTCCGTTGAGATAATTAAGACCTTTGCGAGTAAAAGTTACGCACCTTTGGTCATCGTTGAGATCTAGGTAATTTTCTGAAATCAGTTGCTCTAATATGTCTCTGATTAGCATGCCAGAGTGTGGGTAAACATCCAAAGCGCGCTCTTTTGCTTGAGACTTGCTCAAGCTCATTCGCTTTTCTTTCATGTGCGCTAGATACTGAGTGTTGATAGGGTCTACTTGGTAATTTTTTGTTCTTGGCCACAGCCAATCTAAAAGGTCGCGGGCATAGGCCGTATTCGGTCCTAATTCTAACGTATAGGACGTTGGCGCTTTGGGTAGTGGTGGAAGCTCTTCTTTATTGCCATTCATGGCGTTTAACTCTTCGGTAGTTAAGTTTCTTAGTATGACATGGGTAAAGCCTTCAATATTGTCGATGTGCTCCCCCAAGCTGACTCTGACACTTTGGATGAAAGGAATGATGGATGCTTGGTTAAATAGAATGTTGTGGGTTGGCTCGTGGTGCGTGACTGCTTGCGCTTTTAAGTCGTCCCAGTCACCATAACCTACCGCTTGAGCGCAAATCGATAACCATGTGTTTTTTTCGGGGGCGTTGCCCTGAATGATTTCAGCGAAGGTAAGTTGATCGAATATAGTGTGTAATTGTTTCTTTAATATCGGTAGATGGTCAGAATTAAAGAGGGTCTTATTTGGCATGGTTAATCCTTGATGAATGAACGTAAAAAAGCCTTGCAATGGCAAGGCTTGGAATAGTGGTTGAGTGATTATTCGAGATGATGAGGCTCTAGGGTGCAGTCTCTATGGGGCGTTACGCTTTTCATCGATTTTCCTTTGAGGAATCTCATCAATGATAGGGCTTACGTGCGCTTATGGTGCACTATAACTAAATATCTAATCATGACTAAGATTGAATCAGTGCACTTTTTAACACTATGGGTGCTAAGTACATGAAAGTCAGGCCTATCGAATTCAATAAACCAAATAACGAGTACTCCATGCTGATGCTCAGGAGTAAAGCGAATCCTGCAGAGGTGAGTACAATGTAGTGAGGAGTGTTGGGGTGTTTTTTAACAAAAAAAACCACGAGGCGCTTCAAACTATACAGTGATAAAAAGCCAGTGGACGCGATGAAAAGTTGCGTCTACTGAAATTGACTCTCGGTGATCTGCATAAGACAAAGTGCAAAAAATAAGAGTGAGACGACCAAGGTCTCGAAGATTAATCTAGACAAACTCGGTAACATAAAAATACCTAATACATTTGGTTTGCAATGACCTATTTTTGTCTTGTTTGGCTATCGACTATTTGATGCGCTATTCAACCATATCGCCCGCTTCCATCTCGATATCTTGAGATATCGCCGACTCTTCAAGCTCTTTTTGAGCGCGCTCTTGATGGTCATTGTCTGATTTGAGCTTTTCCGACTCCTTGCTGGCTAACGCTTTGACTGTCTCACTTCGTTGTGCTTGTTGGATTTGGTCGGTTTCCAGCTTCATCTCTTCCGGCGTTTCAAATTGCTTGGCTTGGATTTCTGTGAGTGCGTTACGCTCTTCTTCGTTGAGGAGCATACCTGGGGCGACACACTCAAAGTAAATCGCTTTTTGATACGCCTTGGTCATGGCGGGCGATGGGGTGTAATGACGTTTAATAAAGGCCGGTGTCACATCTCGCATCTTATCAAAGTGCAAATCCAGTTGAGTGATAAAGCTGCTTCCTGGTACGCGAAGGTAACATTGCAAATCATCCATGGCTTGGATTTCACTGCTAGAGACAACCGGGCGGGTGACGGTTTGGTGACCAATCGATACCCCGTCACGCAACGCATTTGCACCGTAAGAAATGTGCTCTATTGACACGTCCACCTCTTGCTCACCTAAATCTTTTGACGAGATTTGCGCCATTTGCGCGGAGGGGGCACGAAAGTAAAAACGGGAGTTGAGTAAGTCAAAAATGACGTCCGCGGTGTTTTTGCCGTAGGTTTTCACGAGCTGAGCATAAGACTGGAGACCAATCACATAACAGCCTCCAAACTTACGCACTTCGGCAATGATGGTGTCAAGCTCAGGCAGTTTATGCAGACTTGGCATTTCATCCATGATCACCCAGATACGGCGATCTTCATCGTCTTTGAGTCCCAAGATAGCGTTAGAAGCAATGGCAAGCCAAGTCGAAATCAAAGGACGCAGAGAGGCGTGTTGCTGCGCGTTACTGGATAAGAACAAAAAGCCTTTTTGTTTATCGTCTTGCACCCAATCGGTGATAGAAAACGGTTTGCGTTTGGGCTTTCCTTTCGCGTCTTTGTCATCCAATCCATCCAAAAATCGTAGGCTCTTGATGTAGGTGGCGAGCACCGACTTAATGGAGATGGCCGTCTTTTTGATGTCTTTCGAGACCAGGGATGCAGACTCTGTGCCTTGCAGGAAATTACCCAGGGTTTCAAGTTCAGACGTGAGTATCAGACTGAGCAGCCTTGCGGTCGAGCAGGGCTTGTCATCTTGGCTCATGCGATACGCCGCACTCGAAAAAATAGTCCGAGCGGAATCCACCCAGAACGGATCGCCTTCGCCATGTTGCGGGATAAGTGCGCTGGCTATATTTTCAAAGTCAGGGGCTTCTTTCGCATCACACCACACATCCCAATTGGCGCAGCGTTCATCGAAGGGATTGAGTAAGGTGTCTTGGGTAGGGTCAAATAACTTACTGGTAAAGGTGCAGCCTTTATCATAAATAATGGCTTTATCTCCACGTTTACGTATCCAGCGTAATAGTTTACGAAGCATGACGGATTTACCTGCCCCTGTGGTGCCGTCGATGAGCATATGTTGAACTTCAAACTCATGTTTAAATAAGGCCTGCCCATCCACTTTGAAATCAGAAATCCGTCCGTTTCCTACGCCCTGTTTTTTGAGTTTCTTTGCCCGTTTTTTTAAATCGTTAGTGAGCACTTTGGGCTCTGCGTATTGAAAGCCTCGGACGTGAAAATCTTCACTTTGTTTTTCGCCTTGTCGTTTAAAGAAAGTCATGGCGAGCATTAAGATGGTGAAAGCAATACCGATGCCAATCAAAAAGTTGATTTGTATTTGGCGTATCACGTTATCGTAGAGATTGATGAGTTGGGTGTTGTCCAGTTGGGAAGCGAGCGTGCCAATGTAGCGTTTCCCGCTCCAGAAGGTCGTGACTTCGCTGTTAAGATCGTGTCCAAGGCTGGCATAGATATGATTGCGCCAATAGTAGAACACAGACCAAAAGGCGTTATCGGGCGCGCGTAGCCAGGTAAGAACGCCAGTGAGCGCTATCACCGACCAAATGGCGGCGTAGACTAAGGTATTGTTGACTTGAAAGAACATCCGAATGGAGTGAAAAGTAATTTGTCCGCCACGGGTAAAGTGGTTGCCGGACGCGCGTTTAGGTCTAGGCATCGTGGTTCCTTGAGAGTGAAATGGAGTACTTTTTAGATAATTACCTGCGTATGCAGATAAGCTGGCCAACAATTGAACGGTTGTTGGCTAATGGTATTGCTGTGTAGAGCCCCGAGATGTTGGCAAAACTTGGGTGGTTTTATTTCCTTGCGCTGATAATCGTCACGGTCTCGAACGTGGTCAGTGTTGTGCTCGAAACCTTCAAAGCAATCCTGATTACTATTTTTCAGAAGAAAAGCGAAATTGCTCTCTGTGTAATAGAGATGGTGAGCTTTATGTTGAGGATGGGCATCACCGGACAGTGATTGGTCGAGTGTTTTTGGAAACGAATGGCTTTGAGCCTATGATTAAAAATGTCCTCGTTGCTTATTGCGCTGGGCAGTGATCCATCGTATTCGTAATTTCCCTCGCCGGCTGATTTCAAGGCGATTTCATGGTAAATTTGTTAGAATGATAAAGTTCTTTATGACCTTCAACTTCAATGAATGACCAACTAACTCCAATCAACAAAGACCATTTAAAAAAACTTATCCGAGCAGAACTGGAACCGACATGGTTTGATAAGCAATCAGTTAGCCCTGATATGTCTTGGGTGACTCCTGCTGTGTTTGAAATATTGTTTACTGAGTTGATAACTCATACGCGCGGTAATCAGTCTAAGGCTGCTAGGGTTTTAGGGATTAACAGAGGTAATTTCACCAAAAAGTTAAATCAGATCACAACTCGTGAATTTGGATCGGATGAGAGCTTATAAGTATGTATCAGCCTATTGGTACCCTGACGAGGGTGCATAGATTAACCAACCCCCATTACCTCTCAAGAAATCAATGGCAGTTGCTCTAATTCTTGCTTCAAGAATCACTGGCGCTTTTTACTTCAATTTGAAAACAATTATCGGCATTTTTAGGTGATTTCAAGCTATTTAGTACCAGGAGCATAAACTCAACCTACGAAGGTTTTAGACAGGTCACGTCCAAACTTTGTGGATAACTGCTTATAATTTGTTATAAAAACATAATGTTAGGTTGGAATTTAACGAAGCAAGCAAAACGGAAGGCCAAATCAACCATGGAAAAGATAATTCACTACGATATTCAAAAGGTTAAAGTTAGAAGCGATAAAGAAAGCACTCGACTGACCAGCCAATGGGATCAGGTTCTACAAATCTGTCGTGACAAACCACTCGGAGAGATCGCGAGAGCAAGATTAGCGTTTAACCTTGTCGATTACATCACAAGTGAAGATCTACCTTTTCGCTTATTCATCACCCGCGCACCACAAGCTATGGCCACCATAGGCGAGGAAACACGAGTGTATAAAGAGCATCGAGTTATTAATGGTAAACAAAGCGGAATGATTTACGCTAAAAGCGAACAAATGTTACCAAGAGAAATCCACTATACGAATGAGTTTGTGGCAACCCGCTACGTTGCTGGGACAAAAACACCACTCTCTGCCACCTCCCTCGTTGGTTGCCTCAAGGCTGGAGATGTCATAACACCACTCGATGGCATCTTGTTTTTAGGCTGCAAACGAATAGCCAGTGATATAGCACGTCTTAAAAAAATCGAACCCACCATGAACATCGCAATGAAACGTATCGAAGTATCAGACAACTTCACAGACACAACAAGAAAGATGGCAAGTTACGAATGAATAACGAGGCGTAAACGATTGCCGTATGCATTAACATGACAGATATAACTGAAACTAATCTTTGGACAAAACCTTGTTACGAACTTTATATTACAGATTAACTCGAATAACCTCAGCCACTGTAAAACCCTCAAATCATCTACAAAGTCATGGCGAATTTGATTCATCCTACACTTACAGCGCCTTAAATTTTTCTACCATATCCTTATCAATCTCCTTGATTAGATTAGGGGACAAGCCCAGGTGTTTGGCCTCAAGACTAAACGAGCGTGTTGTTTCAAATATTTCCTCAGCCATAACCATAATCGCTTTCTTTGATGACAACCCCGACTGAGCAGCTAACTGGTCTAGTGCGTTCTTTGGCGTTCGGCCATTACCACCAAATGCCGTCATATGCTCTTTGTAAGGGTTAGGGTTGTAAACAATGTCGTAGAAAGGCGATAGCGTCCAGTTATCGGCGTCACTGGCAAGGAAACTGAAGTTCTTACTGTGATCATCTTGGTTAACAGTTAGGTAATTAAACATGCAGCGCTTAATGAGCTTCTGAGACTCAGTGACACTACACATGATGCGCGTAGCTTTAACTAAATCCACATAGTCCAAAGAAGGCTCTCGAAACGGTGCATCTAACAACCCACACGCAGAAATCATATGGATTCGACCGCCTTGCTCGGTGCAATCAAATCGTTCCTGCTCTAGCCAAAATCGTCCATTACCTGCATCAATTAAATCAAAGTCAGGAACCTCAATGCCGACATTACGGGCCATCTGCATGTAGCAATATTCGACTAATGATTCAGAGTGCTTCAAGTCAAACTTTTCAGATGTCAGTTTTACGATAAGCTTTGTTCCTAGTGCGTCATCTAATGTTGAATATTGCCCATTCAATAAACGTGTCACGTTCATTTTTGGCCTAGCACCACCCGAACCACCAGTATTCATCAAGTGCTCAAGCAAAGCAGACTCGGTGCCTTCAAACTCTTCAATCGCAGCTCGGCCAAGGGTAATGATATCAATCGACTCCTTGGACTCATCAAGTAAATCTAATTCAGGCTCATAGCTCAACGCCCCCATGCATCTGTCACCCAGATAAGCCAAACGCTCTAGGGCGGTAACTTCCTTTGGGTTATGATCGTTCTGTCTAAATACACGATCCATGAGATAAAGGCCCCAACCATCAGGGAGACTATCTCCAAATACCCCATGAATGCCGTAATGCGGCCCTCTAGGCGCAACTTGTAGGCTCGTATCAGCCTTTAAATTGAACGGAGCCAGAGAGGTTGAGTGAGCGCCTAAATAAGCCTCATCAAATTGAAAGAAGCTTTGCTTACTATTTTCAACTAGCTTGCCGACAAATACCTTTTCACCTGTGCTAAGCGTTCGTTTTACGGTTAGGGCTGATTTAAGCATGTCGAAGCACATCCTCTATTGATTTAAATTCAGGCTCAGACGACTTTGTTAGCTCTTTCACTTTTTTCAAGTCACCGACTGTCTCATAAAGCATGAGGAACTGACGCAATGAGATGTTGCCAGATGACTCAAACTTTCGGATCGTCGCGTAAGGTACGCCAGAGAGATCGGCCATCTTCTGAACACTGAGTTTATCTTTTTTCCGAGCAGACTTGATAAACTCTTTGAGTTCCATCTGCAAATCATAAGCGGTATAAAGAGATAACATACATGCCTCGTAAGTTGCTATTATGGTATCAATTATAACGCCAATCATAGTCTAATTGCTATTATTGTAGCAAATATAGAGTAATGACAATCATTACTTCATTAACACGAATGACAAAAAATTCCATCACTGTGACGGGTCTCCATTGCTACTATAGTGACAAATTAAGGTTTTTTTTGGCATTATTTGCTACCATTATAGCAGATTAAAAAACAAGGCTTTATGCACCCATTAGCTGTTTCACAAGAGCATACCTTGCTTTACATTCAGGTCGATCAACTAGCTGTGATGGCATTAGATTAGATATGAGAAAAGACAGGTTATCAATAATAGTAGAGCTTCTACTCCAACGCAGTTTGGGGCAGATCTGAGTTTGAAGCTTAGGACGAAACCTACCCATCAAAGAGTTTACCATCTCCCAAGTAGCAGAACGACACCACTTCAAATGATGCCGTTCGTGATAGAAAATGGACAAAAGCTTTCATCCTAGACCGATAGTCTTGGATTCAACCTATTCAGAATTTTCATCAGATTATTCAACTCCATGCATTAGGTGATATCTGGTAGAGTTTGTAGGTAACTCTGCCATACTGTTCATCAGTACTGTTAAATACGGGCTTGTGTTCACTAATTGCGTAAAGAAACAGAAGGAAAAGAGGCGAAATGAGCACTCCTACTTTGTACATATTTTCAGGTCTTCCAGCTTCAGGAAAATCTACACTGGCTAAGTTACTTGCTAGCCGTACAGGCGCAATGTATGTGCGTATCGACACCTTCGAGCAGGGGCTTAGAGATCTATGTAGTTTCAAAGTTGAAGGGGAGGGGTACAGATTAAGTTACCGAATAATTAGAGATAATTTGGCTCTCGGGATTAGCTCTATTTCAGACTCTTGTAATCCAATAGAGCTAACACGACACGAATGGCAAGATGTTGCAAAAAGTACAGGGGCTAATTTCGTTAATATCGAGGTTGTGTGCTCAGATCTCACTGAGCACGAGCACAGAGTTAAGACACGAGATAATGAAATTGAGAACCTAAATCTACCAAATTGGCAACAGGTACAGAATCGCCACTACGACAAGTGGAAAACAGATGTCATCAAGATTGACACAGCGGGTCATACTATCGATGCGTCTTTTGCTGAGCTAGTAGAAAAACTCTGTGTGTAAACAGTTTCGGTTTCTTTGCATGACTGCATAACAATACAAGCGATGATTTTAGAGCGGTATGCCATTTTTGACCGAAAATGGGAGAAATCGCTCACCGAATCTTTACTTCCGTTCGCTCGGGCAGTGCCGATAAATCAGGGACGAAATTTATCGGCCCTAAATCGAGCTGGCACGTTTTGGGGGCAAAGCCGTGTTTGCAGAGATCAGTTTGCAGAGATCAGCACCAGCACGTCCTTGGACAAAAGCACGTTAGAACAAAGACTCTAACGTAATGTACTAAGATTAGAAAAAGTATCTTGACGCCATAGTCTCTTGTTATAATTATTCTTGACGACTGTACACTTCATCAAACTCATTCTGGTTTAACGATAGCACTGAGATAGATTTGAGTAAGCCTTTTACACTGAGAATTATTAATACACTTGGTAGAACTGCATATGAGACTGAAAAGTGACAGATCATGGTCAATACTCCAACTGTCATTGAAGTAACACCAAGTAACGGTAACATTAGAAACAAACCAGATTTAACCAGTTTTGCTGTTACTCTAGGTATTCTTTGACCACATATACATACTAAAGTAGCAATCATATTCGCCACTAACGAGATGGCAAACATAAAGCCTGATACATCAAGAAAACTCGAAAAATTTTCTGGTTTCCCAACACTAAAAAGAGCCAAGAAAAAGGCAAAACTAGCAGCAAAACACCCAGAATGAATCCAAGTCATATAGCTCAAAAATCGTTTTGAATAGAAGAACTTCCTATAAAACTTTAAATGATAATCCACATTCTGCATATTGAACCTTACTGAATTGTAGCCGCGTTAAGTGGTGAGCAACGCTACCACCTAACCTAAAATATTGTGCCGTAAACACTAAAGCTGAATCAAACCGAAAATGCCAAGCGTTGGGAATCCGTCTTAAACGCTTGTATGCCATTTTCAGGCATAAAAAAAGCACCGCTATTGCGATGCTTAATATCTGAATTTATCTATGCTTTGGCAGGTCCGGCGAGACGTCCATAAGCAGATTTAGGAGCCTTTACCTTCAAAGCTTTACCAAACGATGATTTACTTTTAGAAGCGTGAGCTTGCATACGCTTGATAGCTTTATCTACGTTCACATCATTTGTTTTGTTTGCTGCTACAGTCAACATAATAGCCCCCTTAGTTTCCTTAACTATAACCGATCATCACTAAGTTGGAAAGCGGCTTAATCTTCATCTACTACAACACGTTTAAACAATGCATTATTCCTAGGGTCAAATGGATCACTTTCATCGAAACCCAACTCACGATAGTAGTTTAATAAGTCATCGTCATCAATTGGATCTTGGATACCAATCCAATCAGCCTCAATAGCAACAGCAAACAGCTCGGCACAGCGTGAAGCAATAGGAACGATATACCCTTTCAAAGGGTTTTCAACTTCACCACCCTGAATATAATTGATCTTAACAACCAATTTCCCTTCGCTGGCTTTTCCGATCATGAGACCGCAGAGCTCTTCACCGTGCCAAACAGCAAGCTCCACCCTAGCCATATGATCTCTACGATATTGGTCTCGTACCTGTCGCCAATCCCATCCTATCTGACGATTTACCGGTATATCCCATTCGTCTTGAGAACGGATAGCATCTTCCGTGATTTCAGTTAAATCAATATGACCAATAAAATCAGCCTCGAATTGCTCAAACTCATTTTGAGCTTGAGCCAACACAGCACGTCTAAGTTGTTGATATTTATTAGCAATGGCTTGGTTATTCATGCATTTATGTCTATCAATCATTAATTGAGATAGATAATATCACGTTTTTTGAGGCACTGGCATATAACGCTTATTAGACGAAAAATTGTTGTGTTTTATCCTTTGGTTATGCATTCATCTTTATATTAACTCAACTGACAATCAATACGTTGTGCCACATAAAGGGAAGTTAGATTACAAGATGTCGCCTAATAACAGGAATGATGAGTTATCAGCTCAATCGAATAAGTTTTAGTAGGATAAACGCACGCCCTCTTAATTGTGTAGAGTATTTGATCTAAGTGTTTTTGGGGCAAAAAATTGTTAGCGGATGCTCTAAATTAGTCACTGAATAACTAAAAGTATGTAAATTCACCTAACTCGATGTCCAGTTTTGATAGTGAAGCCCATTTGTAGAAACTGTTGCACTTCATATTTGATGCGAGGCTTGTCCTAACACGCGCTCTATAAAAGTTGCCTTTTTTCGGCGGTATTCATGAGGAGACCAACCTGTGCAAGACATTTTCAGTTCATTGTACTGTTGAACTAAATCAGAATTTTCGCGGAGTTTGTCTCTAAACCCCACAAAGCTGTCAAACTCCGAACCATTCGCCACAACCTGGAAAGCTACGTCCTCACCTGAATTACTTTCCAGCATGCAAAGCTCTGGAGTTCTTAACGTATTGGATTTTTCGTTGAAGCCTAAGGTAGAAAGCAGCTTTACTGCTTTCTCTAATTTGCTTCCGTTAACACCGACGAGTATATCTAAGTCACCTTTCGATACAGCATTAGGTATAGAAGAAGCTCCAACATGCTCAATCACTGCGTCTGAAATCAAAGCAGCTATCTCAAGTTCGTACTTACGATATAGAGCTTCACAAGATGCTTGATATTCATCTGCTTTGTAAAACTTCATATTTTCTCCCAAAAGGCGTAGTTTTTTAAGGTGTGGCGCGCAATGCTAAGGCTCTCGTGTACTACCGTAAATACTTAACGCAGCGCACAGTAAACATGTCACGTGTTGCTAATTCTTCTTCTTAGCGTCTTGTTACAGGCCAGTTCACCAAGTCCATTTTTATATCAGTTCAAAGGCTGGACACGGTGCCATTAAAGCAGACTAACACTATACAACCTCTTGCTTATATAGGTTTTTATCGTGAAGTATCGCGAAATGAGTAAGAATTCCATTTTTCGAGAATTAGAAGGCCAAATGACAAAGGAAGAGGTCTCTGAACTGTGTTTTAAATCTGTGAGAGCTGTCGCTGGTTGAGATGAGGGAAATCCCATTCCGCCTGAGTGTAAAGGATTAATACGGATGGCAACAAATTTTGGAAGGAATAGCTCTTTTAGGGATTCAGTCTGAATTAGAAATAATAACGTCAACACATTTGCTCAAACTTGCGAGAGCGATAGTCGAAGCTTTTAATCGTCTGGGTGAGACACTTTTAATCCATAAAAATGGCTAGACTAAAAACTGTCGTTTTGTTGTTTCAATTGATTACGATGGTTCAGTTAAGACAAAAACCCGAATGAACCAAGTCGAGAGGCTTGCGAAGAAGCATATATCAAACTACCCAACCCAAAAGAATATGAAACTGTTAGTCTTATTGTTCAAGTTCAAGAGTAGTTAGCTTATCTGATAATGCTGGGTTTCTGGTGACATATCCATCAATAAAATTCTATCTATATCAGTTATGCAGGCATCCAAGCGATGCTTGAGAGCTCCACTATATTCGCAGCACATCACATTGGTTACGGTATACTCTGTAAGTTCATTTGAAGGAATCAACGTATAGTTTTTTCTTGAATGTGCTCTTTGTACAGCTGAATTTGCGTCCATTGCCTTTATGATTTGATATTTAGACCAATCGGTTACGCTAAACAGTTTATGTTTCATTACCAGCCTTCTCTTTCGTCCAGATTGCTATGAACTCTACTCATATGCCCCGAAAAAACTTCTCCATCGATTCGCTTTTGCGAATAACTTCTAAATACAAGCCGAAGGCTGCTCAATTCAACGGTCCATTAGATTTAAAACGACAGGTTAGATGATGATTTAACTAACAGATATTTTTAGTGTTTTTCGATAGGTTTCAGGCGAGAATGTCCTATCTCCTCGGATGTTTAAAGGTCGTAACGCTTTAATTGTTTCTAAAAAAACACTTCCGTCCTATGAGCAATATCTGGGTAAATTGCGACTGATTGAAAAAGACAAATTTGTTCGAAGAAACTAACAATGGGCCACTTCGTTCTAGAAATAGCTGTGCCGAGATTAATATTTCCAACCGTTAAATTGTAACGATTTAGGAATAGGGCTGTAGCAAGGGTATTCGGTTTGTAATCCATATCCAATAATGTAATCAAGAGTCGCGCTGAAGGAGCCGGCGTAATTATCTCTTCTAAACTTTCTTGGATCGTTTTTGGCTGTCTTCTCAAGCACCGTCCAAATCATTTCTTCAAGGAACTCAGGGTGACGCTTTGGATCGAGCGCCATCGTATCGCGCATACAAAACCAGTTATTGCCCCCTAATTTTTGCTGGCGGTAAGCACTATAAAAATACGCGGATTGCAAACCTTGTAGGTAGGCGTTTAAGCGTATGGATCCCACAGTGTCTGTTTCATCAATGTGCTGCAAGAAGTAGGGCAGTTTGGTGATGTCTGGCAGGTCTTGGGAATATGGTCTTTTATTTATTACCGCGAGCTCGTACTGCTCGTGTATCTCGCTCAGCAGTTGAGTGAGCTCAGGAGAGCGGGGTTGAGCTTGCACGCTCGCACAGGTAAGTAGCAGTAATGGTAAGACAGTTTTCATGGTCACTCTCCCTTTAGAACCCTGTTCATAATACCAGCACCTAGGTGGTGCATAAAGTTCTATTTTATGAATCGAGATCAATATTATGCTTTCGGTTTTTTTGTGTATCTTGGCGCTGATGGATAGGCTTGGTCGGAGGTGACGTATTCCGTCCTTTCGGGTGGAGTGACCTCCTCTTCGACTTGCGACGCGATGGTCAGTTTAATCATCGGCTCAGGTTTGCTGATGGGTTTCTGCGCCTCCTCTTGTTGATACCTCACTTCATCGGTGACACCATCAAAGCGCTCTTGATTAAACAGTCCGCCCGTTTCATTGTTGTGCAGCATAGCCGTGCGGGTAGCAGCCACGGTATCGACGGTACTCCCCCATTCTTTCTCCATCGTGTTGTTTTGCTCCGGTGAGAGGGTAAGTGGCCCTGTCGGTGTGGTGGCTTGGTGCGCTTGGTTCATTTTGCCCACAATTTTTGCCGCATCACCATCGAGCCCCGCCATGGTGGCGAACGCTTCAGTGCGAGTGAATTCTTGCCAAGACTTTTTAGCATCGGCAATATCTTCCGGTTGATGGGCGGTCATTAGGCGTTGGACGTCTGGTTGTTCTAACTGTTTTTCTAGGTAATTCTGGAAGCCTTGAATCGCGTTGGCCGTAAAGCTGGCACTGCCAGAGTCTAGGCGCGTTTGAGTATTCGATAGGGCGTTCAAGTCCGATTGGCTTTGCATCACGCTAGCACCAAGAGACTTGGTGTTGCTGGCGTTAATCGCAAAATCATGCGCAAACTGCTCAACCGAAGTTCGGGTGTCTTTATTATCCACCTGCGTACCGGCACTGGTCACGGCATTGGCCCCTTCGGTGTATTGTTTCGTGGCTTGCTCAAGCTGCTGCTTTTGCTCGGTATTCATCTTGCTGTAAGCCGTACGTTCATCATCAGACCATTTCACACCGCCACTGGCGCCTAAATTGAATGGCGATGCCCCTTTGCCTGTGCCTACGCCGCCCTCGAAGCCGCCATAGACACTTTGCAGGTAAGCTTGTGATTGGTCTTTCGTCCAACCCGTTTGTTGACTTACGCTGTTCACTGCCGTTTGCATGTCATTCATGCCTTGACTGACTTGAGTGTTAAAGCCACTGGTGCTGCCTTCACCGTAAGCCAGGTTTTTACTCACACTGTCATGCCAGCGGTCGCTCAGCGCGGCGCCTCCTTGGATAGTTTGACCCAGTTGGGTGCTATTTTGCTCTAGGTTTTGCGCTGTGTGACTACGGGCATTCGCCACACTCTCTTGCAGCATGCTTTGCGTGTTGGCGCTGATGTTGCCGCGACTGGTGGTTTGTGAGCTGTCGTAGGTGGTGCGCCCATCTCCGTGTTGTGTGGTCACCGAGCCGTCTGGGTTTTGGGTGTAGGTGTGGCCCTGGTTGGTTAGGGTATTTGTATCAAACTTATTGGCATGCGTGTTGTTCATGCTGTGGTTGTCAATCTGCATACTGCCAAAATCCAGATTACCCGTGGAAGCCGCAGCACTGGCTCTAGCATTGGTCGAGTTAATCATGCTCGATAGCTGATAGTTCATGCTCGACAGGACTTCTTGACCGCCTTTTAAAATCCCTTTGGCTATCATAGGGACGGCTACCATCAAGATACCGGTCATCCAGGCGAAGCGACTGTGAAGCTCATCCGCGGTATTCGCGTTGGAGAGCACCAGCCCTCCGAACTTCCCCGAGACATCCGTAGACAGAGACTCCAGCCCCCAAAGCTGAAAGCCGTTGATGATGGCAAACAAGGCTGGCCAAGTGGCCAAAAAGGCAAACGTGCCAAAATAGTTTTTGAGCACCATCATGGTTAAGCCAGGAATGACTGCCGCCCCGGCAACAAAGAAGCCCAAACACGCGAACAACATAAACATCATCGTATGGAGCATCGGCAAGTATTCTCTCGCCATTAAGCCCAATGACGCCCACATCGAGGTGGTTTGCAGTTTGTTGGTGGTATAGGCGTAATTGAGCGCGGCTTGCGTTGGGTCTAGGCTATCAAGGTTATAGCGCAGCTCGTTCATCAACATATTTTGTTTGATGGTGTTGGACGCGCTGGTACTGATGGCAAAAAATTTGTTGTAGCTGCGCTGCAACGATTGCACCACTTGGGGTTTATAACGGTCCGCGTCTTTGCCGAGCAATTGATGCGCTAACAAACTCATGTTTTTATCTGCGGCATCATTAAAGCGCTGCTTGATGATAGGGTAGGCTTCTTCGCACCGCTTGTAGGTGCTTTGACCGCCCCCTTCATCAAGAAAAAGGGCGCGCAGTGGGCTTTGCCTAACGCCGTCTAGAAAGGCAAAAATATCAGGCGCGGCAAAGAGTTCATCCCAGGTGTATTTCCCGTTGATTCTCACATCCCCAATCATGCAGTTATGAAAGTAGTCTCGCCAGAGCTTTTGTAGCGCCAACTCATTGATTCTGGATTGTCTTGAGAGCTGATAAAGCTCAGAGCCAAACAGCATCCCAGTCCGACCATAACGCTCATCGTCAGAGGTGGTGAAAATGCCTTCCACGCCTTCGGCCATCCCCACCATGATAGAAGAGAAAAAGTAAGTAGGCACGGCCACGAGGTAAGGGACATTATCCACCTTGTAAGCCTTACCCGGTTGCGTCTTATCGATGATAAGCATGTCGGCTTTCATATTGATTAGAAACAGGGGCACAGCAAAGAACACCACCATCCATTTGATGAGGTCTTTGGGATTCCGTGACAGCATGAAGATAAACAAACTGGTAACAAGCCCCAGCATCATGCACATCTGTAAGTAATCCCCAAAGGTATTGGTTCTAAAAAAAGTGGCCAGCGCATTAAAGGCTTTGTTGACCACTTCGCCGGAAGTGTAAGTGTAATATTCGAGTATCATAGGTCAGTTCCCATAAGCTTGCGCAGGTTTGGTGGTCGTGCTGATTTCATTTGTGCTTTGCAGCGCGGTTTTTCTCTGCGAATCAATCAGTTGATTGCGTTTGTTGAGCGCTTCAATGGCTTTATCGGCAAGCCCCGCGGTAAAGCGTTTGGCGTTATCGATATCACGAGTGATGAGGGCGATGTCATCCTGGCTGTTGTTGGTGTTGGCTAAGGATTGGCTGGCAACATTTAACATGCTCACGAGGTACTGATTAAGCAGCTCCACCGCTATCATTCGCGAGTAGTTGCTGGTATCGGGGGGTTGCTTGGCGGATAAGTCGTCAATAAAGAACTTGAGTACCGGCGTTTGAATCAGCTCCAGAAAGCCCTCTTGTTGACGCGTGAGTCTTTGGTCGGTGGCTATCTTTTGCAGTATCGAGTCCAGTTGTTTGCGTATCTGGTTTTGAATCCCGTTGGCTTGAGTGATGGAGAGGTTATTGCGCTTGGTAATGGTAATGCACGCATCAGGGGCTGTTTTGCGACACTGATAAACGTCAGACTTGCCCCCTTCGAGCAAGACATTGACCAGATTGTTGTTGTCGGTCAAAAGGCTAGGGTAGTAACGCGGGTTGCCGTCTTTGTCGTACACGTAAGTGCCTGACAAGCTCATCATAAATTGCGCTAGATTTTTGTCGGAGGACAAAAAAGCGTTATTCATGATCGCAGACCAGACCACGTTGTGATGGGTTTGGGTCATATCTTTTAGCGCTGGATCCTTTTTGGCGTTCGCTAATTGACCGGCCGCTTTGCCTCCTGCGCCACATTCCTGCTGACCTTGCACCCAATCCGAGAAGGCATTGTTTTGTGTGCCGAGGGCCGCGCAGACGTGCTTTTTGGTGGCGGGCAAAGCAAAGGCGGCCAGTCCACCGATGGACGCTTGCGCGGCTTCACAAGAGTTCACCGATTGATTGAGATATTTGTCGAGCCTGGCTTGGAGATTATCCAGGTTTTGTTTGAGCTGCGGCGCCCAGGTTTGCAGGGCTAAATTGACAATAAAAGGAGGAGCATTATGAATAATCGCTTTGCCCAGTTTCACCAGTTGGTCTGAGCTGATGTGTGAAAATCCTCCCATAAACATATCAATGCCAGAGCATCCCGTACTGATTGAAGGGACCGTGACGCTGACCAATTGTGCATCGACAATTTGATTACGCACAAACAAACTGCCACCGGTGTAGTAGTTGGCCGACTGCCCTTGGTAAGCCGTTGGGTTTGAGACGTTGGCGTTATACCCTGAGTTATCAAAAAAACGCGCCAGTGAGTGGTTGGTGTCGGCGTGGCTAGCGCTTGATAAGCTGATAAGAACGAAAGGAATAACTCGCTTATGCACCGAAACGGTGGATAAGTGGTGGAAAAGTGATCGCTTCATTGCAGCGCCTCCTGCACACGCGGATCGTTAAGGGCGTTCTGAATGCTATGAGCCAGCGTGCTTTCTGGGACGTCTCCAATGCTCAGACGTGAGAATTTACGGCTGTTGACGTTCATTAAAAAGGTCGCAGGCATGACCGTTTTCCTCTGGCCTGGAAAAAAGGTTTTGCCTATCTCTGGTGTGACAGGAATAGGGACCTCAAACCCTAGAATGCCTGGACCATCAACAGAGAAGGCGTAAACCGGTAATTGAAATCGTTCGCCAAGGCGAGTGATTTTAGGAGCTGTCTTATGGCAGTACGGGCAGGTGCTTTCAAAAAAGAACACCAGGGCATATTGGTTTTGCATAGCAGCATGTGCGGTGGTTGCATGAATCAAAAAAGCCAGCACAAGGGTACGAAAAAATGGCATAGCGCCTCCTGACGTTTTAGGAAGAAATAAAAGAGAGTGAACATCCTTTAAGAGAGCGGCATGGACGAAGTTGCTTTAAAAATCCGATTGCTCAAAATTGGTGGCGACGTTGTAAAAGCGTCCAATTAAATCATTTTGGCTTATCCAGCCGTACGCCAGTGGCTTCATCTCTCCAGTGCTTGGCTGCACCAAAATTAAGGCGGGCGTAAAAGGCACCGAGACTTTGCCTTGATTGTGGCGGTTTTCTTTGAGGTGAGTGATGAAGGTTCCGTCATTACTGATCCCAAGGAGCTCAAAATGGTATCGGTCAGCAAACGCTTGAATGGATGGGGCGAGTTGCTGGCTCAGTGTATCTTCCCCGTCATAGACAAAGAAAAAGCCCCATCCGTCTTGCTTCATATTTTCAACCGCCGCGGTTTTCTTCTTCTCCTCTAACTCTAAATACACCTGTCTTGCTGCTTGCTCGGTCGGATGGTCTTTGGTGTAAGAAAACTCCGGTCTTTCGAGCAGCAGCGCTTTAAAGGTCATGCCCAATTGGTCGGTTTGGTCCGTGATAAAATGATTTAACGCTAAAAACTTCGCGAGCTTGTCTTTATCTTTGGGATGAATGACCGCGTCGTTTTGCGCCTCAATATGCACAGAGTGAAACCAGTCCATCTGTTCGGTGGCCGATAGGGTTTTAGGGCTTGATACTGTGGTTTGCGTGTTGCTTGGTAGCGGCTTAGGTTTGGGTTTGTCGGGCCTTGCCTTAGGCTCGTTGTACCATCGCCACCCTAGAGGGGTTTCATGAGCCAGAGTGGGTGGGAGGTGGGCAAGCAGCGTTAGGGTAATGACGCAAAGCAGTGGATTTTTCATCATCATAGACCTTGGTTCAGTCGAGGTGGTTATCCGCCCGTGGCACTTTGAAGTCGTTTCTTGATTTCATCAAAGTTGGGGAGGTTGGTGTTGGCTCGCATTTCTGGGTAGAACTCTTTAAAATCAATGTGCTCAAAGTTGATTTGACCCAGTTCTTCGGGAGTAATGGCGGCGCAGGTGGGATTTTTTGCACTGCCTAACCGTTTACCCAGTTGCTGAATAGAGCCTTGCTCTTGAATGATTTTGGCCAGCTTGTTGTCGTAAACGCAGTAACTGCGCTTTTTACGTGTGCAGACACCCAGCACTTTCTTGGCGCAGTATTGCCCCACGTACAGGGTTAAGCCTTTCTCTTTGGCTTTCCCCAGCGCTTCTTCCGCTTCGCTGCATTTCGCTCCCAATCCTTGCCCCCATCCTGAGTCTTTACAACAATCGTTAAAACCCGCGAGTTTCTTATTGCACTTCATCGGCTTACCCGTGAATATTTTGGGTGGGTCTCCGATGTCTTTCACGGCTTCGGCAAGCCCCGCTAGCGCGGCGACGGACTTGTCAAAGTTGCCGTTAAGTTTGGGCTCGGGCACATAGCACTCTCCGTCAAGACAGAAGGAGTGCTCACCACATTGCAGGTCAGTGGCTCGGCATGTCTTCTCAGCACAGCTCTTTGTGACCTCTTGCTCGACGCACACCCCATTTTGCTTCAGGCTGCAATGTCGAGTTTGAGTCGTACAGTCTTTCGGGAGGTCCGCGCAGGTGTCAGGGCGGTCACAACGATGGTTAACCTGATATTTCCAACAGTTGAGCGTGGTGGGAATGCCATTCACCGAGCGTGTGGCTCGGCCTTCAAGACATTGCTGGCTAGTGACATTGCACGAGTTCATCAGGCTGCATTGTGTTCGCCAGGTCATATTGTTCTTGATGCAGTTCCCCCCGGATAAAGAGAATCCGTTTGAGCAGCTCAATGTGGCTTTTTTCGTTTGTGTGGTGGGTCGACAAATCTGGTAGCGTTTATGCCAGTATGCGCTCCATTGCCAGTTTAAGTTGATGGTATGTATTAACTCGCCAAGCGTGTAGCCTTGGTTGGGAGAGACTATCTTTCCATCCCAAAAATACGTGGTTTCTAATCCCGAAAAACCTCTTCTAGTCCCTGATTGCCTTACGTAATTGTCATTATTGTATCGGCATTGTGGGAGGGGGCGTTGGCAATCCCTCCCTTGTTGTGTCCAACCGGATGGACAGCGGTAGCTCACCTCACCGGTGCTCACGGAGGCAACGGGAACTTTTGTACAAGGCACATTGTTATTCGTTGGACGATGACACTGTTTAGGAATGTGTTCGATAAGGCACTGGGAGCCGCTATCACAATCGACATAGGCATTTGAGATGCCATGAGTGATTTCAAAAGCATTCTCTTGGCCAAGTAAGGCAAAGCGCATCGCCGGGTCGTATTTAACATCGGGTCGACCTTTATTGAAGTTCGCGTTGATGTCTTGAGCCAGTTCATTGGTCACAAACTCTGTCCCTTTTTGTGCATTGATCTCACTGTCTGACAGTGTGGATTCTTTTGGACTGCGGATCTCTTTTCGACACGTGGCGTCTTTGCAATAGTCATCGACATTGAGCGGGAGGGCATGAGGCGTGAGCGCTTGGCTTGCCGTTTGTTTCGCCCAATGAGCGCTCTCGGTAAAAGTGTGTTGTTCGCTGGCAAGCGAGATAGTGGATAAAAGACTGAGCGTGAGCGCAGTCCAAAGGTCAATGCGCATATAGAGCACCTCATCAAAAATTGGGGCGAGAGAGGGTTATTGGGAATAGAGCGTGCGCAGCAGCGGGTGAATGTTTTGCTGCGCATCCCCGGCAGCGAGGTAATCCAGAGCTTGGTAAAGTGAAATGTTGCCGTAAAGGATGTCGTAGTCACTGGTTTTACAAGGCTGCTTAGGTAAGCAGCGGTTTTTTTTAACCGAAACAAAGGCCGGTACGTGGTGAATATCAAATTGCTTAAACCAATCGGGGCTGATGGAAAAGCCGCTTTGAATGGGCGCCTTATTGGGTGAGCGTATCAAGGCCTCGATCCGCTTGACCGTGGCCGGAAAACCTTCGGGTAAGACACCGCGTATCACCAGTGGCACGCCTAAGTGTTCACTTTGCATCAGAAGCTGCTTGAGCGCGGTCTTGGGCATGGTGAGTGACACAAACACCATCACCCCTTTTGGGGCTTGGTCAGGGTGGCGCGTGGGCTTTTGTCTTCCTAGCAAGGGGGAAAGAGTCTCTTCTTTTATCAACTCTTGAACCTTGCGGCTGAGAGTCAGCGCTTCTTCTCGATAAGCCTGGGCTTTATTTTGTATGTCGTCCGTAGGCCACGCCTTCGCCGCCTCCGGTTGTTGAGTCATTTTTTGCTCAAGCTTGGCAAAAGCTTTGAGCTCTTGCTCCGTGTAAGCTTGGGTGGGTAACGCGATAAAAAAACACAGAAAAACAAGAGAGCGCCTAAAGGTGCTCTCAAAAGATGGAATGGTCATAGTAACCTCTTCATTATGGCCGCTGAAAGGGTGGGTAGAGGGTGTGAGCGTTTTGGCAGCTGATTGACAGCACCTGACGAGCATTGAGATCGCGACAAAACGAGAAGCAAAACTGCGAGAGCGAGAAACAGCAGTAAATGTGCTTGTGGTTGGCGAGATCTGTTTTTAAAAAATCGGTAAGGGAGTCAGGGTGACTGGCAATGAATAGGTCAGTCTCATTTTTGTGGGTAGGTCTGGGCATCATCGCGTCACCTTATAAAAAGACACAGTTGCGCTTTCGCCATTGTACAAAACCAAAGTTATCCCCTGTGACCGGATTGTCATGGCCGGCTTCCCAGAGCGTGGTCGTGGTGGTGTACGGGTGACACCAGGCGGCATCGGGAATAGGGCCCGACATTTGATACCGATAACGAGATTTTGGCAAAATAGGATCGGGATATTGATAACAAATCGCGCCATCTTCGCCGCGCGTCTCCCAGATGATCCCTTGTCGATGCAGTTTGTAGTTAAGCTTTTGCATCAAGAGTGTCGCCGCCTGGATGGGCGTGTCTCGATAGTTGGTGGTGCCAGTAAGCGGATAGGCACTGCCCTGTGAGCCTAAACACCAAAATAACGCATCAATAGGTAAGGCCGTGTTAGTGGAGGTCAACATGGCTTCGGGCACGCACGCAAGCTGAGCCACTAGGTTACCAAACAGTAACGCTTCGGGATTGAGAATGAGGGATAACTCATCGTCGTCCCAAAGTGGGTCAATTTCCGTCATGTAGGCAACATCAAACACATCTGTGGCCATGCAGGCGGTGGATTGCATCAGTTGTAGCCAATAAATGATGGGGTACTTATACCAATGGGCGTGATAAAAACCTCCGTCACTGCTGTCACTGTCACGAGCGGTCACGCGACCACCGATACGCTGAGTGTTGGCGCCTGACATTTGCACGCCCATGTTCACCATACAATAAGGGACGCGCGTGATATCGGTTAAGGCATAAGGCTCCCAATAGCCAATGTTGATGCCGATTTGCACAAAGATAGGCGGCGGTTTCGGGCAATAAGAGATAGGCATTGTGGGGTTATTGGTGTCTGGATATTTGGACGGCATGACTGTGGATGAGCCTATTGTCATCGGGAACAAACAATCCCAACAAATATCGGTAATGGGGTTAATAAAACGGCTTTTACACGCCGCACTGGCTGCTAGGGTTGATGGGGCAATAAAAACCAATAGGCAGCACAACAGTAAACGCAAGTGTCGTTGAGTCATGGTGGGGTCCTTTTTCCACGCAGAGCGTGGGACTCCTTTTGTCTCGACAACAGGCTTCGCCACATTATCGCAGCCAAAAGCGAGCTTGGTTAATAGAAAAAGAAGTGATATTGGAAGCATGATCAAGGGGAGGCGCGCACTTCTAAGGCCATTTCATTATCATTGCTCTACTTCCAAGGGCTGCAAACCCGATACGTTCACTTCATCGATGCGCCAGCGCGTGCCATCTTGATAGGCAATGGCCGGGACGTGAGTGATGTTAAGCGATTGGGTTAAGTGGCCTTGCTGCGCAAAATACATTCTTGCATCAAGTAAGGTCGCCATTTTATTCGGGCTGCCTCCCGTCAGCACCCACTTGATTGGCTTGGCGTTTTGATACTCGCTGGCGAACCTTCGTTGCTGCGCGTCTCTGGCATCAAAAAAGACCAGTACCTTACTGAGCTCAAATAGAGGCAGAACGTCTTGACCGTCTACCTTTGGCCAAGTGCGGCTATCAAAGGGGTTCACTCTGGTGCCCGCTTTGGCAATCACGGCCCCCGTGGTGGGGGCGATGATGTCTTTAGGGAGAGTGATGCTTGGATCTACGTAAAAGGTGCGGGGATCGGTTGTGGTGGTTAAGCCTGCAACCGGCGGCGGGTTTTCAATGCTTTGCAGGGCGCGCTCAGTGAACTCGTTTTGCATGTCCGCCAATTGACCACTGGCCTCAAACCCTTTCAGTCTTTGGTGTATCCATTCCAGCATGTCGATTTCACCGATAGGGAAGACCGGGGCGACTTGCCCCAGCGCTTTCCCGTGAGCGTTAAAAGTGGCCATGCCTGCTGCGAGGATAAAAGGCAGCAAACTAAGTGCTTGCCCCAATGGCTTGATTAAAGGCGTCAATGTCTTTGCCATAAAAGTGCCTGGAGGTTTGCTCAATGGCGCGCTCCAGTGATTGGCCTTGTTTATAAAGATTTTCACAATACTCAAACTCCTTAGGCTCGGTTGAGAACATGGCGCGTTTCAGCGGAGAGGCGAAAAAGCGGTGATAGGTGACATGGCCACCCGCTTTGATGCGCGCGCTGCTGTATCCTGCTTCAACAGACGGGGCGAAGCTTTTAATGATGCGCTGCTCAAACGGTGAGAAGGCATCCGGGTTTTGGAGCAGATACTTATCAAACCCTTCCCCTTGACGAAGAATGATGTGAATGTCTGAGTTGTTGTAGCAGGCTTTGGCTTCCTCGTTGCTAAAGAAGTCTTCAATCCCTTGAGTCACCGTACAAAAAGCGCCGCCGAACTTACGGGCGGTGCGATAACCGGTGTTGATGAACTCCCTCGCTTGCTCGTTTGCCCCAGAGAGGAGGCTCCAGGCCTCTTCAATGATGCACAGCTTTGGGGTAGAGCGAGATCCAGCCAGGTACATCTGCTGGTTAATCGACACCATGAGAGCAAAAATCACGGGTCTGAGCACAGCAGGCGGGAACCCATCGAGTTCAAGCGTGGTGATTTCCACATTGGGGTCGAGCATGGATGGCTTGTTGAACACGTCTTTGTACATGCCATCTGTGCAGAACTTTTTCAGTTGCACCGCTATGTCTTTAATGCGTCGGTCGCTTTCTTCTCCAGCAATCTCAATCAAGGCGTCTCTGACATCATCCACCAAGACTTGATGACCTTTACGCTCCCATGCCGTCACTATCGCATCGCCTAAGACGCTTTGTTGAAACGCCGTCAGTGGTACGTAGGGTGACGCGATGGTGGCAAACAACGCCGTGATATTATCGAGCGCTTCCATCATGGGATCGACAGGTCTGCCGTCATCATCCACAAACTCAAACTCAGCACTTTGCATGGCGCCTAAATGCGTGAACGGGTTTAAGAAGATGTTGGCGTGGGTCATGTAGGTCCCCCCAAGGCTCAGGGTCAGCTTTTTATAGCTGGCTCCTTTATCGAGGATCCACACTTTACCGCCCATGGCGTAAACCGTTTCAGCGATTTCTTGGACTAGGAAGCTTTTCCCTGCGCCTGAGCCTCCCGTCAGGGCGATGTTTTGGTTATCACTGCCACAGGTGAAAGGGTTAAAGAACGAAATTTGTTGGCGCATAGTGGGCAGCAATACGCCACCTTTGAGCTGGCTAAAGTCCATGATGAGCGGAAAGAAATTCACCAGGTTAGAGCTCTTTAAGGTACGAACGCGCCCCGCTTTTTTACAATCGCTCCATAATCCTTCACTCATCATAAAAGGCAACATGGAGAGCAGCGCTTGTGGCTGATTCATTTTCAGTGGAATGATGTCAAGGCCAGCATGGCTAAATGACTCCTTCGCCGCTTGGGTGTCTTTTTTCTGGTGGGTTTTATCGGTCATCAGCGAGACCGTGAGCACCATAGATGCAATGGTGAACTCTTTAGACAACAACCCTTTTTGCAAGGCTTTGCGCTCTTTGAGTTCATCTTCAGCCATGGGCGCGAGTATCGCCATTTGGCTGTTCACCGTCTTGGTTAAGTCTTTTATCTTGTTATCGTTATCCGCATTTTGCTTACCGGTTGGCTCATTGCGAAAACTCAAGGTAACGCGATGAGGGCAAGTGATGTTACGCGACACATTACGGATTGAAGAAAAGGCTTCTGGTAAGGCGTACAAGCGATAATCACTAGGCAATCGAGAAAGCCCTAAATGAACAAGGCGTGTGCGTACCTCTTCCCCTTGGTCATTGGTATGACGGGTGGCGATATGACCACGATGGGTTAACGCTTCGGTATCGGGAGATAACGCTTGCAGGTTCAAAGGTTCTAATGGGTTGTAGCTTTTTTCATTGGGTCTGTCTTGGCGTTTATCAAAGTTTAAGGTATCACCGACGCTGGTCAACAGTCCCTCAGGCGTGACGGGCAGTAAATCAAAACCAAGCTGCGCCAGCCCCGTTTCTAGAGTCATTCTCGCATCAAGCAGCTCTTGTGGGTCTTTTTCCGTGGTGGAGACAAAAAAGAATGCGTCGTAGTCGCGCAAATCAAAGCGATTGTTTTTTTGCCTATGTAGAAACCCGTGTTGCGCCGCGTAGTGGGCGTAAATGGCGTCATCGTTGGCCATTTTCTGACAGATACCGCCCCGCAGACTGAGTAGGGCTTGGTTCCCTTCAAGATAGTGCGCCACTCGGTTGTGACCAAAAAGCTGCACTTGATAATCCCATTTATCCCCTGCGGGTAAATCCCCCATAAGGTGGCTTAACGACTGAATTAAATCGTCGTTAGCGCCCCCAAGGAGACTGATTTTAAAACCAAAACCGCGAGAGTGAGTATTGTCGAACACCTGCTCAATGGGATCGTAGTCTCGATACGGCAGTTCATGGTGAAGGTGGTTTTGGGCTTGCTTGGCCTCTTGAAATAAGGAGGATAAGCCACTGCGTGAGGAGGAAAACATGGGGGATCCCTTTTTCTATTTTAATGTTAGGGGGCGTGACACAATCTTGGACCGCTTGATGGATTACCCCCTAATTGAGAGAAGGCTGAGACTGAATGTCGCGCGCCCATGATAAAAATGATGTTTAAGCTTCGTTTCTTTTTTTCCTAATCAATCTTTCCAAATCGCGCGCGCAGGGCGCCCAGACCAACGGCTATCGTCTAAGACAAAGTAAACATCCATCGTATCGATGTAGTGATTGTCTTTGTCTATGAAAGGGAAGACGGTGAGTTTTTTAACGTGTTCTTGGCTTCGCTCAGGCTCACCATCTCGGCTACGCCTTGGCAGTAAGGTAAAGACAGAAGGTGGGGCGAGACGAGATTGAGGAGAGACGGTGGCATTTCCACTGTCTCCGGTATAACCGTATAGGTTGTCTCGAACCTCGTTCATGGTGACACACCCTGAAACGCCGCCGACCTTATCGCAACTGTATTCGCTCTCAAAGCCCGCGCTGCAACCGGTCAGACCTAAGAGTATCGATAGTGAGAACAAAGAATGCCTATTCATGGTTATTCCTCACGCCCAAAGCCCACGTCGCTTAACCCTTGTTGGGTTATTTTTTGCGCTAATGGGTTGATGGGGGCAGTTTGAGTGGTTTGTGGAAGAGAGGGAACGTTGGTGATGACATCCAAGAGCTGGTTGCTGTTGGAGACTTGCTCACGCTGCTCATTAATACGGATTTCGTATTCATCGGCCAATAGGGGATCTAATGGAAAGCCTTCCAAAAAGACAATATTGACGATGGCACCAGGATTGACTTCCACTATCGGATGATAGAGCTCGGCCAGTTTGATGTAGTAGTCCGCCAATTTGCTGCCAACGCTTTCCGTGGCGCCGCCAAGCAGATTCAACCCAATTTTATCGCTGTTGATGCTTTGACTTGGTCCGAGCGCCGTCGGTGTCGTGGTTTGTGCCAGGGCTTTACCCGCATCACCGACACCTTGCAAGATCCCCGCAATGCCGGCCATTTGAACGATTTTACCGTTTTTCATAATGGTGGTACCGCGAATACCATTGCGCCCAAAGTTAAACACGGTCGCATTGACGGGGATATCGAGAATATCGCCATTAGGGTGGATGCAGCTCATTCTATTGGTGCGAGCGACGCCGCGACTGGATGAGATTTCGCCGTAAACGGCACCGGTGATCGTGCAATTCTTTAATTTGGATTGCTCACCGTTGGGTAAAATCCCCTGATTGACGGTCTGAAAGACAATCGGTGAGGTATCCCCTTGTCCAGAGACGCCCCCATTAGCGTCTGCGCCGCCGGTGATCACGGCGGTCACAAAGGTGCCTGTTGGCACGTAGTTATCGGTCGTGCGACGGGATTGTCTCTCCTCTACACTGGCTTGCCAGTGAAATTCAAAACTATCAAAGGCATCCCCGCTAAAGGCCACATCATCTTGCTCTTGGTACTGGAACTCATTCACCTTGGCGGTATCTATGTTGCTATTAATGGCAGGTCTTGGGGGCAGTTTGTATTGGCCAAAAGTGCTTCCCTGATGGATCTCTACGCTATGTTGATTCGAAGGATCGCCTGCATTGAGGGCTGAGGCTAATTGCGTCTCAAGTTGGACCTTGAGCGCGTCAACTTCATCGAGCTTTTGTTGCATCTGCTGCTCAAGCTCCGTCAATTGCGATGCTTTATCGCGCTCATTGGCTTTTTTAATATTCTCCAACTCAGAGGTTAAGCTTTGTCCAAAGCGACTTAAGGTGCCTTCGAACCGCGCTAAGCTTTGCTCGATTTGGTTGATTTTATCTTGTTGAAACGTCAGGGCGGACTGGTTGTCTTTGTCGGTAAAATCATCGGTGACGACAGCACCAAATCCGACGTCTTGAATGTCCTTGCTTTGCTCTTGGGGAGGCAATGTTAACCGCCAAACAGCAAAAGCCAGGGCGGCAAGCACCAGTAATACCGTGAACGTAATGGTGCGATTGCGCTTTCTTGTTACGGCATTGACCGTGCCACCGTCTTCAAAGTCACCGTCGGTATCTTTGAAGACGCGTTTTTTAAAGCGGTCAAAGGCGTCTTTGGGTTTATCGATCATGGGTGGCGCCTCCTCCGGTAATGAGATAGAGCGTGGTGGTTTGCCCAGGTTTTAACTGATAGGTATCGAGCGCGGCTGAGCGTGCGGAATAGCTGTAGAACTGTGCGGTGGTCAGTGCCATGTCACTGCGGCTTTGATTTTTGAGTTGATAAACCACCCCAGAGTAATCACGGCCAACGAAGACCGTTTGAGGGATGATGGCCAGTGACGCTGCATCTTTGGGTAAGGTTTTGGGGTCAACGTCGTGACGTTTAAAGCCGGCGATGGGGGCGCCATCATGAACAAAACGCATCATGGCTTTGGTGAGCGCTGTCATGGCGGCGGGGTAATCCGCCGCCTGCTCAGTCGGGCTTTGCTGCTCTTTATAGTTTTGCGACCAAACAAACTCCGTGACCAAAGACGGGGTGGCTTTGGGGGTAATAAACAGCGCAAACAATCGCCCTTTTTCTGTCGTCAGGTGCGCGGTAAACGGTAAGGGAAGGTTAATTTTTAAGGTGATAGAGCCGGAAGCGTCTTTTTGGTTGCCCGTTGAGGTACAAAATCCTTTCGGGCAGACGATCGAAATAATACGGTCATTTTTGACCAGCAAACGGTTCACGTTAATGGAAGAGAGTGACAAGGGGATCGTGTCGCCTTCGTCAAACTCATAGCTCACCATAGCGGCATTTTCAGCTAGGGCAAAAGAGGGGATGAAAAAGACCACCCAAAGCGCGATGGACAAAAAATAAAGGTGCCATTGCGGCGATGGGGTGAATGATTGCTCATAAAGATTCATCGGTGTCGACCTCGACTTCTTCAATGGAGAGTAAACCTATGACGCCTTGGTCATAGCTAAAGTTGACTTGATACCACTTCATCTCCGGATCTAGGGCGCGTTGGCCTACGTGCTTTTGGAGTTTCCCATAGAGTTGCACTTGGAGCGTGTTGAGAGAAATACGGACAGACTCGACAGAAAATTGGCTGCTGATGTTGTCTTTTTTAATTACCGTGGCTTCTCGAAGCAACTTAGGTTGAACGATGTGCCAGCTTGTCTCGTCTAAATATTCAAGTAACTGACCAAACTGACGTCCAACGCTGGCTGGCGTAATGTTGAGTTTCAAGTAGAGAAGATAATCCGCCATTTGCTCAAGATAAGGCTCATCGACTGTGCCATCCGAAACCGTAAAGGCTTGAGAGAGGGTGGGTGGGATTAGGGTTCGGCTCTGATGGGTAAGGGCTTGATAACTGGTGTAACCCAACACCAGGTTAGTGATAAGCATGAAAAGAAAGCCTGCACTCAAAAAAAGATTGAGGAGACTTTTGACGGCCAGCTTATCCCGTTTAACAAACGGGTCCATGATGAAGGGTCTCCTTAGAAAATCCAATAGCGACGACAGGCTGAGGGGGTACGCTTAAAGAGGGCGGGGCTGACAAAAGAAGCGCCCCACCAATAAAGTGACAGGGTAACTATATTATCGCCGTATTGTGATTTGATGTAACGCAACCCCCCAAACCAAGCCAGCGATAACGTCAGCCCTATCATTTCGTGTTTAAGCCAGAATGAGAGGCCAAAAATGCAGAGGGCAGGCACGAGTTCATCAACAGGGAACCCGAGCCAGCGGCGACCTTTGTTCATGTGTTTTGGGATAGAGAAAAACTGATGAGGGTCTTCCATTGTGACTCCTTAACCTAAGCCGACGAGTGGCGCTCCAACATTCCACAAGACTGAGCCACCAATGAACCCGCCAACGGCCGCAAACCAGTTACGGCTCATCAGTCCAGTGACGACCGCCCCTGCAAGCCCAGTCCCCAGCATGGCGGTTTCAACCGCAGAGCCTTTGCCCGCCGTGTCTTTCATGGCTTGCTTACCTGACGCGAAGATATCGGCAGCCAGAGCAGGCTGAGTGATAAGAAGTGTCGAAACAGCAACGCCAAGCCCGACAAGGAGGGTGCGCTGGGTGCGTGTTTTCATAATAAGTATCCTTATTGAGTGATAAAATTATCAAGTACATGGTCAGGATGGAGGGAAAGGGGACTCCCTCCCACATCCTTAAGAAAACATCGAAGACTTCGCGTACTTCAAACCACGATTACGGCTCACATGTTGCTTCCAATTTTGAGCGCTAATGATGGTGTTCTTAAGCTTCCGATAACGTTTTTTACAAGCATTATTTGAAGTTGGGAGAGTGAGACGATTAACTGACTGAGCTTGTTTTTGAACCGCGACCAAATGAACACCCTTCCAACAGAAAGGAAATGCAAGGTGCCCAGTAAAAGGCAACAAAGCGGCAAACGCCATGTGTTCACGCCCAACCGTTCCCAGTTCTTTGACGCTGACAAAATCCCCTTGTTCAACAAAGTGGCCTAATAAACTCGCGGCCTCATCTTCACGACAATATCCGTAGATAATTTGCATCGTCCACACTCCTTGTTAGGGCATTGTTTTGTTCTTTTAAAAAAAAACAAAACGATGGGCTCTCTTTCAAGAGCCGTGCTACAAACTGGCTTGAGCATTCTTGTAGTAGAAGGCGCACATCCAAAGGATGTGGTGTCTGGTATTCCCAAGTAACTCTATTTCACCACTCAACCAGCGTGCTTAATTGAGTAGAAAAACAGCCTTGGACGTCGCCCCAGAGAGGGCTCCTGAATTTGTTAGGCATATTACGCAGGCCTGCGCCCCTCTGCGGCGCTTTTTGCAATAGTGAAGGCAGCCCACCTTCGAGGCCATCTGAGGTAATAATCCCAGACGGCAATCTGATTCGTTACAGCGACCAATTAGGAAAACGTTTGAGGTGATCTTCTAATCGAAGTTTCCCTTCGCGCTTTTTGGCCCGCTCTGCTCTTTTCGCCGAGAGCGTTAACGTTTTATTCGCCTTTGATGAAAGATTAAAAGCGATACCGACTTCCTTGTTCTCAACCATACATTCTGATTTAAAATTCATACAAAAGTCTTCCTAAATAGAAAAAACCGAAACGCTCTCGTTCAGACCGAAACATCAATGAGTCATGTAATCGCTCACTGGCGTCTAATTTCGTTGGGTTTGTGACTGACTTATCATTTCTTGAATTTAACATAATGTAAATAATACGCATAAGAATAAACTATTGATTTTAATAGAAATTAAATGATATTTAACGGATGGCTTGTTTGAATTTTATATAATTAATAGATTAATTATTTTAATTTCCACCCCTCAATGTGCTATAAATTTTTCTAAGGTTATTTTTTATCTTGTTGTTATTTATGGATTTTTCATATCTGCGTATTATTTACATTATGTTAACAATTAACCATCGAGAGAGCATTTTGAGACTTCGAGATTGAAATCTCAGGTGACGACACGCTATAATTGCCTGAGGTCTATAAGGTTAAAACACACAACATTGCTCACTAACCTGTAGTGCCCAATGTTGTGTGTTTTTTCTAGGATTTAGAGTGTGTTAGAGGTGGTACTCTGACTATATAGCACTCGCAAAAAAGCCGACTTTCCAAGAGTAGTCGGCTTTTTTGTGTCTAAAAAACCGGCATTTGATTTCTTTTCCCGGTTGAGATAGCGTGAAATTTCACCGTTTGGACGGCCAATCCAAACACCCCAAAAACCTCTTGGACTTCAAAATATGACCTTGACTCAGCCTTCGCTTGGGCTAACGCCCAGTAGACTCCACATTCTCAATAACACCGCTTGTTTATCCCTCGGGATGAAGCGTTGTGTGTTTTAAACGTGGACGGTGAATGTTATGAAGACGCCTGGACACGACTCCTCCCCTCCCCCGCTCGATAAATCGAGTTACGATGCGGAGTATCGCCGTAAGCGTAAGGCTCGGAAACTGGATTTGATCGAATTGTATCAACGTGTCGTTGAAGAAGAGAACGCACGAAACCCTAAGACGCCTTTTGAGATCGGATTTAAGTCTCGCCGGTTGCTCCGAAGCGGTAAGGTAGAAACCCTACCGCCAGAATACGCGCGAATCTTAAAAGGGTGTGAAGAATTTATTACCAACCCCAATCGTTTCCCGTCACTCAATGCATGGGGCGGTGAAGCGGTGAATAATGTGCAGTGTCGCACCTTAATTGCGAAAGTATTAGCGTGCATTCTGCCGAACACAGACCTCATTGGAGGGCGCATCGGTTTGCCCACAGAAGCGGGATTGAAAACCATCAGCTACGATCAACTTCAAGAAGATTATGCGTTGCGCTTTGGGGAGTTTATTTCGCCGAAGTCCTTTGCGAAAGCGGTGAAGTATCTAAAGCGTGCCAGCTATTTTCACAGTGAGCGGATCAATGTGTGTGTCGACCAAGACGAAGGGACGATACGCAGCGCACCTGCATACAAACAGTTTACCCCTCGCTTCTTTAATGACTTAAAAGTCGTGCGTTACGCCAACATCAGCGAATTGATCCTCGCGACACGGAAGCGTCAGACAAAGAAAGGACTGAGCTTTCAGTGGCTGTCTTTTCGTAAGATCGCGTCAGGGATACAAGAGATCTTCAATGCGTCAACATTAAACACGTACGCTCAATCAACCTCAGCCTTCTTTAGTGAGTATCAACCCGACCTAGCCCCTAATTAAAGGGATATTTTTGTCTCCGCGAAAGCGGAGGGATCAGCACGTCTGAACCTTATCCTACCCTGCTTTATCTCTCATTTTTCTTGTTTTAATCACCGGGTTGTTTAGGGTTAACTTGCACGCTTGGCCTTATTCGGAAAGGATTTTTCTATTCACGATTTTTCATGAGAAAAGCAGTGCAATAAAAGGAGGATAAAAAAAACGGCTAAAATTGTGATCAATAAGGGGCGGCGCTTATGAACACTACGTATGAAGATAAATAGTTAAATGAATAAAAAAATAAATAATTAAGGACAAGCTAAAAAACGACGCGGAAACTTTCTTTTGTCATACGACAGGCACCTTCTTCGATTTAACGCTAAGTCATGTGGCCCCCTTTCATCATCTCCTCACTTAACGTTCACCTTCATCCGGATGGTATGGCCTAGTAGGGTAAGGTGAAGTGGTCAAGTAAACTGGAAATCATCAACCAAGAGTTTGGCCATTTCAGAAAAGAGATCACGCCTCACTACCTTCATCGAGGAACGTGTTCGTAGGAATAAGGGCGCTCTTAGACCATGCTTCACAATACTGAATCAGGAGGGGTTTTACCCCCTCCTGCTCAGCTCTACCTTACTGCTGTTTCGTAGACAACAAATTGAGCCAGAAAACTTGTGCCACCATCCTGGTAGCGAACCTCACAGAGTGAGTCTCGAACTAGCCATAAGCTACACAAGAACGTAAAACACAGGACAATCAGCCCCGCGAGTGCTGTTTTATTTTTCGGCATTTTTGTTGCCTCCACAGTAAAGAGGCTCTACAATGAGTGTGTGAGTCATCACTTAGGCCTCGTTAAATGAAAGTTACTGCGTTAACAGTAACCGGACAACGGGGCTTTTGTTTATCTGCCACAAGCCTTTCAAATCAAAAACGTTGTTTAACTCGCTTCTTCAAGCTTATCGATGTAGCGTTTGTGCTGTTGGTTGATCTCTTCAAGCAACCCTATTTTCAGACTCTGATTTTGTAGTTGGGATTTTACTTCGCTCAACTCAGATAACGTCACTTTGTAATGCGTTTCCATTTCCGTCGCTCTGGATTGCAGCGCAGTATGCTGCGTTTCAAAGTCAGTAACACGACGCTTCTCTAACGTACTGACCACCGATGTGGACCCTTCTAATTGAGTAGAAAGCTTGGTGACTTGTTGAGAGAGGGATTAGCTCTCGGATTGCAATGTCGAACTTTGTTCTTCAAGCACCTACTGTTTTGCTTTAACTTCCTTCACGTAATCCTGGTTACTTTCAAGCTTCAACTCCGATTTCTCCAGTTCGGTACGTAACGTCTCATTTGTGCTTCAAATGAATGCCCTTTGTATATCGAATAGTTATGTGCAATTTTCAAATAGTGACAATAAGGTATACCCTAACAACAAATCCTTAAACCTAAAATTTAAATATTATTCATGTTAACAATGATTAAGGGTGATGTGATTTAATCATTGCAACAATGAATAAGAAAAGATGGAAATGAGAAATCAAAGGTTCAGCCAAATCCAAAAAGAGATATTAAGTTGTTTGGCAAAAGGATTCGTGAAGGGAGTTAAAGAAGGTAAGTCTACATTGGTCAATCATGCGGTTAACCAAATTCTTGGAAGAGAGATTCATCCAAACAACTTCCGCGTATCTTGTAAAGCTCTTGAGTAGCGAGGGCTAATCATGCGTAGGAAAGTAAATTTAGATTGGTATCTAAACATTACGCCCGAAGGATTTGACAAAGCACTTGAAAGGCTAGAATAAGTGTCATAAAGGGGCTGGGATGTGGGAATCGAGGTGTGGATAGAATCATTTACACCAAAATTTCCGCCTCCGCTGAAATAGAAAAAACGCACCTTACCTGCTCACAATGAATTCAGGGGGCGCTTACGAGCCAAAGGAAGAGCTATAGACACTTAAAAAAGCCTTCAAGAGCCTACGAAGCAAGCTCTCAAGCACACAATAACAAAGAGTTAGGATTCAATCGAACAACTGTTTATCAATTATTAGTAAGATTAATTATGAGCTTGTGCTTTCGATAAGATTTTATATTAGTTAAGCCAAAATACTAAAATCACCAAGTACACAATCATGTTGATCAGTAATGCTGCCTGTTAAAGTCGTTTCGCAGTATGAAAACTTCATATTCATATCATCCACGTTTCCGCTCACTAAAACGTGGCGCCTTAAAATGTCACCATTTAGTTGGTGAATAATCCCATCCCAAGATAGGTTATCTTTAAATAAATTAAATGTTATCTTCATAATATTCCTATTTCTTATTTATCGTTGTTTTTTTCTTTTGTTGTTGAAACCAAAAAAGTTTACGGCCTGTTGTTCGAGACATGGTTGACCCTTATTTATTTTCGTTAGATATAACGAAGCTAGCAGTATGTTATAAATACTACTATTGGTATATATTAATAATTTTATTTATAAAAACGAAGTAAATAAGAAACGTAACGACAAATACAAGAAGTATTGGGATAATGTTGGATATTTTCGTGGGGTGTTATAAATAAGTACTCTAAGATGAGGGAAGTAGCGAAAGCGGTATTTCCGCTCACGCCTACTTTAAATCTTATGCAGCTACAACGTTTGCAGCTTGAAGACCTTTTTGGCCTTGCTCTACTTCGAAAGACACTTGTTGGCCTTCTTTAAGAGTCTTGAAACCTTCAGATGCGATAGCACGGAAGTGGACGAATACGTCAGCGCCGCCATTGTCTTGAGTTAAAAAACCAAAACCTTTATCTTCGTTAAACCACTTTACTACGCCATTTGTTTTGTTAGACATATTGTGTCCCTTATATAAAATAAAAATTAATCGCGAAATGCGATGCGCTGGGAGCTGGAATTATTTAATGTATCTATGAAGCTAAGGGAAACACTGAGGAAAACAACAATAACGAAGAAATTCTGAGGGCTTTACTTTTACAACTGGAGTTTCATTTAATAACTCTGAACAACAGAGCAACGCCATTGTTGCCCATTATCTCTTTTTTGTAAAGGTCTAATTTGAAGTTAATAGAATAATATCTCTTTCAGCTGCCCTACATAATACGTTTTTTTACTATTAGTCCTTCATCAAAAAATTAAAGTATTCGTCGGCAATCAAAAAAACTGAGAAATACACCGATGCTTACAATCCCCCTCAATCTTGGCG
Organism: Vibrio sp. L5-1; assembly: GCF_021728315.1. Taxonomy (NCBI): domain Bacteria; kingdom Pseudomonadati; phylum Pseudomonadota; class Gammaproteobacteria; order Vibrionales; family Vibrionaceae; genus Vibrio; species Vibrio sp. L5-1. The sequence continues at coordinate 2,405 of NZ_JAKKCQ010000016.1, read as the reverse complement.
TGGGCTAAAGCCCAAACAACACATTCTCAATAACACCGCTTGTTTATCCCTCGGGATGAAGTGTTGTTTGTTTTAAACGTGGTGTGTGGGATTGGATTAAGGGGAAACAGGGCCACTTCGTTAAACGCTTGCATAATTTGTGCTTTCTCTAAGGCTTTATATTATTAGGTAAAGTAGCCCATATTAAAAGGGGTTGGGGTGAAAAATGGATCACACTACTAAAAAGTCACAACACCTTTTAGGAATTCAGGGCCATTCGTAAAACGAAATAACAGTAAAATATGACTTTAGAAAGGCGATATTGTATCCGTCATTCCGCCCCCAATTTAATAATTTAAATAGTGTTATCCAGCGTTCATTTATCAGTAAAAAAACGACACCATCTTGACCGCGCTCGGCAGTTTTGATCTATTACTGTTATTTGACAGTCTCAAAATATGCCTACTCAGCCTGTTATTAAACGCTTGGCTCATCTTGGTCTCATTGCAGCATTTTTCCATGAAATCGGCCTGCCACGAATGATGGACTCGGAGATCACAGCAGAACACTTCACATGTTCTCCAACTTTTTTGAGGCCAAGCCCGTGTCTAGATTACTCGCCAAGGATGTTAAAGCACATCATCTTACCGATGATGTACTAGGTCGAACCTTGGATGCCCTATACTAAGCCAATGTCTCAGCGCTCTCTCAGGCTATTGCTGAACGCGTTGTTGATAAGCTAGGTTTGGTTCCCTTATAAAACTGGCCACAGTTTTATAAGGGAACCAGAACTGTCGTTCTGACTCATTTGGGGTTAATCCACCATTGTATTGGTGTGGACGATGCTGGTTGTAATATCCAACTAGATAATCCGTTACTGCTTGATACGCTTCTGTAAAGCTTCTATAACCATTCTTTGGTATCCACTCCGTTTTCAAGCTTCTGAACACTCGCTCCATAGGGCCCAGTATCCCAACAGTTACCTCGGCGACTCATACTTTGAGTGATTCTATATCTCCATAGCAACTGACGATATTTTTTACTCGTATAGTGGCAGCCTTGATCTGAGTGGAACATGACACCAGACGGCTTTCCGCGGCTCTCATAGGCCATGGTCAACGCCTTGCCTGTCAATGTGCTATCTGGGGAGTTAGACATTGCCCAACCAATGACTTTTCGTGCGAACAGGTCAATAACAACCGCTAGATAAGACCACCTCTGTCCTGTCCAGATGTAGGTCACATCGCCGCACCAGACTTGATTCGGCTCAGTCACCGCGAACTGACGATTTAATCGGTTAGGTATATGAACATGTTCCTGCTGTGTTTTTTTGTACGTATGTTTTGGTCGTTGGTAACTGACTAAATCTAGTTCTTTCATGAACTTACTAGCTCGGTAACGACTAAGTGGAATGCCTCTCGCTGTGACTATGTCAGCAATGGTTCTCGCTCCAGCGGAACCATTACTCAGCTCATAAGCTCGGCGAACTTCGGCACGAACAAGCACACGCACTGACAACAGAGATTTATCTCTATTGGCCCAATAACGATAGCTACTGCGATGAACCCCGAACACTTCACAAAGCCGTTTCACAGCATAACTCTTCTTGAGTTTCTCGATCATCGAGAACTGTTCAGGGAGTCTGACATCAAGAGAGCCGTAGCCTTTTTTAGAATTTCCTTCTTTTCTTCAATACGTTTGATTTTCTTTTTAAGGTCACGGATTTCTCTTTGCTCTGGAGTGAGTGGTGATGAATTTGGTGCCTTGCCAGCTCTTTCAGCTTTGAGTTGCCTTACCCAGCTTTCTAACGTAGTTTTTCCAATCCCCATCGCTTCGCAGGTTTCTTTATAGGAGCGTCCCTGATCAAGCACTAACTGAGCGCATTCAAGTTTAAATTCTGGGTTAAAAGTGCGTCTTTCACGCTTAGTCATAATGTCACCTATTTAAGTATCGAGATGATCATACATCACCTCTTAATCAGGTGGCCAAATTAACTATGCCACTACACTTGGCCTTACTCGGAAAGGATTTTTCATGAGAAAAGCAGTGTAATAAAGGGAGGATAAAAAAATGGCTAAAATTGTGATCAATAAGGGGCGGCGCTTATGAACACTACGTATGAAGATAAATAGTTAAATGAATAAAAAATAAACTGGCTCCCTATGATAAAAAGCTCCACCATCTTCGCTATGTCTGGGTCAAGCACTTGATGTCATTTTTGACCTCAAAAAAACTCAAAACCAATATCCGCAATCGCTTGATGCAAGCGATTGAACAGGAGTTAATGGACTTACTTGATCGCCCTTTTTTCAATGATAAAGACAAAGTCGAGGCTTTATGCGAAGAGTATGAGGCCTATCATGATAAAGTGTTTAAGAAAGAAAAACAGCAAGCGCTCAATGCAGCTTGTCGCGAATTTGAAAACG
>NZ_JAKKCQ010000015.1:0-52049 GCF_021728315.1 Vibrio sp. L5-1 | reverse complement strand
CTACTTCACCGCCGATTTTAACCATCGCTTTGCTAAGCCCGCTCAATACCCAAAAGACATGCATCGTCCGGTTCGAGAGTCCAAGCAAGAACTCGACGATATTTTCAGTTGGCAAGAAACCCGCAAGAGTCAACTAGAACACTTCCCAGGCTCTAAGCCATTTAGTCCAAACAAAAAGGTTACGTTGTATCTTATTTTCAACTAACCTACTTTAGTTCGCTATTGCTTAACTGCAAAATAAACCACTTAAACCGGTCACTATTTCGTGTTTAAATTTTGATCTATCAAACAGTTGTGCCAATAAATTTGGTGATTGAGCAATCAAATGCTATGCATTCGGGTATGAGTTATGAATTAAAGTGTTAACATCAAGCAATGTTGTAAACTAGGTGTTTGATATGTTGCCTAAACTTTATAAGTTCAGATCTCTCCACGACAGAAACATACAATCTATTGCCGAATGTTCGTTATGGTTTGATTACGCTAAGACCTTTAATAACCCATTTGAGTCTAACCATCTGCTCGACAAAGAACTTCAGAACGATTTCAAGGTTGTGTGTTTTTCTCAGTCGAGTGACCACCCAATACTATGGTCTCAGTATGGCGACAACTTTAAAGGCATGTGCATCGAGTATGATCTCAATTGTTATAATGGTGAGGCCAAGCTCAATTGCTTTGAAGTCCAGTATAAAGACGACCCAAACATGTTCCACTTAGAATCGTTGAATGAATTCCAAACATCTGAATTGGAAGCAGAAATATTTAAGATCAAGCATTCTAATTGGCGTTACGAAAAGGAATATCGCTGGGTGTTGCCTAATCAGGAGATGCTCGGCAATAAGCTGTACCTTAATAGAGAATGCCTAAGTTCTGTGATCCTCTCTGAACACGCTCCTGCCGACAGGAAGCTTAAAGTTCTGATGACTTGCCAACGCCTTGGTATTCCCGTTAAACACGCAACAGCCAAACAAGAGTCGTTTACATTCGAAGTGGTCAGTTAAAATAACACACCAACTGATCCAGTAACCGCCCAAAGGTTACTGCGTAACAAAAAGGGAGCCACATTTAATGTAGCTCCCTTTTTATTTACATATTCGTCGTCAGTTGTCCAGGCACTCTACCCTGCATTTGTTCAATTGTCGTTATAGACATTTGAACTGTGGAAAACCAATAAGGACGATGCTTAACGTTAAACAATTCGCTGTTATCCAACGCTTCGAAAATAGAAAACTTTCGACCTTGGGCGAGAGCCGCGCCATAAACTGTTCGCTCAAGCACGGGGATATCATTCACTTCCTCTAGAAGCGCCCTCTTGATGAATAGATTACTTGGGCTCCAATCTACAAATTCAACGAGATTTTTTAGTAGCTTAAGCTCCAATTTCTCTACCATTACTTCGAGAAACTGTGTGTTTGGTATCACCTCTGTACAAGCATAATATTCATCATGCTTGTCACTTGCCTCACGATAGCCAAGCATCGTTTTTACCAATGCATCTTCAAAAACTGAAGAAAAGTGGTTACAAATCAAGAACAAAGGTAGAACTCTCAAAACACCAAGTAGAATACCGACGTTAGGATCTTTTACCGACGTTTCTTGAAGTCGAATTCGAGTCGCATTTGAAGTCACTACCAGATGCTGCCAAACCTTAGGCGAGATGTGCTTGATGTTGCCATCACTCCATTTAATAAGCTGCTGGCTCATCAGTAATGGAAACAACAAACGACAGTTCTCGATACCGATTTGGCGCGCTGCAACTTTAGGATCGAGAATTACCTTGGACTTTTTACCGTACTTTTCAGTGAACTCACGATTGGAAACAAACTCGATTAAGCTTGAACTCAATGCACTACTTTTGGCTGATATTTCATGAAGCTTAGAAAAGTTTAAGGATGGCGAATAGCCAACATTAGCGAACTGGTTGTAGTCTGGTAGCTCTGAAAACAATGTGCTTATTAAGGTCCCTTGAAGCTTCTCAAGCATAAGCTCCGAGGCTGCATTACTTACATCATCGACCACGTAACGCAATGTTTGTTGCTTCGCGACGACTTTCTCACGATGAGCGTGAACTCTATCTTGTTCACAACGCAATAAAATACGTTGATTGTGAGATATGCGGTCAGATTCATCAAATATAACGCTATCACAGTATCTATTTTCCAAGCTCAGTAATGTATCGACCGTAGATTGCTCGAGTTTATACTCCGGAGAGATCAGCCACCGATTAAAGCGAGCCTCAACATTTATAGAGACTTTTCTCGATATCTCAATCACTTCAGGGGGGTAATTTTTATGTGCTAACAACAACCGTGACTTTCCTTTGCCCTAAAAGCTCTTTTCCGGCATATCCTGCCTTTATAATAAAACTAATATTAATAGAAATTAGAGATTGGTTCACGTAATTGTTTCAATAAAATTAAGGTTATTTAGTTATAGTGCATTAGATCGGCTTATTATGTGATATGGAGGCGGATGTACTTTTCAGGAAAGCTGTATTTGAACTTTTTCTTCCTCGGTAAGTGCTTTTTAGCTTGTTTGCATGCTTTGCTATCGCCAGATGTCCTAACCTTTTTAATTCTTGCATAACCTTTAGAGTGCTTCATTTCTATCATCAGGTCGCAATAACCATCAAAATCAATATTATTCTTGTTGAGCCCTTTCAGCACTGTGGCTTTGATTTTTTTGGCTACGGGGTTAACCAATGCATCGTCGGCAAAAACAAATGGGGATAAAAAAAACGACAAGAATATTAGATATCTCATACTGCTCTCTCTTTATTGGGGGTGAGAACAGTATGCTTACAGTTAAGGGGGATGAAGAATTAACTAAGTATGACGTTTTACTAGATAACGCGTAATTCTCGACAATTACGCTTTCTTTGAACCTTTGGATTTAAATCCATTATGCGGAAATACGTTACGAATACGTTGTTGAACGCTTTTAGGTACATCTTTAGTAAATTTGAGATTGTAACCAGAGCGCTTCGCATACACTTTCAACTCACCCTTGAAGGAATTATTGTGGCCAATTTCTTGAAGGTTGTGCTTAAAGCTCGGTGGAAGATGACCTTTAACTTGTTCGATCGCCCCGTCACTAAATTTGATTTTCAATACCGGCCGATCAACTGCGACTAACCAAAAAACCAACGCTGCACCAATTAAGATTACATACATCATAATGTCACCACTACTGTTGACGGTTATTTATCGTCAGAAAGGAGCTTACTCAAATCTTCTTTAAGGCTAGTAACTGTCTTGCTGGCCTGCTCACTTCGAGACGCTTCGCTAACCAAATACTCTATCGCATCAGATAACGTACAACCGAGTTCGTTTGCTCGTTGAGATAACTTCTCCCAGACTCGATAATCAAGATCAATAGACTTCTTTTTAGTATGAACTTGCTCAGCGTTGAAATGGCGCTTACGTTTGGCTCTGATCGCTTGCTTGAGTTTGTTATCGAGCTCAGGCGACATGTTATTTGAGATCCACTCAAGAACCCCTGTAGGTTGGTGTTCTAGCTCCAACAAAGCTTTCACAGCAACATCAGCTTCACTTGAATCAATGTGGCAAGTGATCGAATCACCTTCTTTCCATTTTTTTACCAAGTAGTTCCATTTCCAACCACATTCTAAATTTTCAAGCTGCTGATATTTCATGTCTAATCTCGAGAGTTAATCTAGTGACAGCGTAACCCAAAATAGGTCACTTAACAATTATTGTCTTGAAAGAATAGACCAAGATCATACTTATATTAGCTTAGTGTTTAGTAACTACAACATAGACCTATATGAGTCCTCGGTTTTTCTATATACTCCCTACCTTATTATCATAATCAGACATTTAAATGACTCAAGTAGATTGGCGACATGTAACGCCTCAGTACGATGAATATAGCGCTCAACTAGAGCAATTCCCTGACATCTCTCCTTTCACATTCTCAGATATTCAACATCGATTTAGAGATGCGCTAACCCGTTTTGTACGCCTATCCAATCTTTCACGAGTTCTACTTGTTAATGCGCCTGACAACTCAATCTATCGTCAACTTATCGTTGAATCTTTGACGACAGAGTTAAAAGACGATGCTCAGCCTGTTATAAAAACCGAATCTTTAAATGCTGCCACTTTATTTGACCAAGTTCAGTCTAAAAATGGTGAAATTGTTGCAACAAAGCCAGGTCTACTTTCTAGAGCGAACAATGGCTACCTCGTTGTCTCAGCGAATCTGATCCTTGCAAATCCAGGAAGTTGGTTGTTATTGAAATCCGCACTTCTCGGTGAAGCAGTCGAACCAATTAGCAGTTTTCCAGAGCATCTAAATCAAACGCCTATCGCTGCACTGACATACAACATTAAGTTGATTGTTGTCGGAGACCGCGCTCAACTTGGTGATCTGGATTATCTAGATGGCGATATTCAAACAGGGTTTTGTCTATTCAGTGAAATAGAACAAGATATTAAGCTTTCACACGATACTTTGACCCAATATCTTGGGTATCTAAGATGGCTTCAGCAACGTTATAACCTCCCATACATTACGCAACAGGCACTAATTGGGATTCTTACCGCTGGCGCGCGTGAGACTGAAGATCAGAGCTATATCCCTTTATGCCCTATTTGGCACAATGCGCTATTGAGCGAAGCTTTAGTTGAAGCGGACAATGGTGACATTGACATTCAGCATATCCAACAAGCTCAACTGCACAAGTACAACCGAGAGTCGTACCTGCCAGAGCGCGCCCTTGATGATATTCGAGATGGCCAAGTCATTATCGAAACTGAGGGTGAACAAGTAGGTCAAGTTAATGGTCTGACTGTTATCGATGTACCGGGGCACCCGATATCGTATGGTGAACCTGCACGAATTTCATGTGTTATTCACTTTGGTGATGGTGATATTGCAGATGTTGAGCGAAAAGCCGAACTTGGGGGTAATCTTCATGCGAAAGGCATGATGATCATGCAAGCATTTTTAAGTAGCTCGCTAAACTTAGAAGATCCGTTGCCATATGCTGCTTCTGTTGTGTTTGAGCAATCATACTGCGAAGTTGATGGCGATAGCGCTTCCCTTGCTGAGCTTTGCTCTCTGGTAAGTGCTTTGTCAGAATACCCAATCAATCAACAAATAGCGGTAACAGGTGCAGTTGACCAATTCGGCCGTGTACAAGCCGTTGGTGGGCTAAACGAGAAAATCGAAGGTTTCTACCATGTGTGTAAACACAACGAGCTAACTGGCGAACAAGGTGTGATCCTTCCAAGATCTAACTTAAGACACCTTGCTCTGAAGCCAGACCTAATTGAAAGCATCAAAAACAAAGAGTTCCATATCTGGTCTGTGTCTAATGTAGATGAAGCAATTCCTCTTATTATGAACGCACCATTTAGGGACGAAGAACAAGAAAGCGTTCTGAGTAAAATCGCGGAACGTATTGAAAACTTTGAAAGACATGAGCACTCTATTGGAATCGTTGGACGCATTAAAAACTGGTTTGTCTAGTACTGATCGGACTTGTTTAGCGTACACCTGTTCACTAATATGCACCTATCAAAAATCGGAGTAATTGATAATGCAAAACAAACGTGATTCTTACACTCGCGAAGATCTTCTAGCATCAAGCCAAGGCGAGCTATGGCCAGAAGGTCCTCAACTACCAGCACCGAACATGTTGATGATGGATCGCATCACTAAAATGTCTGAGACTGAAGGTGATTTCGGTAAAGGTTTGATTCTTGCTGAACTGGATATTACTCCTGACCTATGGTTCTTCGACTGTCACTTCCCTGGCGACCCAGTAATGCCTGGTTGTCTAGGCCTTGATGCAATGTGGCAGCTTGTTGGCTTCTACCTTGGTTGGGTTGGCGGCAAAGGCAAAGGCCGTGCTCTAGGTGTTGGTGAAGTTAAGTTCACTGGCCAAATCTTACCTACGGCTAAAAAAGTAACTTACGAAATTCACATGAAGCGTGTTGTTAACCGTCGCCTAGTAATGGGCCTTGCAGACGGTCGCGTTCTTGTTGATGGTAAAGAGATCTATGTTGCTAAAGATTTGAAAGTTGGTCTTTTCCAAGACACATCAGCATTCTAGTCTAATAGTTAGATTTTTAATAAAGCAGCCAATGGTTGCTTTATTTTCATTCCAACGCATTTAGTTATAGTGCACTAAGATGTGACTAAATAACTCTCATCAATTATATGTCCACCAGCAAAACAACCTTAAATCACTTTCTAATCAGCAAGTTCTCGGTTTATAAGGCCTTGTATGGTTCTCAGAAACTAACAAGGCTCCAGCTGTTATACAACATGGAGCCTTGACCTTTGAATATGTTCGCCCTATCTACTTATAGAGACCTGAATGCTTATCATCTTTGGCATCACGCCAACCACCTAACCAATACGATTTAGAATCCATTTGGCTATATGGGCAAGCTTCTTGTGACCTGCCGTTTAAACCAGCTTTGTAACCTTGAGATTGTGCTCGTTCTAGGCGATCACGCTTTTGTCTCTTCATAGTGCAGTCCTCATACGGGTGTTCGTTTACTAACATACAATGATTACAACTTCGTGGAGTTTTGTTGACTCCAACTTTAAGAATCGACCACTTTTGCACTTTTCTCAAGACGAAAAAAAGCCCGAGTTCAGAATTGTGAACTCGGGCTCAAGAGATAAAATTATTTGAATTTTCTACGGAACCCTAACAGGCCAAGCACAGTCAAACCTAACCAACCTAGGCTACCGCCTTGACGATCAACTTTCTCCGTATCAGCGCTACGAGTTTGAATATCAGCTTTAGTAGCTCCGGCAATTGGAATCAGCTTAACAGCTACTACTTCTTCTACCGCGTTAGATGCAGCGCCGCCACAATACGAGTTATGTGACGTTGTATCATATGCTTGTGTTGCTCCACCAACGGTACACTTGATAGCGGTGGCTGAGATCACACCCGCATCATTGATATCTGAAGCATCAATAATTCGGAACTTGTTGTTTTCTCCAGAAGCGTTACCATCATTTGTTAGATCATCTAACCACCAAGCTTTGCTCTCAAACAGCGCAATTCTTGATGCGTCAGTACCGGTCGCTTGATACGGGTAAATAAAACCTCTGTGTCTACGCTCACTACCATCTACTTCACGAGTCGTCTCAGCGTCAATTTGGCCGACAAACTCATTGAAGTTGTTGACGGCTTTAGCTTCGCCGCTCGAACCACCAAAGAAGATGCCACCAGACAAGTATGTCGCAGTCGGAGTTGACGCAGATGCATCAGATACAACGAAAATCTTGTTACCTGCACTACCACTTTCTGGCACATAACCGTTACGCTTAGAATAACCGACAGCGAACAAGTTATCGTTAATATCGGTCGCTACAGAGTTACTGTAAATCGCATCGTCATTAGATGATCCAGATTTAACCTCTGCACCACTAATTACTTTAGTAGTCCAAGTCGCCCCAGAAATATCCAGTGAATTACTCACAAAGACACTTGCATTCATGTCTTGTAAATCACCATTACCATCTACAGTATTATAGCCTACGCCATAAAAAATTGAATTTGACTCATCGATTGCAATTGATCGCATGCTACCTTGAGCAAAATAATCACCTTGTTGGGCGTTGCCACCTCTGACCCAGTCAATTTCTTTTGTTGTAGTACCATCCCAGATAGCCGCTTTTGAACTAAATGCCTTATCAGGTTCAGAAGTATCTGTCGGAACTTGCTCTACAGATACACTACCTACATTATAAACAGTACCGTTTGCAGTTATCGCTTTCCATGCTCGAGTTTCTGAAGTACCAGTAGGCGCAGCTGTCGTCGTAAACAACGCATTATTACGGATACCACCTTCAGATTTAACGCCAACAGGTTTAGCATCGTCATCTAGAGAATTGATTACCGTATTACGGCTTTCAAATGTCTCCCCACCTTCAACGAATGCTCTCGCATTGACGTACGTAAGGTCATTCCTTTCCTTACTCCATGTATCGTTCCAACGATTTTGCGCCCAGCTTTCACAAGTAGAATATCTTAGCTCACGGTAACAATAATTTTCGAAATCATCGAATTCTTGAATATATTGAAACGGAGCATCCATTGCGAACGGTACTTCTTCACGATAACTTACAGCTTCCAGAGTATCGCGAGTTTCACCAGCCAATTTAAAGCTATCACATGCAATTCCACCAACCGTACCGGTCGTAAAACAACTTTCAGTTCCCGAAACCGTTGCAGGCTGAATCGCAACACCAAAGATTTCAGACGCACCAGTAATCGAAGTTTTGACTTCAACCACGTCATAAAGTGCTGCATTCGCATTAGTTGCAGCCAAAACTAGGGCTGCAACTGTTGTTAATTTAAATTTAGTACAAGTCATTATTACTTCTTAACTTTCCTGTTGTAGTGCCTCGAGCTCTTCCCAGCGCTCAAAAGCAACTTCAAGCTCCTGCTCTGCTGCAGATAGCTTATCTAATACTGGTTGTGTCTGCTCTACAGATTTTGAAAAGAAGCTTGGATCGTTGACTTCTTCCTGAAGAGTTTCAATTTGAGTTTCCAATTCTTCTAAACGCATTGGTAGCGCTTCAAGTTCTCGTTGTAGCTTATACGATAACTTCTTAGGTTTAGCTTTAACTGGCGCAGTTTTGGGAGTTTCCTCAACAACTTTTTCAGTCTTTGCTGGCTTTTCAACCTGACGATACTCAAGTGCTTGTGCTCTTTGCTTCTGAGCATCATGGTAACCACCAACAAACTCTTCAACTACACCGTTACCTTCAAATATCCAACTCGTCATTACCGTATTATCAACGAACTGACGATCGTGGCTCACGAGAAGCAACGTACCCTCATAGTTGGCAAGCAAATCTTCTAAAAGTTCCAATGTTTCGATATCTAAATCATTGGTAGGTTCATCGAGAATCAACAAGTTATTCGATTTAAGGAAAATACGAGCTAATAACAATCGGTTTTTCTCGCCACCAGACAGTGCTTTAACAGGGGTACGAGCACGTTTAGGAGAGAACAAGAAATCTTGTAAGTAGCTCAGTGCATGACGCTCACGTCCGCCTACGGTTACTTCTTGCTTACCATCAGCCAGGTTATCAATCACCGACTTCTCAGGGTCTAGAATTTCACGGTATTGGTCGAAGTAAGCCACTTCCAGCTTAGTACCACAATGCAAGCGACCCGAATCAGGTTTAAGTTGATCAAGAAGCAGTTTAAGAACCGTACTCTTACCACAACCATTTGGCCCGATAAGTGCGATACGATCGCCGCGCATGATGTTGAAGCTAAAGTCTGTAACGATCTCTTTGCCTTCAAATGCAAAGTTAAGGTTCTCTGCTTCAAATACGATTTTACCTGAACGTGCAGACGTATCGATTTGGATATTCGCTTTACCTTGTACTTCACGACGATCTTGACGCTCTTCACGAAGCTTTTTAAGAGCACGAACACGGCCTTCATTACGCGTACGACGCGCTTTGATGCCTTGACGAATCCAAACTTCTTCTTGCGCTAGCTTTTTGTCAAATTCAGCGTTTTGCATCTCTTCAACACGTAGTGCTTCTTCTTTCTCTAACAAGTAGTTGTCATAGTCACCAGGGAAAGAACTTAGCTTACCACGGTCAAGATCAACAATGCGTGTTGCCATTGATTTGATGAAAGCACGGTCATGCGAGATAAAGATGATTGAACCACGGAAGTCTTTTAGGAAAGCTTCTAACCATTCGATCGTTGCTACATCTAAGTGGTTGGTAGGCTCATCAAGCAGTAATACGTCAGGGTCACATACAAGCGCACGTGCAAGTGCGGCTTTACGTTGCCAACCACCTGACAGTTCCGTCAGTTTAGTATTTGCTGTTAGTTTAAGTGCAGCAAGAACATTACTTACGCGATCTTCAAAACGCCAAGCATTTGCATGATCCAATTTTTCTTGAACGCGAGTAAGACGGTTTAAATTCTTTTCGCTAGGATCTTCTGCAATCACATCAAGTAAGTTGTGGTATTCCTTAAGCAACTCACCTACCTCAGCCAAACCGCCAGATACGTATTCGTAAACAGATCCCTGTTCATTACGCGGAGGATCTTGCTCTAGACGAGATACAACCACATCTTGTGTGATCTGCATCTTTCCATCGTCCATGATGATGTTGCCAGACAAAATCTTCATCAACGTTGATTTACCTGCACCATTACGGCCAACCAAACACACACGTTCGTTTTCTTGCAGTGCGAAATCCGCACCATCTAATAATGGGTGATCGCCAAACGCTAATTGCCCATTATGAATTGTAAGTAATGCCATTCTTCTTTAACCAATCGTTAAGTTCTAACAAGCCAAAAGGCCAGTTAAGCTCTGAGTGTTTAGACAAGTCAGAGCTTTCAAATTTGAGCACAGGAATAGTGACCCCGTAACGGGAAAAGAGCTCATCATCCAATGCGATATCCACCACATTGATCTGATGACTTATATTCAGCTGTTCCGCGAGTTTGAATGCCATCTCACATAGATGGCATCCTTCTGTACTGTAGAGAGTCAGCACTATATATCCTTATACAGTCTCTTAATTACTTATGAGTAATCAACCAGCAGTTATGAATGTGCTTGTTGCGAGAGAAATCCAGAGGTAATGTCTTAGACGAGATATTCTGAGCTTTAAGACCCAGCTCTTCCAGACCTTCCATATCCATCTTGAAATGACGCTTATTGTTAGAGAACACAATCGTGCCTTCTTCTCTTAGAAGACGCTTTAAGTCTTCCATTAACTGGATGTGGTCACGTTGAACGTCAAAAGATTGATCCATACGCTTAGAGTTCGAGAACGTTGGCGGATCAATAAAGATCAAGTCGTAAGATCCTTGCTCTTTCGCCAACCATTGCAAGCAGTCAGCTTGAACGAATTGGTGTTGACGGCCAACACGGCCGTTCAGTTCCATGTTCTCTTTTGCCCACTCAAGATACGTGTTCGACATATCCACAGTCGTTGTAGAGCGAGCGCCACCTACTGCAGCATGAACAGAAGCACTGCCAGTGTAAGCAAACAGGTTCAGGAAGTCTTTACCACCAGCCATCTCACCGATACGACGACGAGTGATCTTATGATCTAAGAACAAACCCGTATCTAGGTAGTCATGAAGGTTAACAATCAGCTTAACGCCGTATTCGTTTACTTCTAGGTTCGAAGAGTCTTGAGCCATCTTCTGGTATTGAGAACGGCCCTTCTGCTTCTGACGAACCTTAAGCACTACGTTGTTCGCTTCAACGCCAGTCACTTGAATAGAAGCACGGATGATATCGGTTAAGCGACGCTTAGCTTTGTCTTCCGGTACATCTTTAGGTGCGGCGTATTCTTGAATCACAAGGTGACCCGGATATACGTCAATCGCTACATTGTATTCTGGTAAGTCAGCATCGTAGATACGGTAGCAATCTAGTTGCTCTTTCTTCGCCCACTTACCGATTTTGCCGATGTTCTTTTTAAGACGGTTCGCGAAATCAGGAGCAATCAACTGTTCTTGCTCGCCAGTTGGACGCTCAGACATAGGACGGTCTGAAATTGAGTAGTTCTTCTGGTGACACGGTAACGCACCGTTATTCAGTTTGAACTGTTTGTCTGCACGCATACGCAAGCAGCTAAGTAATTCATCAGAACTTGAGAAGATAGAAGCGTTGCAACCGCCAAACTCAGCCTTCAGTTGAGCACCAAATGCTGTGTAGAGTGCAATCAAGCCAGGCTCTGTACCTAGACGCTCACCATAAGGCGGGTTTGACACAATCACACCATCATTGAACTCTGCAGGGCGTTTAAGCTTTGCTGCGTCACCTACTTCGAATTCAATCAACTCTTCAACGCCAGCACGACGTGCATTATCACGCGCCGTTTTGATCATGCGTTCGTCGTTGTCATAACCGAAGAACTTACATTCTACTTTCTTAACGCCACGACGGCCTTGAACGTTCGCTTCTGCTTTCACTTCAGCCCAAAGCTCTGGTTCGAAATCTTCTAGTGATTCAAAACACCATTTCTGACGTTTCACACCTGGAGCCATGTTTGCAGCCATCATCGCCGCTTCAATCACTAACGTACCTGAACCACACATAGGGTCTAAGAAAGGTTTCGTTGCATCCCAACCACTACGAAGAAGAATCGCTGCAGCAAGAGTTTCACGCAGGGGTGCGCGACCTGATTCTGGACGGTAGCCACGTTGATGAAGGCCACTACCTACCATATCCACACCAAGAATCGCTTTGTCGCGATGTAGACGAACGTGAATACGAATATCTGGATTTTCTTTGCTAATAGATGGGCGCGGTAAAGACTTCTTCTCGAAGCAATCTACAACGGCATCTTTTACTTTCATCGCACCGTATTGGCTATTACGGATTTCGTTGTTCGTACCATTGAAGTCAACAACGAAACGCTTGGTGCTATGGAATTGATTTACCCAGTTAACCGCAGTGGTCGATAGGTAAAGATCCATGTCATCCATACAAGTGAATTCTGAAAGGACACGTACAAATCGAGAAGCCAAACGGCTCCACAAACAACAACGATAAATTTGCTCATTGGTGGCTTTGAATTTAACACCTGCTTGAACAGGTTTTGCGTTTGTAATCCCTAGTTGGGTTAGTTCTTCAACTAATAAATTCTCAAGGCCATTTGAGGTAACCGCTAGATATTGATTCATAGTGTTCTTTTATTGATAAAAATGAGCTCGATTATACCTGAATTTGCTATTAGAGCATCACACTAAACTCGTCTTTTCATTGAATCTTTCTACTAACTGCTTAGCAAATGGTCAGTCATGAAGCGATCGCTTACTCGCATCCCCTTACAACACAACAACTCTCAATCTCACAGAAATAACACTCATCGATAGGCTTAAATCATTAAGTGCATTTATATTCACCCTAAAACTGGTATATACCAAATGTAAATTTAAGTTGAAATTTAGCAACAAAAGACCCCAAACAGGGAATAAACAGAGGCAACCCACCATCGATAATAAGAGAATCGGTCGAAATTGAGGTTAAAAAAGATACGTTTTTTACAAATTAAATAAGTGAACAACGTCATTCAAATGAATGAACTACGTCGTATTTATTGAGATAGGCTTTTTTAGGCACAAAAAAATCGGCTATTAAGCCGATTATGGGGAAGGTATTACAGGTTTATTCGTAGCGATGGTTGGGTGAAATAATGCTCTAGGTTAGAGATTAGAGATTAGAGATTAGAGATTAGAGATTAGAGATTAGAGATTAGAGATTAACCCACCATCGCAATATGCGTTTGATGAAGGATGGCATTTGCGTCAGTCATTCTATCGTGCATGACTTTAATCGAGTCTCCAAAGCGTAACCCTTTTGAAGGCGTTAACAGGAACTCTTCTAAGTCTACAAATGCACATAAGCTCGCACACTCTCCTACTTCTAATACAATGAAGTAACCAAGACTATGCTCGTTATTCATTTGTACAATATCCCCTTCTTGAGGATATTCATGGCCAGCGCCTTGTGAGTCGAAGAACCAGCTTTTAGGCTGCACAGGCTTATGGAAACGCTTTGCAGCCACACAATAAAGTGCAAGCTCAGCTTGTCGTGGCTCAGACAGTTCTAAGCCAGAAATTTGTTCTTTGAAGGTTTGGTAGGAAGATGCATCATCAACAGTGAATTCATTATCTTTAAAAGCGCAGTCCACCAGCTTATTGCGGACCAGATTCGTTTTAAAAATCATATCCTCTCCGAGGTTTAGCATCAATGAACATTGCTGCTCATCGTAATACCAACTCCATGTATCGCTAGGTTTAAGCATCATTTCGTCTCACACTGTTGAACCATTCCATTAGGTAAAACGCAAAATTACCTTCAATTACAGTAATTTTACTGTGCGATAGGCAAAAAAAAAGAGGAAATGAATTCCTCTTTCTTATTGCTTTTCTCTACAACTCAGTGAGTTACAGTGTCTCTTTTATTAAGACGATGCCGGATTGTAGTCTTTGGACTAAGATCGTTTTTACGAACTATAGATTTTTGACGATGTCGCCTACAAGGCCTGGACCTTTGTAGATGAAACCAGAGTAAACTTGTACAAGCTTCGCGCCCGCCATCATTTTCTCTTTTGCAGCAACGTAAGAGTCAACGCCACCTACCCCGATGATCGGTAATTGGTCACCCAGCTCTTCGTGAAGTTTACGAACAACTTCAGTACTGCGAGATTGAACCGGACGTCCACTAAGGCCACCCGCTTCATCGCAATGCTTCATGCCTTCAACAATGCTGCGATCTAATGTTGTGTTTGTTGCGATCACACCGTCGATCTTATTTTTGATCAATGATTCGCAAATCTGACTGATTTCGTCATCACTTAGATCTGGCGCGATCTTAAGAGCAAGCGGGACATATTTGCCATGCTTCGCTTCTAATTCAGATTGCTTGGTTTTGAGTTCAGACAACAGATCATCAAGTGCTTCGCCATATTGTAGCGAACGAAGTCCTGGAGTATTTGGTGAAGAGATATTTACCGCAATGTAACCCGCGTATTGGTAAACCTTCTCCATACAGATAATGTAATCTTCTGCGCCCTTTTCAATTGGCGTGTCTTTGTTCTTACCAATATTGATACCTAAGATGCCGTCATAGTTCGACTTCTTAACATTCTCAATTAGGTTATCTACGCCTAGGTTGTTAAAACCCATACGATTGATAATACCTTCGGCTTCAACAAGACGGAACAAACGTGGTTTATCATTACCTGCTTGTGGACGAGGAGTAACAGTCCCTACTTCTACAAAACCAAAACCCATTGCGCCAAATGCATCAATACATTCGCCGTTTTTGTCTAGGCCGGCAGCAAGGCCAACTGGGTTTTTAAAAGTAAGACCCATGCACTCTACAGGTCGGTGAGGTAATTGTTGGCGATACAAAAGATCAATAGGTGTGCCAGTGAAGCGTTTGAAATTTTGAATTGCAAGATCATGAGCCTTTTCGGCATCAAGTTGGAAAAAGCCAGTTCTGGCTAGACGGTAAAGCATTGTGCCTCCGATAGAAAAAAGCGCCGTGTAAACGGGGCGATATTATTTACTTATTTACCCAACTATTCAATCTATTACTGTCTGTAAGGGTAAGATAATCGAGTTTGCTAACGAATGAGGTTTATTATTAAGCAAACGTTACCGTATCCTCCGGCGAATAGTCCATTTGACTATCATTCGTGTAACGAGCATAGATTAACTCGACCTGGGATAAGCTAACTTGACCAAGCATAAGTGACTCAATGAAATAATCGGACACGTCATTCACTATTCAGCCAAATAGCACTGTTCTGTCAAATAACATTGTTCGGCCAAACGAAAAAGGCAGACCTAATGGCCTGCCCTTGTTTATTTTCGTTTTTATCTAATCGCTAGTCTGTCGACATGCAGTTTAGATTCAATAGCATCAATTCACGTAGTGCTACTGAGAACTTAGCAAACTCATGAACCGAACCTACTTTGAATTCGTTCAAGATGCTTTCCCAACGATGTAGAGAAACCGAATTGCTTTCCATCCAATCATCAAGCGCTTTAATCACATCAATATCGGAAGCACAACCGCAGTTAAGTACTTGGCCAGTTAGCTGACGTTGCTGCCAATCCAGATCTTCTCTGAATGCTGCACGTGCCAGCGCTTGCCAGTTGTTGTCTACTGCTTGACCATTGATTTGCTTCAAGAACCAGTGCAAAGACAAGCGATCACCAAGATTGAAGTAAAGCTTAGACGCTTGTTGTACTGTTTTACCTGTTTCACGAGCTACTGTGGATATATCCAGTGCTGAGTACAAGCTAGACAAACGCGCGACTGAATTAGCCAACTCAGCGTTTACACCTTGGTCAATCCATAGCTGTGCCATTGCGTTATGCTCTTCTACTTCAGAAGCCACTAGGTTTTCATCCAGTTTCTCTGTGATAGTAAGAACATCGCCTTGGTAAAGTTCAATCAATGCTTTCACTGACTGTTTACCAGTACGGTTTCTTAGCAACCAACGAGCCAAACGACGAAGTGTACGACGAACATGGTAAATCAATTCATACTGAGCTTCAGAACTTGAAACATTGTCCAGTTCACGGATGCTCTTCAGAACATGACCAAGACCGTAGATTTCACGTGATGCCGCGTAAGCATTGGCAATATCAACTATATTTGCGCCCGTCTCTTCTTGCAGACGAGTAACGAAGTTACAACCCATTTCGTTAACCATTTGGTTAGCCAGTGCCGTCGCAATGATTTCAGAACGTAGTGGATGGTTATCCATATGCTGAGAATAGTTACGACGTAACGCAGTTGGGAAGTATTGCATAAGCTGTTGAGCATGGAATTCATCATTAGCGATATCATCACTAACAAGATCTTCTTTAAGTACCATTTTACCGTAAGCGACAAGTACAGAAAGCTCTGGTCTTGTTAGACCTTGGCCCTGCTTTTCACGCTCAAGCAGTGTTTCGTCATCTGGGATGTATTCCAAACCACGATCCAAGTACCCTGCTTTTTCCATAGTATGGATGAAGCGGATTTGCTCTTTGACTAAGCCAACACCTTGATGCTCAGTAACCGAAATAGACTCAGCTTGGCAATATGCGTCGTCTAGTACGATTTCGCCAACTTCATCTTCCATCGATTCAAGCACTTGGTTACGTTGCTTAACGGTTAGATCACCATTAGATACCAAGCCATTCAAGAAGATCTTAATGTTTACTTCATTATCTGAACAGTCAACACCGCCAACGTTATCAACAAAGTCGGTATTAACTCGGCCACCCGTAAGCGCGTATTCAATACGACCCAATTGAGTCATACCCAAGTTACCGCCTTCACCAACAACCTTAGCTTTCAGGTCACGGCCATCGATACGAAGCACGTCATTTGCACGGTCACCAACATCAGTATGAGTCTCGTTTGAAGACTTAACGTATGTACCGATACCGCCATTCCAAAGAAGATCAACCTGCATAGACAAGATCGCTTTGATCAAGTCATTCGGTGCCATTGATGCTTTCTTGGTACCCAGCATTTTCTGAATTTCAGGCGTCAAAGGAATCGACTTCGCTCTACGAGAGAAGATGCCACCACCTTGAGAGATAAGGTCTTTGTTGTAATCTTCCCAGCTTGAGCGAGGTAGATTAAACAAGCGCTCACGCTCTACCCAGCTAGAGGCAGATTCTGGATTCGGATCGATGAAGATATGCATGTGGTTAAACGCAGCTTGCATACGAATATGCTTAGACAACAGCATGCCGTTACCAAACACATCGCCCGCCATATCACCTACACCGATAGCGGTGAAGTCTGTTGTTTGACAGTTGATGCCCATTTCACGGAAGTGACGCTTAACAGATTCCCAACCACCTTTCGCGGTGATACCCATCGCTTTATGGTCGTAACCGTTAGAACCACCAGAGGCAAACGCATCGCCTAACCAGAAGTTGTATTCATCAGATACTGAGTTTGCGAGATCTGAGAACGTTGCTGTTCCTTTATCGGCAGCAACAACCAAGTACGGATCATCTTCATCGTGACGAACAACACTCTTAGGTGGGATAACCTCGCCTTCAATAATGTTGTCTGATACGTCTAGTAGTGCACGGATGAAGCGCTTGTAACAACGTTGACCTTCAGCGAAGATCTCATCACGGCCAGACATCATGTGCTGACGCTTACAAACGAAACCACCTTTTGCACCAACCGGTACAATTACTGTGTTCTTAACTTGTTGTGCTTTAACTAGGCCTAGAATCTCAGTACGGAAATCCTCTTGACGGTCTGACCAACGTAAACCACCACGAGCGACTTTACCGCCACGTAGATGCACACCTTCAATGTCTGGTGCGTAAACGAAGATCTCAAACGCAGGAACCGGCGCTGGGATATCTGGAATCTCGCTTGGTCTCATTTTTAGAGCCAACCAAGGTTTAGACTGTTTGTTGTCGTCTAACTGGTAGTAGTTAGTGCGAAGCGTTGCTGTGATCATTTCCATGTAGCGACGAATGATACGATCATCATCCAAGCTTTCTACATGATCCAACTGTTCAGTGATCTTCTTGATAAGATCTTGTTGGCCTTTCGCGCTGCCCTTTAATTTAGGATCAAAACGCTTGCCGAATAAGCTCACCAACCCTTTCGCTAGATCTGGGTAATGAGACAATGTGTCTTCAATGTATTGTTGACTGAATGGGAAACCAACTTGGCGCATGTAACGCGCATACGCACGTAAGATTGAGATTTCACGGCCAGAAAGACCAGCACCCAATACCAGACGGTTGAAACCATCGCTGTCTAACTCACCCGCCCAAATTGCCGCAAAGGCTTGTTGGAAAAGATCGCGAGCTTCACGAAGATCAATCGTCTTATCACTCTTATGCAGCATAGAGAAGTCAAGGATCCAATAAGTCACCCCGTTGGTCTTACGCACTTCATAAGGTGATTCACCAATAACGCGCAGGCCAAAGTTTTCAAGCATTGGCATAACATCAGACAGGTGAATCGGCTCATCACTGTGGTAGAACAGTTTCAAACGAACGGCTTTAGAGTCTGCCGCCTCTTCTTGAGGACGGTAGAAAAGCATGCCAAGTTTGTTATCTTCACTCAGTGCTTCTAGACGCTCGATGTCTGCAACAGCAGAACCAGGCATCATGTCTTCTTTGTACGAACGTGGGAATGCACGCATGTATTCTTTCGATAATGGAAGACCTTTGCTCTCACCGAAGTTAGCAACGATTGATTCAGACAGGCGGTCATCCCACGTAGACGATACTTCCATTAAATTTTGCTCAATTGTTTTCACGTCCACATCCATGTTGTTGTTATCAACACGAACAATATAGTGCGTTCTTGCCAGTGGGCTTTCAGAGAAGTATGTCGTGAATTCGACTTCTTCTTCGCAACCGAAGTATTGCTTTAAAATGCGTTGGGTTTGACGACGAAGTTCGGTGTTGTAACGATCTTTTGTTACGTAAACCATACAGCTGAAGAAACGGCCAAACGGGTCTTTACGAACAAACAAACGTAGAAGATCGCGGTCTTGCATTTGTACAACGCCCGTACCCACTTCAAGTAGCTCTTCTTCTCGAGCTTGAAGCAGTTCATCACGCGGGTAGTTTTCTAGAATATTGTGCAGTGCTTTGAAAGAGTATGAACCCTGACGGTAACCACTTGCATCTAAGATACGCTCAACTTTCTCGCGAACTAGAGGAATGCTTTCAACAGTTTGGTTATAAACAGCAGAAGTGTAAAGACCCGTAAAGCGGTGCTCACCAATAACCTTGCCGTTTTTATCAAACTTCTTGATACCGATGTAATCATTGTAAGCTGGGCGGTGAATGCGTGAAGCCGTGTTGCCCTTGGTTACGATCAATACATACGGTTTTTTTGCTTCTAAGCGTGCCGAGTCAGAAAACTCAGACAGCTTAACGTTGCGTACACGATCTGAATTTGCGAACAAACCAAGGCCTTGCTCCTTGGTAGGTTGTAGTTCCGTGTCGCCATTTACAGAAACAAGGTCATATTCCTTGTAGCCCATAAACGTAAAGTTGTGCTCGCCTAACCAACGAAGGAACGCCAGAGTTTCATCAAAACGCTGGCTATCAACTGGGATCGTCTCTTTTTGCTGTTCAACTTGATTGGTTACTTCTTCAAGTCTTTCTACCATTTGTAGCCAGTCATTAACAACAAGGCCAGTATCGGTAAAGATATCCAGCAGCTCGGTTTTAAGCGCTGTCATTTCAGCTTTGCTACTAAGACGGTCAACCTCAATATGGAAAAGCGATTGGAATGCACCTTCATTGTTACTGACACCAACAACACTTCCCTTATCAGAACGGGAGATTTGTGTTGGGTTGTGAAGCATAAGGTGAGAAGAGAGGTCGAGGCGAGTTAATGCCATTTTTACAGAATCAACGAGGAATGGGCTATCTGGTACCACTATCTCGACGATAGTGTGAGTAGATTGCCAGCCTTGGCGACTTACTGTCGGGTTAAAAACACGGACAGAGATTTCGTCGGCTTTCTTTTCATTGATGTGATGCCATAAACTAACTACAGCACCGTATAAATCGGATTCGTTTCTCTGAGTCAGGTCGTCGTGAGAAACGTTACTAAACAAGTGTTGAGCAAGTTGAGTTACGAGAGGTCGATGAGCAAGGTCAAGTTTGTCTTGAATCAGTTTGTACACTTTTTCAAGTAAAACTGGAACCACAGTTTCACGTGCGGTCATAGTCACACTCCACAATTAGAATTATATTTTATTATTAGGGGGCTTACTTAAGCTAGTGTTTGAATTGAGCCGTTGAGCTCTTTCCTACTAACGAGTTAAGCAAAGGTAATGCATTCATTTATTGTAAAAGCATTATTGATAAATAGTTAATTGTTTTGGAGGTGGTAAGAGGTGAAATGTTTGATTATGTGATTAAGATTCCTTTTAACTCACTAGGCACGCCAAGGTTTACAGAGCTTCCAACTTAATAAACTTATTTTTTTGGTCAGTTGTCAGTCTAAACTGCCCTCTAACCCCTATTTGTGTAAGAAAAGGTCTGAACCGAGTTGCAGGTAACTGTAGACGTAATCCAGTGGTTGTTATCACTTGAACTTTACTTGCGGCACCAGAATAGCTGGCCAAAAACTGCTGATATGAGATGTTAAGTTGGAAAATATAGCGATTCATACAATACCTGTGTAAATATACAGTGCTGGTGTTTTTTGGCACTTAACGATGCCTGACGGTACAACTGAGCTTGAAAACTTCTCTAGCTTATCGAAAATTCAATGAACCAGAAACAAAAAATCAGCGGCAGAGATTCTCTACCACTGATGACTTTTCGTTATTAATAAACAGGTTCTAGCAAACTGCTTATTAACAAACAGTTACGTGAATGAGCGCGAGCTTAAGCCTCTAGTGCTTTCGTCACTTTCTCAAATAAGTCTTTTGCTAGGTTGTCCATGTTCTTTAACGTCTCAAGTTCTTTTTTGATCAGAGCTTGACGGGCATCGTCGTACTTACGGAACTTAAGCAAAGGATCAATCAAACGTGATGCTACCTGTGGGTTGCTGCTGTTAAGCTCACGCAAGATTTCACCTGCAAACTCGTAGCCCTGACCTGACTTGTCATGGAACTGAACTGGGTTCATGTTTAAGAATGAACCGACCAAGTTACGAGTACGGTTCGGGTTTTTTAAACTAAACGCTTGGTGTGACATAGACGCCTTGATCACTTCAAGTGCGTTTGAACTTGGGTTCGTCCCTTGAAGAGCAAACCACTTGTCCATGACAAGACCATCGTGTTTCCACTTGTCGCTGTAATCCGCCATTAAAGTTTCACGACATGGGAGTTGTGCACTGTTCGCCGCGCCCATTGCTGCCATTGTGTCTGTCATGTTGTTTGCTTGCTGGTACATATCAACAACCAAGTCATTACCCTTTTCAGTATGCGCTAAGTAACTTAGGCACACTTTACGCAACGTACGCTTGCCAATCGAATCATGGTCAATCGTGTACTCTGCTAATGCATTGCTGTGGTAAACCGCAGCAAGTTCATCTTCAAGCTCTTTTGCTAAGGTCACTTTCATTGAATGAAGTACTGACGCAACCGCATCGATGTCGACACGCTCGTACCAACCCGACACTTCGTTATGGCTTGGTAGTGAAAGCATTTCAGCAATAAATGCAGGCTCCAATGAATCGCTAAGCAATACACCACGGAATGCATCAACGACTTCAGAAGAAAGTGCAAACTTTTGACCTTGCTGAACGTTATCTACGTTGCTACGGATGTATTTCGCTAGCAGCATTTGCCCTGCATCCCAACGAGAGAATTCGTTACGAGCATTCACCATCAAGAAGATCAGCTCTTCGTCTGAATAATTGTATTCAAGTTTCACTGGCGCAGAAAACTCACGCAGCAGAGATGGAACTGGTTGCTCTGAAACGTTTTCAAACACGAACGTTTGTTCCGCTTCTTTCACGTCTAATACATTGTGAACTGGCTGACCGTTACATTGTAACTCAATCACTTCACCTGACGCTGTGTATAGCTCGATATCTAGAGGAATATGCAGAGCCTGCTTTTCAGTTTGCTCATGAGTTGGCGCTGTTACTTGGCGAGTCGTTAACGTGTACTCTTCTTTCTCTGCATCGTAATGGCTTTCAACAGAAAGCGTCGGCGTACCAGATTGGCTGTACCATAAACGGAACTGAGACAGGTCAACGCCTGATGCATCTTCCATTGCCGCTACGAAGTCTTCACATGTTGCAGCCGTGCCATCGTGACGTTCAAAGTACAGCTTCATGCCTTTTTGGAAACCTTCCTCACCCAACAGTGTGTGGATCATTCTGATCACTTCACTGCCCTTTTCGTATACTGTCAACGTGTAGAAGTTGTTCATTTCTATCACTTTTTCAGGGCGAATTGGGTGAGACATTGGGCTCGCATCTTCAGCGAATTGTGGCCCGCGGATAATGCGAACATTGTTGATACGGTTAACTGCGCGAGAGCCAAGATCAGAAGAGAACTCTTGGTCACGGAATACCGTTAAACCTTCTTTCAAGCTTAACTGGAACCAATCGCGACACGTCACTCGGTTACCGGTCCAGTTATGGAAGTATTCGTGACCAATAACCGCTTCGATACCTAGGTAGTCAGTATCTGTTGCTGTTTGGTCGTTCGCTAAAACGAACTTAGAGTTGAATACGTTCAGGCCTTTGTTTTCCATCGCACCCATGTTGAAGAAATCAACGGCTACGATCATGTAGATGTCTAAGTCATACTCAAGATTGAAACGCTCTTCGTCCCACTTCATTGAGTTAATCAAAGAAACCATCGCGTGGTTTGCGCGGTCGAGGTTGCCTTTGTCGACAAAGATTTCTAGATCAACATTGCGACCAGATTGTGTGGTGTATACGTCACGAAGTACATCGAAGTCACCCGCAACTAAAGCAAACAGGTACGCTGGTTTTGGATGTGGGTCTTGCCATTTCACCCAGTGACGACCGTTTTCAGCTTCGCCTTCATCTACACGGTTACCATTACTTAATAAGAATGGGTTTTCAGCTTTGTCTGCGATGACTGTTGTCGTGAATTTCGCCAACACATCTGGGCGATCCATGTAGTAAGTAATTCGGCGGAAACCTTCAGCTTCACATTGAGTACAGAACGCACCACCCGATTTGTACAGACCTTCAAGTGCGCTGTTCCCTTCAGGGTCAACTTCCGTAACGATCGTTAATGTAAAATCTTTCGGAAGATCATTCAAAGTAAGTAGAGTTTCAGACTGTTCGAACTGCGCCCACTCCTTACCTTCAACCAAAACAGACACCAACTTCAAGCCTTCACCATCAAGTACTAATGTCGAGCTTTCTTTCTCCTGCTTAACACTAGAAACAGCGGTAATGATGGATGCTGAATCGTACAAATCGAAAGTAAGATCGATTTCAGAAATAGTGTGAGATGGTGATTGATAATCTTTACGATACTTGGCTTGAGGTGTATGTGCCATGACGGGTTCCTTTTGATCGTTATACGTAATTATTTTTTAACTGTATATATCTAAAGGTTGAGCGCCAATAAAACAAGGGGAATATTAAAAAAAGGAGGCATTGTAGGAAAATGCCTCCATGTTTTGCTATTTTATCAATCAAATCAGACAGGAACGGCTAAGAAATGAACTGTGAACCATATTATCAACGAGCCCGACTTTACAGCGAGATATAGTGCTTAACGAATGCGATTGAGCACCGCAAACATGTCTCCTTCTTCACCTTGAAGCGTCAACACATCACTGTTCAGTGTGTAACGAGTACCGTGTTCGCCATTTTCATACAGCAGTACTAACTGGTCGCCTTCGGTGTAATACACTCCGCGACGAATGACTTCCCCCCCTTCTTCATCGGACACTCGGAACATGAAGATAAAGTCAGGCTGAAGCACTAAATCCATTTTTTGAATGTTACTGGCACGCAAATCGCTCCCGGACAGTTCGGCACTTGACCATATTCCTGCCAGGGCGTTGGGCAAGGCTTTGGTGAACATAACACCGTTAAGATTCAACATATTGTGATTACTGCTGTAAGCGTAAACCTGAGGCTCAGAAGTATTTAATCCCAAAATAATCGTGTCTTCATTGGCGTTATACAAACCTTCCCAATGGTCGACACTGTAGTCTTTCTTCTGAATATCAATAGAGAAAGAGTAGTTTGAATCGAGAGTCAGTTTGATTGCTCTAAAATTTTCAGTGCCTTGTTCAGGATCTGGGTTCATCAAATACCAATCACCAAGCAACAGAGGAAGGTCAAAATGAGATAGATTGCTATCACTTTTTGATTGTTGATCGCTCGAAGCAGCTACCTCACTCCCAAAAGCAACAAAACTTAAACAAGATAAAAATAGTAGAATCCATTTCATACGCGCCCCCTCGTTTTCTTTAAGCTTAGGCACGTAATGAATAGAAAGCGAAAAAATATGATCCAAGTCACTAAATTTTAAGTGCAAAGTAACTTAAATGTCATTATTCGATGCAAAATAGAGCTAAATGACCCTGAGTATTGAGTGTTCTTTGCGACAATCTCAACGGTTACAATCAGGTATTCCTGTCAAATCATAGACACAAAAAAAGCGAGCCTAGGCTCGCTTTTTAAATTGTGCATCTTTAAACAATCACCTTTAACAGGTATTTGCTCTATTTCTTGATCATATCCAGCATGATAGCAACAGACTCATCAAGATAAGCATCCGGGGCTTCATAGTCTTTAGGAATATCATCTAACGTTTTAAATGCCTCTAATTTAGCGGCCTTTTGACGTTGGTTAATACGATCTAGACGAAGCGTATCCGCATCATCGCTCTCTTGCTGACGTACCTTTTCATTCAAAGAAAGGTCGTTATCGTCTTTATCTGCCTTATATTTTTCAATATCTTGCGCAATAAAGCCGAATTCCATGTCAGTAGCAATGCGAGCTTGATGTTGGGCAGTCAAAGCAATTATTTCTTCATCGTTACGCTGTAACACTGAATAATTTGCTTTATCAATACTGTCCCAAGGCAGAGCATTATCTTCAACACTTTCACCAGTATCAGCAGGATCAATTGGCGTTGGGTAAGCAATATCAGGCACTACACCTTTGTTTTGCGTACTGCCACCATTGATTCGATAGAATTTCTGGATTGTGTATTGAACATAGCCCAACTCTTTATCGAATAAATCATAGATATGATTCAAAGAGCGATGTTGTTGTACCGTTCCTTTACCGAAAGAGTTTTCGCCAAGAATGATTGCACGACCGTAATCTTGCATCGCTGCCGCAAAGATCTCAGAAGCTGAAGCACTGTAGCGATTGACCAATACCGTTAGTGGGCCTTGGTAACTAATTTCGCCATCAGTATCACTGTTCACTTTGACACGACCGTAGCTATCACGCACCTGAACAACGGGTCCCTCTTTGATAAACAAACCAGAGAGTTCAGTTGCTTCAGTGAGTGCACCACCACCGTTGTTTCTCAGATCAACAATAATGCCTTCAACACCTTGCCCTTTAAGCTCAGTGATCAGTTTGTCTGTATCTTTAGAAAGACCAACATAGAAGCTGGGTACTTCTAGTACACCAATCTTCTTGCCATCTTTCTCGATAACTTCTGATTTAACAGCGCGGTCTTCTAAACGAATCTTATCGCGTACAATTGTGACAACGTGACTTTTTGCATCTTTACCATCTGGCAGGATCTGTAGCTTAACTTTGGTCCCTTTCGGTCCTTTGATTAATTGCACTACATCGTCTAAACGCCAGCCGATAACATCAACAATCTCTTCGCCATCTTGACCAACACCAACAATACGATCGCCGTCGCTCAATTGCTTGCTGTTTGACGCAGGGCCACCAGCAACGAGAGATCGAATAACGGTGTAGTCGTCAGTCATCTGAAGTACAGCACCAATACCTTCTAGAGATAGATTCATCTCTGATTGGAATTGCTCTGCATTTCTTGGAGAAAGGTAACTGGTGTGAGGATCAACTTCACGCGCAAATGCGTTCATATAAATTTGGAAAGCATCTTCATTATGCGACTGCGTGATACGCTTCATCGCATTGTTGTAACGCTTTTCCAAAACTTCTTGAATCTCTGGCCATTCTTTACCAGTAAGTTTTAGGTTCAACGCATCGTATTTAACACGCTTCCTCCAAAGCTCATTCACTTCGGCTATATCTTTCGGCCATTCCGCTTCATTGCGATTGAGCTCAATACTTTCATCGGTATCAAACTTAATCTCAGTGTCTAGCAAAGACAGCGCATACTGAAAACGTTCAAAACGCTTCTGCATAGAAAGATTATAAACATCGAAAGCAATCTGGTTATTA
Organism: Vibrio sp. L5-1; assembly: GCF_021728315.1. Lineage (NCBI taxonomy): Bacteria > Pseudomonadati > Pseudomonadota > Gammaproteobacteria > Vibrionales > Vibrionaceae > Vibrio > Vibrio sp. L5-1. Next base: position 25,686 of record NZ_JAKKCQ010000015.1, on the reverse strand, counting down.
CCCGCTTTTAGCTGATCATCAATTTGAACAGATGATGAGGAGAAAGAGTCAATATCAGCTTGAGTGAAGATATTACGATTATAATCCAGCATCTCTAAATAACGATTAAAGATAGCTTGAGAGAAATCATCGTTGAGATTGAAGTGTTTATAGTGAGAACGAGTAAATCGAGAAGTAACACGTTTACTAGCAGTTTCGTGTTGGGCCTCAGGAACGAGTAAAGGTAAATCGTCCTGATCTAATTTGGCTTCAAGAGCCTGAGCTGAAGCTGCTAGACAAAAGCTAGCAGCAATCAGTGTCAATTTTGAACGGCATTTCATGCGTAGGAGTATCTCCTTTAAGCGCGCAAGTGCTCCGCTTTAACAACCATTTGTAGGCCGTTTGCTAACTGAACACGCACATCTTCCTTATTGATTTCAACAATGGTCGCAGCCATGTTTCCTGTACCCATGTTCACATTTACTTCTTTGCCAGCGATGAATTCGTCAGCGTTCAAAGCGCGTGTTTCTACAGGCTTTTCTACTTTCGGTGCTTTAGGCGCTTGACGACGAGGCTGTTGAGCTTTCTTCGCCTTAGCTTTCGCTTTGCCTTCTTCACGAGCTTTCTGTGCTTGTTCTTTACGACGAGCCTGAACTTTCGCTTTGCTTTCTGCAAGTGTAGCCTTAGCGTGCTCAACGTGCTCTTCTTCTAATGTGCCACACGCGTTGCCGTCTAGGTCAACACGATCTGCACCAGCTTTTACGCCGTGCAGGTAACGCCATGATGATGTGTACTGTCTTAACGCTGCACGAAGCTGAGTCTTACTTACTTTTTCGTCTTCATTTAGACGTTCAGCAAGATCTTGAAAAATACCAATTTTAAGTGGTTTTGCTTCACCTTCTAGAGTAAAGCATTTAGGGAAACATTCAGCAATATATGCGATAACTTCTTTGCTGTTTTTTAACTTTTCAGTGTTTTCCATGTGGGTTCCTGGTTTTTGCGGTTTTCCGCGAGCATTAAGAAAATATTTTTACGTATTATAGAGAGATGCTTGGGAAAAACCACAGTAAGAGAATAATTTATGCCTTGTTCGCGTGCGAATTAAGCACCTTTTCCACTTCAGCCATAAAAAATGTCAATCCGTCTTCATCAATTTGAGAAAAACGACCAATATTTGGACTATCGATATCAAGAACACCCACAACTTTGCCATCGATAGAGAATGGAATAACGATTTCTGAGTTACTTGCAGCGTCACAAGCGATGTGACCTTCGAACTCATGCACATCATGAATACGCTGAACTGTATTTGTCGCAACCGCAGTTCCACACACACCACGCCCTACCGGAATTCGAACACAAGCAGGTTGACCTTGGAATGGACCCAGAACTAGTTCGTCTTTTTCCTTAGCTAGGTCTTGCTTGATTAAATAGAAACCCGCCCAATTCAGTTCATCCAATTCCATGAATAATAATGAACTAATGTTTGCAAGATTTGCAATTAGATCGGTTTCAGATTCAATTAATGCAACGGCTTGTTTGGTTAAGCGTTGGTAATGTTCTATTTTCATATTAACTTCCAATTAAATTGAGACTTCCATTATCAAGAGAACGCAGTAAAATGCGGCCATCAAACTAAATAGGACTTATTCTCATTACAATGAACAATTCAGAAGACACTATTAGCCGTTCTTGGTTGATAACTCAAGTAAAAAAACACAAGTCCAAATTACTGTTTGCTAACTTTGTTGCCATTATTGCAACCCTAATTAGCGTCCCTATCCCTCTACTTATGCCACTCATGGTCGATGAAGTTTTGCTTGATAAGCCAGCTTCAGGGTTAGAGATGATGAATCAGCTACTTCCAGTCTCATTGCAAACGCCGACTGGTTATATTGCGCTTACTCTCTTGTTGGTTATCTTAATGCGCTCAGCCAGCCAAGCGCTGAATATTCTACAAGGTCGCCAATTTACTTTGGTTTCCAAAACGATCACCTACCAGATGCGTAGCAAGATGATCGATAAACTTGGTCGTATTAGCATCCGACAATATGAGACCAAGGGCAGCGGCGGTATTAATGCCCACCTAATTACAGACATAGAGACCATTGATAAGTTCATTGGCTCGACCCTTTCTAAATTTATCATCAGTTTCTTGACGGTATTCGGAACCGCTATCGTCTTACTATGGTTAGAGTGGCGACTTGGGCTATTCATCTTACTGGTCAATCCTGTTGTTATTTATTTTTCTCGTAAGCTCGGCAGCCGAGTTAAACACCTCAAAAAATATGAGAACCAGTCTTTTGAGCGTTTTCAGAATCGCTTAGTGGAAACCTTGGATGGCATCTATCAACTCCGTGCCGCTAATAAAGAGCGTATCTTTCTTGATGAACTTAAAGTTCAAGCAAACCAAGTGAGAATCGATGCTGATAAATACGCTTGGCAATCGGAAGCTGCCGGCCGTGTTTCGTTTCTACTGTTCTTATTAGGTTTCGAACTGTTCCGAGCCGTAGCCATGCTAATGGTGTTGTTCAGTGACTTGACGATAGGTCAGATTTTTGCGGTATTCGGCTATTTATGGTTCATGCTAGGCCCTGTCCAAGAATTGCTAGGGATTCAATTCTCTTGGTATAGCGCGAAAGCAGCGCTGCAACGCATTAACGACCTACTGCAACTAGAAGAAGAACATCGCCCTGTTAGCAAGGTAAACCCTTTTGATGACCATAAAGAAGTGACAGTCGACATTGAAGACGTTACATTCTCTTACACATTAGAAAACACTGTTTTAAACAGGCTATCGCTACACATTCCAGCAGGGAAAAAAGTCGCCCTAGTGGGTGCTAGCGGTGGTGGTAAATCAACGTTGATCCAGTTGTTAATTGGGGTTTATCAAGCCGACTCTGGTTGTATACGCTTTAATGGTGAAACAACGGACGACATCAGCTTTGACATAATACGTAGTCAAATTGCCGTTGTTTTACAACAACCTATACTCTTTAACGATACATTAAGGCATAATCTGACCCTTGGTGCTGAATACGATGAAATGTCGTTGTGGCGGGCGCTTGAAGTCTCTCAAATGCAAGATGTTATCAAACAGCTGAGTAATGGCTTGGATACGCAAATTGGTAGGAATGGCGTTCGACTGTCTGGCGGTCAACGACAACGCTTAGCGATCGCCCGCATGGTGCTGAGTAATCCTAAGTTTGTTATTCTTGACGAAGCAACATCTGCACTGGATACAGCAACAGAGTCAGCACTGCATAAAGCACTAAGCGAGTTTTTGAAAGATCGCACAACTTTGATAGTGGCTCATCGATTATCAGCGGTGAAACAGGCCGATCTAATCTATGTTTTAGAAGATGGGCAAGTCACACAGACGGGAACGCATGGTGAATTGGTTGAACAACAAGGACTATATCAAACACTCTATGGCAGTGTGCAATCGCACGCCTGATGTTTATTGTTCTAGGGATTTAAGTCCGTGTAGTTCTAGGCATTTAAATCAGGTTTTCAGCTTAATTAGTGTTTCAACTTGGGAGGTCGCGTGACCTCCCCATCCGAAACCAACTCTTTATCGACTCAGCACCAGTTGTCAACTGAGTCTCCGTTAGCAACTAAGTCTCCGTTAAGAACCGAGCACCGGTGCGACAGCAGCTCTGTGCGTCTGTGTCAGGGCTGTGAACTCCCCGTTGATAAAATGGATATCCCTCTGGGGAAATCCGCATATTGTCCAAGGTGTGGCACTCAGCTTTACCGAGGCGGTACACCTAGCCTGTCTGGAAACCTAGCAATCGCGATTACCTGCTTATTGCTATTTATCCCCTCACACTTTTTTGAATTTATCAGTATTCGTCTGATTGGCGTCATGATACCTGCGACGTTACCATCAGGTGTCTTTACTTTAATGGGTGAAGGCTTCCCTCTACTAGGCCTACTCATCCTATTCTGTAGTTCGATCGCCCCGTTACTCGTTTGCACCTCTGTACTCGTCACTCATGCAGCACTGCGCTTTAATATTTTCACGCCATTTAGGTATGCGTTATCCATCATCCAGACATTAAAGCATTGGATGATGTTGGATGTATTTCTGGTAAGTTTGGCTGTCTCATGCTTCAAACTGCAGGATTATTCCGATATTTTTGTCGGCCCGGGTTTAGTTGGATTGATTTTACTGCAGCTTTTCAGTGTATTACTGGTAAGCCGTATCAGTGTGCGTCGCTATTGGGAAGCTTGGGCTCAAGAGTCTGATTACTCTTTTGTAGAAAGTAAGAACGTACACTGCCACAACTGCCACCTTTCTCAACCTGACGGTCATACTTGCGTACGTTGTCACCATGACTTATATCACCGTAAGCCCTACTCTATACAGAAGACATGGGCTCTGTTGTTTGCTGCGTCAGTGGCTATCATACCAGCCAACGTTATTCCTATTTCTATCCTTATTACAAACGGACAAAGGCTAGAAGACACGATAATTTCTGGTGTCGCTTCGCTGATCAATAGCGACATGTATGGCATCGCAGCGATCATTTTTATTGCCAGTATCGTCGTGCCTGTTGCGAAAATACTTGGCCTAACGTACATCTTAATTTGTATCAAGATGAAGCGCGCGGTTTACCACAGGCAGCGCATGACCATCTATTTCATTGTGAAGTGGGTGGGAAAATGGTCGGTGATGGATCTGTTCGTTATTTCGATCATGATGACCTTGGTCGACCGTGGACAGATTTTAAACTTTACACCAGGTTATGGTGCAGTCGCTTTTGGTGTCGTTGTTGTTCTCACGATGCTGGCAGCGGAAAGCTTAGATCCTAGGCTAATTTGGGATAACTACACCTCTAAAGATGAGTCAGTGAATGAACAACGATAACCAATCACAAACGTCATATTCACCAGAAGTAAGAAAAAACAAAGGCATCTCACCTTTGTGGATTCTGCCGATATTAACCGTCGTGTTAGCCGGTTGGTTGGTCATGAAATCGATACACGATGCAGGGCAACGTGTGCAGATATACTTCTCAGATGCCGCAGGTTTAGTCGCAGGTCGAACAACGATTCGTTACCAAGGCTTAGAGGTGGGTATGGTGCGCGACATCACCTTGTCCAAAGATTTATCGAGCATCTATGTCGACGCTGACATCTACCCAGAAGCGAAGAAGCTACTTTCAAAGGGCACACGTTTCTGGCTCGTAAAACCAACAGCGAGTTTGTCTGGTATCTCAGGGTTAGACGCGCTTGTTTCGGGTAACTACATTGCTATTCATCCTAGCGAAACCAAAGAAGAACCAGAAACCGTTTTCCAAGCTCTAGAATCCTCCCCTTCTGATTTACTCGCTTCTGAAGGTTTGAACATTTCACTGACGACCAAAGATCTGGGCGGTGTGTCTGTTGGCTCTCAAATCGTTTATCGTAAAATTCCAATTGGTGAGGTTTACAACTACCAGTTAAACGACAACGCCAAGTCCGTTACGATCCAAGCGTCGATTAAAGATGAATACAGCCATATCATTACCGACCAAAGCCGTTTTTGGAATGTCAGTGGTTTAGGTGCCAGTATTGGATTTTCAGGCGTCGATGTGCGCTTAGAAAGCCTAAGCGCGCTGCTTGGTGGTTCAATTGCGGTTGACTCTCCCGGAGAAGGTCAGCCCGTCGAGATGAACACCAAGTTCAAGCTCTACCCAGATTTGAAAACCGCCGGTCGTGGCATCTCTATCAAGATCGCCGTGCCAGATGACAACAAGATCAGCGCAACAGGCGCTCCGATCATGTATCGAGGCATTGAAATCGGTCAGATCACTGATTTATCTTTAAGCGAAGGTCGCGAAAACGTGGTCGCATCTGCGGCTATCCAACCGGCATTCAGTGACTTTTTGAATAGCGGCAGTAAATTCGTTTTAGAAGAAGCTGAACTGTCACTCACTGGTATGAAAAACATTGCCAACTTAGTGACAGGTAACTTTTTAACCTTGGTACCGGGCGAAGGTGAAAAGGCGCGTCGATTTACTGCGATTCGTAAAAACGAGTTCAGTCAGGAACAAGAAAAGTCAGTCGCGATTCGCTTAACATCGAACAATTCATTCGGATTGGATGTCGGTACACAACTGCTCTACAAAGGCATTGCCGTTGGCTCTATCATTCAAGTTGGCTTAGTTGATGGTGTTGGCACTGGCTCTGACAAGCACGAAGTGTTTATGGATGCGCTTATCGATAACGAATATGCGCACCTAATCAAAAGCCACAACCGTTTCTTTGTGACAGGCAGTGCGACCGCAGAGCTGACCGAATCAGGTCTAAGTGTTACTGTTCCACCGGCAAAACAGCTTCTTACTGGCTCGATCAGCTTTGTGAGTGAAGGTAAACCTGAAGCTAGAACTGACTACCAGCTTTTCCAAAGCAAGTCGTTAGCAGAAATCGCTAAGTTTAATCAGTCAGGCTCAAAGACGCTTTCGTTATTTGCTAGTGAGTTACCTTCAATTTCTAAAGGCAGCCCACTACTCTACCGTAACCTACAAGTGGGTAGTATTTCGGATTTTCAGCTTGCTGATGGTGGTGTAAGAATCAAAGTCACGATCGAAAATCGTTACACGCACTTACTCAATAAACATACCGTTTTTTGGAACCGCTCAGGCGTTGAGATTGATGCTTCGCTATCGGGTATTAGTATTAAAGCGGCACCCGTTAAAACGCTAATTCAGGGTGGTATTGCTTTTGATTCGCTTCCCGGTATAGACAATAAGCTTGGCGATGTGTGGAAGCTGTACAAAGATTCTAAATCCGCTCGAAAATTTGGCCGCGCGATTACGATTACCTCTTCTGGCGATCAAGAAGTCAGCAAGGGTATGGCGATCAAATACCAAGGTGTCACTGTAGGTGAGGTCACTTTGGTGATCCCTAACTTCAATAAAGGCGGCATTGAAATTACCGCGCGAATCTTACCTGAGTACGTTGACAAGATTGCCGTGGCGAACAGTCACTTCTGGTTGGCAGAACCTGAGATCGGCCTTAATGGCATCAAAAACGTCTCTGCGCTTCTCTCTAAGCACATCAACGTAGATCCGGGCAATGGTGACAGAAGTACGAAGTTTAAGCTTAGCAAAGGACCAGTGCAGCCTGAAGGCAAGATATTCCAGCTACAAAGCGAAACGCGAGGCTCGGTGTCTGAAGGCACACCTATCCTATTCCGTGAGCTAGAAATCGGTAGTGTTATCGATGTTCAACTAGGCGAGTTTGCTGATCGCATCATCTCTACGATTCAAATAGAACCTGACTACGCGTATCTGATCCGCGCAAACACTGTGTTCTGGAACGTGTCGGGTGTCGATGTCTCTATCGGTCTCTCTGGTGCAAACATCAAAGCCGGAACGGTAGACAGTTTATTAAGAGGCGGAATTACCTTCTCAACGCCTCCGACGAGTGAACTTCAGCCTGTGGCAAGCGAAGATCAGTCTTTCTACCTATATCCACAAGCAGAAGATGAGTGGAAGTCATGGAGAACAGCGATTCCTCGCCCATAGAGTGAATCCTCAGAAGCCCCATGCAAATTAATACAGCTTAACGAAGATTAATTCTTCATCAAAATGCAGCCATTCGGCTGCATTTTTGTTGTTTGCCGTAAATATGGTTTAGGACGACCTCATTTTGCTTTAAACTCCCCGCATTAATGCAATAATTCGAGATACTCTTTTGCACGCTAACGTATATATTCCTGAAGAATTCCTAACGCACATCAAAGCGATCATGCCTAGTCACCTAGATATGGCTTCTTTTGTTGCCTCATGCCAAAAACCACTTCGTAAAAGTATTCGAGTCAACACACTGAAAATCAGTGTTGAAGACTTCCTAGTACGAGCAAAAGAGAAAGGCTGGGAACTGGAACCTGTACCTTGGTGTGAAACAGGTTTTTGGATTACAGCCGATGAAAGTGAAGCGCCCCTAGGTAATACGGCAGAACACATGTCTGGTCTTTTCTACATCCAAGAAGCCAGTTCTATGATGCCACCTTCTGCACTTTTCCAAGGCGAAGCTGATTACCAAGCCGTGCTAGATACTGCTGCTGCACCCGGTTCTAAAACAACGCAAATCGCTGCGCTAATGAATAATCGCGGCGTGTTGGTTGCCAATGAATACGCTGCAAGCCGCGTGAAAGTACTTCACGCCAACATCGAACGTTGTGGCGTTCGTAATGCCGCACTCAGTAACTTCGATGGTCGAGTTTTCGGTGGTTGGTTGCCAGAACAGTTTGATGCTGTCTTGCTGGATGCACCCTGCTCTGGCGAAGGTACTATTCGTAAAGACGCTGATGCGATGAAGAACTGGACGTATCAATCTGTAGTCGATATTGCCGACACGCAAAAAGACCTGATTGAAAGTGCATTCCATGCTCTTAAACCTAATGGTGTTTTGGTTTACTCAACATGTACGTTAAGCACTGAAGAGAACCAACAAGTGTGCCATCACCTAAAAGAAACCTTTGGTGATGCGGTTGAGTTTGAATCTCTTGAATCACTGTTCGACAACGCAAAAGCAACGACGACTGAAGAAGGCTTTCTTCACATCTTCCCTCAGGTGTATGACTCTGAAGGTTTCTTTGTTGCACGTATCCGTAAACTAGCGTCTGTGACTCCACCAGAAGTTAAAAAACGCATGGGTAAATTCCCATTTGAAAAAGCGTCAAAGAAAGCTCAACAAGAAGTCGCTGAACAACTGGTTAGTGTTCTCGATATCGAACTACCAAGTGATACTCAAGTTTGGGTCCGAGATAAAGACGTTTGGCTATTCCCTGAGGCGCTTGAACCTATGATCGGTGCATTCCGTTTCTCTCGCATGGGCATCAAGATCGCTGAAACCCATAAAAAAGGTTACCGATGGCAACACCAAGTCGCGACAACACTCGCGACAGGTAATGAAGCTAACATTGTCGACCTCAGCATCGAAGATGCTCGAGAATGGTTCATGGGCCGAGACGTTCGCCCAGAAGGCTTGTCAGGCAAAGGCGAAGTGCTAGTAAAATACAACGGCGCAATCATCGGCCTTGGTAAATGGGTAGGTAACCGAGTGAAGAACGGCTTACCAAGAGAGCTAGTACGCGACAAAAACCTGTTCTAGTCGTTCGATTAAAGCTCTCACTGTACTGAGAAAAACAAAAAGCCCAAACAACCTTCATTGTTTGGGCTTTTTCTATTCTTGTCGGCTAGCTCATTTCAAGGGAAGCACTGAAAAATCAACACTTAATTATACAAATATCAATTCAAGTCGCTATTTCCAATAACAAAAATCGCTTATTAGGGAATTTAAACTAGACTTCAGTCTAACAGTCAAAGAATTAAAACGATTAGCGTAGGCTCTTCGGAGCCCTTTCCCCTAAGCCCAAACAGGAAGGTTTGGGCTTTTTTTTGACCGACAAGCTCGCTTATTTAACTAGGCTGATGCCTTCTTTGTCGATAGTGATCTTGCCAGACTTGTACAAACCACCAATTGTCTTCTTGAACGTACCTTTGCTGGTTCTGAAAGCAGAGAAAATAACTTCCGGAGAAGATTTATCATTCAAAGGTAAGTAACCACCTTTCTTCTCAAGCAGATCGAGAACCTTAGTGCTTAGGTCATCCATTTTAGCCACACCAATTTTCTGAAGAGACAAGTCAATCTTACCGTCTTCTTCACGAACGTTTTTAATGTAGCCTTTTAGCGCTTTACCTATGAACAGCTTACCGATGATGTCTGATGGGAAAATCATGCCCCAATGCTCACCGTTCACGATCGCTTTGTAACCTAACTGGCTGCGCTCAGCGATAATGAGATCCACTTGCTCGTTTTGCTTATAAGTCGCAGGCGTGTTGTCTAACCACTTGTTGAACTTTGTTGTACCTACAATGCGGCTAGATGCTTTATCAATATACACATATACTAAGATTGACTGACCTTCGTTTAAACGGCCACGTTGCTCGCTGAAAGGAACAAGAAGGTCTTTACCTTTCACGCCCCAGCTCATGAATGCACCGGTGCTGTTTACGCCTTCAACCGTCATCAAGCCAAACTGCCCCACTTGAGCAATTGGTTTTTCAGTCGTTGCAGCGATCTGGTTGTCAGAATCAATGTATAAGAAAACATCCAGTTTTTGACCAATTTCAACACCTTCAGGAGTAAATCGTTTTGGCAGCAACACGGTTCCATAGTCGCTAGCGTCAAGGAATACACCGAAGTCGGCTTGCTTTACTACTTCTAAGTTGTTTATTTGACCAATATTAATCATCAAGATTTTCTCTACTTTAAATTTGGCGGTGATTATACGTGATCTCTGATATGCTTTCGCTAGTTTCATTCATATTTTTACATTCTAGGAGACATCGTTGATCACCGTTGATAAACAAGATGCGATAACACTCAAAATTAACCATGCAATGGCGAAGACCAAAAAGCTCGACATGGACGTTTATCTATTCATCCCCGGTGAACTCGGACTCACTCCCGAAGTACTTTCTGAAAGTGCCTTTTTCTACAGCTCAATTACTCAAAAGCGCGCCTACTACAGTGACAAGACACTGTTACCTTTGGTACACAGTCGCTTGGCAAAACGTGGACGCTTATCAACGACACAGTATCGTGTGAGCTTGAGTTTGTTCGCATATCAATATGTTATTGCTTTAGATAAAGCCGTGAGCAGTTTAAATAAGACTGATAGTGACGACGTAACAGCGGATGAGGTTGATGAAGTCATTGAGCTCGCGTTAGACATCTTGAAGAAGCTTCGCCGAAGTATTCCTTATGAAGAAAACCTCAAACGCTACTACGCAAACATTGATAACTATCTTTCTTGGTACACAGAGCAAAAGTTCTTATCTCTGGTCTCTCATATGCCACGTGGCAGTGAGTACTCGACGATAAAAGAGCGACTCTTGACGCTGTGTGACAAAGAGACAGCCCATCGTAAACTTAATCGCTATAACTCAGCCAAAGTTCGTGAAGACGTAACACGCCTGAGTAACAAGATGCGACTGCTGCGACGTTTGATAGAGCACCCTATCGTACTCAAGGAGAAGACCACCTCCATGGGTAAAAACGTTAAGCGTGCCGTTAAAGGTATTGCGACAGGCTTAGTCATGGTGGTGGTGACGACAACCGTCATATTGGCTCGTGATTTTCTAGGAGAGATTACCGCTTCTTTCATCGTGTCGATGTCATTTATCTACGCACTGCGTGAAATATTTAAAGATGACTTGAGAGACATCCTTTGGCGTTGGCTTCGTAAAGGCAAACCCAAGTGGAAGCGTCGCTACTTTGACCCAACAACCAATAAATCTGTCGGCCACAAGCTTGAATGGTTGGACTATGCGAACTTTTCCAAGTTAGCTGACCGTATTCAATCAATACGCAAGAAACGAGTCGTTCAGCGTGAAGAGCAAGTCTTGCACTATCGTTCACATACCGAGATGTCGACGTCAACATTCATGAGTGGTTACGAAGAGACTCGTGAAACGTTATCGATCAGCCTGAGAGCGCTGACACGCTTGATGGACAAGGGGTCAAATAACGTATATCGCCTGAATGAAGGGCAAGTAAGCCGCGAGTCTGTCGAAAAGCGTCACCTACTCAACCTGATCATTAAAGAGAACAATCACGATACTGAACCGACCTATTACCGTTGGAAAATCGTAATGAACCGTTCAAAGATCGTTGATATCGAGCAAATCACTCAAGAGTCATAGCGTTGTTACGGTATGTGGATACTAGATTCACATACCGCCCTTCCACTCATTCAACGATTGCCCTCTGTTGAACTATGATCTTCAGATTCAAATTCCGACCAACCTTATATTTCCGAGCTAGTTTCTAGAAGGAACTTTCTTAATCGAAAGCGTTAGCGTGAACTCCGCCATTGGTTCGTCGCCATGCAAAGACGGGCAAGTCGCGATTATGGTCACGGGTTGATTCACACGCTCGCCAGTAGACATAGTTTCAGCCAGCATAGTGTTGATCAGCTCACCATCGTTACAAGTGAAGTGTACGTCACCTTCCGGGCGCTTCAAGAAGTTACCTGTCACCTCTTTAAATGCCAACGAGATCTTTTCGCCTTGCTGCTGGGATTTACTCATTGCAAGAAAGCCCCCCGCCACATCAGCACCTACTGCTAACACACCAAAGTACATGCTATTGAGGTGGTTCTTAGTTCGTCTTTTGAGAGGAATTTTCACTTCAACATGTTGATTATCCAGCGCGAGCAGTTTTGGTCGGCATAGCCAGATCAGAGGCACTTTGAAAAAACCAAACATGCTCAAGTAGAAATTTGCTTTTTGTAGAGGGGTCAACATTCGAGTTACCTAGTCAAATAAGTCATCAGACCAGTTAATCGATTAGCGCTAGAGATGTCAAAAAAATGTTACAAAAAAGAGATATCATCGCATAATGATATCTCTTTCATTCTCAAAGCTTTATTGCTTTAAATAAACTCATACAGCAAGTTGATTTATTTAGACAATAAGCTGGTCTATGCAGTCACGACTGTCTCTACACCGTCAAGATCAGCGATGAAGCCTTGTAGACGCGGGTAGTCCACCAAGCCTTGAGTCACAAGCAGGACGGGCTTCTTCGCGTTCAGCGTTGCTTTAACAATCATACTCAACAAGGTAATAACTGCCTCGTTTTGTGGATCAAAAGCGTGTTGCTGAGCTTCATTGTGCTTGTCCACGCCTAAAGTGAAAGACGCTAAGCTATCAACGTTCACTACAACACCATCAAAGTAATGCAGCAATCTTTCGCTCAGTAGCACTGCAGACGGCACATCGCACGAGAACAGTACTTTCAAACCATTAAGGCCTCGCGGTAAGCCTTGCTCTGCAAGCAAATCAATAATCTTAGCGGCATCGCTTAATGCTCGTACATACGGTACAACCACTTCAACGTTAATACCCTGCTCTCGCAACGCTTTAATTACCTGACACTCTAAAGCGAATGCTTTGCTGTACTCTGATGTTGCATAACGAGCAACCCCACGAACACCTAGTGCCGGGTTTATCTCTTCGGCTTCACAGCTACCACCAAGTAGCGAACGGAAGCCATAGCTGTCAGCACTACTTAACGCGATACGAACAGAAGTATGATTTGGCTGAACGGCAGCTTGGATGGCAATCACTAAGGTCGAAACAAAATGCTCATCGACTGTTTTATCGCCAAGGATCGCATCTAAAGAGGTTTTTTCGATATCAGTCAGTGTATCTAAGTGACTTTCAATACTTGGGTGATAGAAGATACGATCCATAACCAATTCAGATAATGAAACGTATAAGTGGTTAGAATTATTATTATCGTTGTAAGAAGGCAGCACATCACCTAAGACTAGTTCTGGGTGCAAAGTGCTTTGATTTTCTTGAGTCATTGCTGCTCCAGCATTTTTATGTTGTGTTCAAACGAAAATACCGATAGCTGCCTGTTAATACAAGTGAAAATCCCTTATTTGACGCTGGCCTGCTGATAAAAATAAGAATATTAGCAATAACAGAGATAACTTTGACTTAAGAGAGTTTATTCCTCTGTTCAATTCCGTTATCTTAACCACTTCGCAATAGAATAAAAAAGCCATCACATGCCATTAAAAACTGATGAGTTGAGAACCCAAGCTCTGGGTCCTATGCCAACTCCTGCCGAACTAGGCAATGCACATCCTATTACTGACGACGTTGCTGAGCGCATTAAAAATTCTCGCCGCCAAATCGAAGATATTCTAACGGGTCGTGATAACCGCCTATTAGTTATCGTAGGCCCTTGCTCTGTTCACGATACAGAAGCGGCACTTGATTACGCTGAGCGTCTAAGTCAGATTCAAGACCAGTACAAAGATGAACTGTTCGTTGTAATGAGAACCTACTTCGAGAAACCTCGTACTGTTGTAGGTTGGAAGGGTTTGATTACCGATCCTAACCTTGATGGGTCATACGCACTTGAAACAGGCTTGAACAAAGCTCGTAAACTTCTACTAGATATCAACAAGCTTGGCCTAGCTACCGCGACTGAATTCCTTGATATGATCACCGGTCAGTACATTGCAGACCTTATCACTTGGGGCGCAATTGGCGCTCGTACGACTGAATCTCAGATTCACCGTGAAATGGCTTCTGCACTGTCTTGCCCAGTTGGTTTCAAGAACGCAACTAACGGCAACATCAAAATTGCTATTGATGCGATTCGTGCTGCGCATGCATCACACTACTTCTACTCTCCAGATAAGAACGGCCGTATGACGGTTTACCGTACTTCTGGCAACCCATACGGTCACGTAATTCTACGTGGTGGTGATAAAGGCCCGAATTTCGATGCTGAATCTGTAGATAACGCATGTAAGCAACTGGCTGAATTCGATCTACCTCAACGTTTGGTTGTAGACTTTAGCCACGCTAACTGTCAGAAACAACACCGTAAACAGTTAGAAGTTGCACAAGACATTTGTGAGCAAATCAAATCTAACAAGAATCAAATTGCAGGCATCATGGCAGAAAGCTTCATTGTTGAAGGTAACCAGCCAATGACAGATATCAATAACCTAGAATACGGCAAGTCTATTACTGACCCATGCCTAAGCTGGGAAGATACTGCAACAATGCTAGATATGCTTGCAACAGCAATTAAAGATAGAAACTTAGCTTAAGGAAATAACACAATGCCATCATTTGACATTATCTCTGAAGTAGAAGCAGTAGAACTGCGTAACGCGGTAGACAACGCAAACCGTGAACTGTCGACTCGTTTCGATTTTCGCGGCGTTGAAGCAAGCTTTGATTACAAAGATGAATCAGTAAAATTGACTGCTCAAGACGATTTTCAACTGAAGCAAATGCGCGATATCCTTCGTAGCAACCTAACAAAGCGTAATGTTGATCCTAACGCGATGGAAGCGAAAGCGGCAGACCAAACAGGTCGCACTTGGCACCAAACGGTTATCTTTAAGCAAGGCATCGAAACGGATGTCGCTAAGAAAATCGTTAAGCTAATCAAAGACAACAAAGTTAAAGTTCAAGCTTCTATCCAAGGCGACAAAGTTCGTGTAACTGGTAAGAAGCGTGATGACCTACAAGCTGTTATGGCTCTAGTTCGCAGCGGTGAACTTGGTCAACCTTTCCAGTTTGACAACTTCCGCGACTAATTTTTGAGTTTGAGCGATTTCTGATTTAGGTTGCTCATTCATCAGCACAATGTCGTGTTCGAAATAGCAAAAAGCCACTTCTTTGGGAAGTGGCTTTTTATTTATCGGGTCAGTCTTATTCAGCGTCTCTAGCCGATTTCAAACAACTAGAAAGCGCTCACTTCAACTAAAATCTATCAACTCAACTGAGCACTTTGGCAACAGACAGTTTAAGGTCTTTGCCGGCCAGTAAATTGAACTCAACACTCGCTGGTGGAATAAAGACACACACTCGCAATTTCTCGGCTCTCGCTTGCTCAAGCTTGGTCGACAGCTCTCCACTGTCAGCATAACCTTCTCTTTCTGCGTCTCGGCGGCACAGGTCGACAAATTCAAATGGACAATCGCTCGGTGAAAGCACTAACTCTGCTTCTTGCATCAAACGTAGGGCCTTCATAGGCAATAACTCAACGTCTTGCTCAAATTCGATCCAAGTTACCTGACCTTCACTATCAACTTGCTCAGTCAGCGACTGTTGATAATACGATTCAAGTTGCTCCCTATCCGTCACTTGATTGATAAAACTGGATGACAAAAAGCGTTCCCAGAATTTGCGGCGTTCATCAACAGTAGGAAAGGACTCCTTAATCGAATTGCGTTTTGATGCACCAAAGTCCGCAATCAAACCTATGTTTTGTGGCAATACCGTTTCGAGTTTTTCTCTAATATTTCTCACCAAAACAGGTGATGCACCCCCACTTGAGATCGCAATTTGGATTCTTCCGCGATTTATCATTGAAGGAGTGATGAAGTCACAATAGGGTAAGTCATCGACCACATTGACAAGAATACCCATTTTTTTTGCATCATTATGTACTTGATGATTTAGGTTTGGGTTGTCTGTTGTTGCCCACACTTGTAAGTAGTTTTTCGAGATAAGTTGTGAAGAGTAAAAATTTTGAATCCAATGTAATTTATTATCATCGACAAGCTGCTTTAAGTAAGGCTCTACCTTTGGGGACACTAACGTGACATCCGCCCCAGCTCTTAACAAGCTATCGACTTTTCGGCAAGCAACCTCACCCCCACCTACCACTAAGATCGGCTTATTTTCTACATCTAAAAACATTGGGAAATAACGCATGTTCTTCCTTGAGGTGACTTCAATAACTATTCAGCCATGCTACCAAATTTGGAGCATATTAATAACTATCCAAGTGCAATAAAAATATTTATTCACCAAATTTCAATCTTTCTGAAGTTTAATGTTTCATCATTGTGACATTGATTCAGAATATTAACCTAGTCAATTGTCAATATAAAAATCTAAATCTCGTTGCACCAACAGTGTGAAGCGCTGCACTATTTACATTAAGTTAACATTTGGTCATTCTAATTGTGTTCGGATTTGTGATTTCATTCAAAATTCTTTTTAAATTATACATTTGTGAAAGTACAGATCCTTTCCTAACCTTATAAATAGTTGTTTAAATCGCACACAGTTTCATTTGCAAAATGCAACCAGTTTGATTTGAGTAACAAGGTCATAGAAAACGCAACACATATAGAAAAACTCAAATGAGCACGAGTATCAGGTGTCACCTGGTTAACAAGGAAGGATACAAATGACAAATAAACTAACACTTCTTGCTTCAGTAGTAGCTGCATCAACTGCGATGATGGCAACATCAGCATCAGCGGCAGAAAGCACTCTTGACAAAGTCACATCTCAAGGTTTTCTAACTTGTGGTGTAAGTACCGGTCTTCCAGGGTTCTCTAACCCTAACTCAAAAGGTGAATGGGAAGGAATTGATGTTGAGTATTGTCAAGCTCTTGCAGCGGCTGTACTCGGTGACAAAACTAAAGTTAAGTATGTACCTCTTACCGCTAAAGAACGTTTTACCGCGCTTCAATCTGGCGAAATCGACGTACTATCTCGTAACACAACATGGACACTACATCGTGACACTGCTCTAGGTCTGAACTTCGTAGGCGTTAACTACTACGATGGTCAAGGCTTCATGGTTAAGAAAGAACTAGGTCTTACAAGTGCTCAAGAACTTGATGGCGCTTCTGTATGTGTTCAATCAGGTACAACAACTGAACTTAACCTAGCCGATTACTTCCGAAACAGTGGCATGTCTTACAAGCCGGTGGTATTCGATACGGCAGCACAAACATCTAAAGGTTTCGACGCGGGTCGTTGTGATGTGCTAACGACTGACCAATCTGGTCTATACGCACTTCGCCTAAACTTAGCTGATCCTAAATCTGCACAGGTACTTCCTGAAATCATCTCTAAAGAGCCATTAGGCCCTGTTGTTCGTCAAGATGATGACAAGTGGTTCAACGTTGCTAAATGGACACTTTCAGCAATGATTAACGCGGAAGAGTACGGTATCTCGTCTAAGAATGCTGACGAAATGCTTAAGTCAAAAGATCCAAACATCAAACGTATTCTTGGTGTTGACGGTCCTAAAGGCAAAGGCCTTGGTATTCGTGACGATTGGGGTTACCAAGTCATTAAACAAGTTGGTAACTACGGTGAGAGCTTCGAACGTACTGTTGGTACAGGTTCACCACTACAGATCTCTCGTGGCGTAAACGCACTATGGAATGCGGGCGGCTTTATGTACGCTCCACCAATCCGTTAATAAATTTACAAGCATCAATTAGGGGCGGACTTTTCCGCCCTATTTATTAAATGGATTTGAGGTTATAGCAGTATGAAACCTAATGAAACTATTTCTCCAGCTCAGGCAAAGCCACAGCCCAAAAGTGCCAACCTGTTTTACAACCCCACTTTTCGCTCAATTGTTTTCCAAATTATCGCCGTCGGGGCGCTTTGTGCTTTCTTTTACACGATTGTAAATAATGCACTCACTAACTTAGATTCCCGTGGTATCGCCACTGGTTTTGATTTTTTATCCCAAGAAGCTGGTTTTGGTATCGGCTTAACACTGATTGAATACGACGAAACATTCTCATACGGTCGTACCTTCTTTATCGGTCTTCTCAATACCGCTTTAGTTTCTGTACTCGGCATCATGTTAGCCACGGTACTGGGCTTTAGTATGGGTATTGCAAGGCTCTCTTCAAATTGGTTAGTTAGCCGATTTGCAGCTATCTATATTGAGATATTCCGAAACATCCCTCTTCTGTTGCAAATCTTTTTCTGGTATTTCGCCGTTCTACAAGCCTTACCTTCTGCTCGTCAAAGTATGAGCCTTGGTGAAGCCATTTTCTTGAACGTACGTGGTTTGTACTTCCCTGCACCAGTGTTAGAGCAAGGCAGTAGCATCGTGATCGCCTCATTGATTACTGGTGTCATCGCTACTTTTGTTATCAACATATGGGCTAATAACAAGCAAAAGCTAACCGGCCAACAAACACCAATGTTGCGAATTGCTGCGGCGCTGATTGTGGGCTTACCATTGGTAACTTACTTTGTTATGGGCATGCCTATCTCTGCGGAGTACCCTGTTTTGAAAGGGTTTAACTTCAAAGGCGGTATTAGCATCATCCCTGAACTGGCTGCGTTGATGCTTGCTTTAAGTATCTACACAGCAGCGTTCATCGCCGAGATTGTGCGTTCAGGTATTAACGCGGTAAACCATGGGCAAACAGAGGCTGCGATGTCTCTAGGTCTCCCTAGAACACGAACCCTCAAGTTGGTGATTATTCCACAAGCATTAAGAATTATCATTCCACCATTAACCAGTCAGTATTTGAATCTGACCAAAAACTCATCACTTGCGATGGCCATTGGTTATCCTGATCTTGTGTCTGTATTTGCAGGGACAACATTGAACCAAACTGGACAAGCTATCGAAGTAATCGCGATGACAATGGGCGTCTACCTGACTCTAAGCCTATTAACATCCGCTCTAATGAACATATACAACCGCAAAGTAGCGTTGGTGGAGAGATAAGATGAGTACACATCAATTTCAACCTGATCTTCCGCCTCCAGCGAATACTGTTGGACCTGTCGGTTGGTTAAGAAAAAATCTATTTAATGGACCAATTAACAGTGTCGTCACTGTGGTCCTTGGTTATTTTGCTTTCACTTTATTGTGGGCAATAGCAGATTGGGCATTCATTAATGCTGATTGGATAGGAACAACTCGAGATGCCTGTACAAGTGATGGGGCATGTTGGGTTTTCATTAGTGTTCGTTGGGACCAATTCATGTATGGCTTCTATCCAGAAGCTGAACTGTGGCGCCCTCGCCTTTTCTACGCAACGTTAGCTATTTTTGTCGTTTTGTTAGCTTACGAAAAAACACCTAAGCGCACGTGGATTTGGTTGTTCTTCGTAAACATCTACCCGTTTATCATTGCTGGCTTACTATACGGTGGTGTATTTGGACTAGAGGTTGTTGATACCCATAAATGGGGCGGTCTACTGGTTACGCTGATCATCGCACTTGTTGGTATTGTAGTGTCACTTCCTATTGGCGTTGCACTGGCACTTGGGCGTCGTTCAGAGATGCCGATCATCCGCAGTATGTGTACCGTTTACATCGAAATTTGGCGTGGTGTACCGCTGATTACGGTTCTATTTATGGCCTCGGTAATGCTTCCGCTCTTTTTATCAGAAGGGATGGAAACCGATAAACTGATCAGAGCGTTGGTTGGGGTAGTACTATTTAGTGCGGCTTATATGGCAGAGGTAATCCGTGGTGGTTTGCAAGCAATACCAAAAGGTCAATACGAAGCCGCTGATGCTTTAGGGTTGAGCTACTGGAAAAAAACAGGGCTTATCATTCTACCTCAAGCTCTTAAAATCACGATTCCTTCAATTGTGAATACCTTTATTGGTTTGTTCAAAGATACCAGTCTGGTTTTAATTATCGGTATGTTTGATGTATTGGGAATTGGCCAAGCCGCGAATACCGATCCTGAATGGCTTGGGTTTTCAACAGAAAGTTATGTATTTGTCGCGTTAGTGTTCTGGGTGTTTTGTTTTGGCATGTCGAGATACTCGATTTGGCTAGAAAACAGACTTCACACCGGTCACAAACGATAATTAACAAGATCAAGGACGTATTATGACGCAGCAAACAGAAAACAACTCTCAAGGTCTTATGATCGAGTTAAAAGACATGAACAAGTGGTACGGTGAGTTCCACGTTCTTAAAAACATCAATTTGGAAGTTAGAAAAGGCGAGAAAATTGTAATTTGTGGCCCTTCCGGTTCAGGTAAATCCACGATGATTCGCTGTATCAACCGGTTAGAAGAGCACCAAAAAGGTCATATCTTTGTATCCGGTAATGAGCTGACGGAAGACCTGAAAAACATTGAAGCCGTTCGCCGCGATGTGGGTATGTGTTTCCAGCATTTCAACTTGTTCCCTCACCTAACGGTATTGGAAAACTGCACCCTAGCACCAATCTGGGTGAAGAAGATGCCGAAAGAAGAAGCCGAAGCGATCGCGATGAAATTCCTCGAACGTGTAAAAATACCAGAGCAAGCGGATAAGTTCCCAGGCCAACTGTCTGGTGGCCAACAACAACGTGTAGCAATCGCTCGTTCTTTATGTATGAACCCTCAAGTCATGTTGTTTGATGAACCAACCTCGGCACTCGACCCGGAAATGGTTCGTGAAGTACTAGACGTTATGGTTGAGCTTGCCGAAGAAGGCATGACGATGTTGTGTGTAACGCACGAGATGGGTTTTGCTAAAGAAGTTGCCGATCGCGTTATCTTTATGGATGCAGGTGAAATCATAGAAGAGAACAACCCTGTCGACTTCTTTGAAAACCCACAATCGGACAGAACGCAGAACTTCTTGAGCCAAATCTTGCACCATTAATGTGTTATGATGCATAAACTATAGAGGCGGCCTAGGTCGCCTCTTTATTTTTCAAGGTTATAGATAGTTTTTCAAAGGTTATAAATCATTAGCCAGTAACTATAAAAGTTTGAACATCGAGTATTAGCGACACTTTATACGTCATTAGAAACATTTTGTTACACCTTAAGAAACACTTAACCGACTATTTTGATTATTATTTTAGGTATACAAAAGGAATGAAAGACTTGATTTTTCGAACTTTCAGCCCCATAAATGTACTAATAACTATTGAAGTCACCTTACGAGGAAGATTATGAACAGCCCTATGTTTTCACGCACAGCATCTCAAGAAAGTGCTCTGCAAACCAATAAAGTGTTGCGTAACACCTACGCACTACTGTCTATGACACTGCTTTGGTCTGCTGTAGTAGCAGGCGTATCTATGGCGATGAACCTTCCTCGCCCTGGTCTTATCATTATGCTAGTTGGTTTCTACGGCCTACTGTTCCTAACAGAAAAGAACCGTGACAACAGCATGGGTCTAGTCTTCACATTCCTATTTACAGGTTTCTTAGGCTACACCATTGGTCCAATCTTAAACATGTACGTTGGCGCAGGCATGGGTGATGTCATCCTTACTGCACTTGGTGGTACAGCATTAGCATTTATGGGTGCATCAGCTTACGCACTGACGACTAAACGTGACCTTTCATTCCTTAACGGTATGCTAATGGCTGGTTTTGTTGTTCTGCTAGTAGGGATGGTTGCAAACATCTTCCTACAAATGCCTCTACTGTCTTTAGCAATGAGCGGTATGTTCATCCTATTCTCGACTGGTGTTATTTTGCTAACAACGCAAAGCATCATCCGCGGCGGTGAAACAAACTACATCTCAGCAACGATTAGCTTGTATGTTTCTATCTACAACATCTTCATCAGCCTACTGAGCATCTTAGGTATTATGAACAGCAACGACTAATCATAGTTCGTTCAAAATTGAGCCCAAGAGCCTGTCTCTTGGGCTTTTTTGTATCTATAGTTGCAATATTCCCAGAGATAACGACGATATTTCTTGAGAAAGGCAAACGTGGTCATGTACCCTATTTACTGAGTTAAACTGATTCTGGACTAAACATGTTTGAATATAATGGCAAACAAATTGAAACCGACGCTCAAGGCTACCTATTGGACTACACACAATGGGAAGAAGGTATGATTGAGATTCTTGCTCAAGACGAGGCGATTGAACTGACTGATGCGCACTTAGAAGTGGTCCATTTTGTAAGAAGCTTTTACGAAGAGTTCAAAACCTCTCCAGCTGTTCGTATGCTCGTTAAAGCGATGGAAAAAGCGCACGGCCCAGAGAAAGGTAACAGTAAGTACCTATTCAAATTGTTCAAGAAAGGCCCCGCTAAACAAGCAACCAAGCTCGCGGGTTTACCTAAACCAGCAAAATGCTTGTAAAGCTTAAACAACTTTAGGTTACTCTCAAGGCAAATACTGTAGTGCGCTAGCTACAGTATTTTAAACTCCCCTATACGTACACCCTGCCGCTCACTTTCTTTAACTTGATGCATAACTACATGGTTTACTGTCGCACTCGAAGGGCCAATATTGAGCCAAGCGTGTAACTTCTCTATTTCCTCACCCTTTCCGACAGCCAACACTTCAACTCGGCCATCATTTAGGTTCTTTGCATAGCCTGAAATGCCCAGAACTTGTGCTTGCCTACTGGTGTGATAGCGAAAACCAACACACTGAACTACGCCTGATACGACAAAAATATATTGTGAACTTTCCATAACGTTGCCTCATAAATTGTATGAATGATATAGTTGCGACTCTATTCATTCACCGCTTATTGGTGGACTTACTTCGAGTATAACGATTATGAAAGAAATCCCATTTCGTTGGATTGACAAATATCTCATTCACCTAAAAATCCAAGAAAAGTTCTATCTACTCTTCTTATTACCTCTTCTCGCCCTGGTTATATTAACTCTTGTTTTAGATAGCGCCGCAGATTCTTTACTTGCTCATCTTTATCAAGAAGAAATGCTCTTGATGAAAGGACTTATCGAAGCGGGTCAACTGACGAAAGATCAAGTTGCTCAACTTGTCAGTAATTCTGAAACCATCTCTTTAGGCTATGGTGTTGGTTCCGTCTCAGTTATGAACGGTGCATTCAGCTTAGTTGCAAACCATGACCAAAACTTATGGTCAGCTCTATCTACGACTCAGGTTTCAATTATCGCAGTAACCCTAACGCTTATCGCGCTGGGTGTTTACTACATCATGACTTTCATCGGCGGCGCAATGTTCTCTATGAACAAGGCGTTAAGCACGCTAGCGAGCGGTGACCTCACCTGTCGTATGAACTACTTCCTCGTTCGTGATGAGTTCAGTGAAATCGCAATTACTATTGATAAAGTAGCAGAACGTGAACAAAACATGGTTCTATCAATCCAAGAGTCTGTCGCACTCATGCAGCAGATCAGTTCTGACTTAAACCAGTCGACACAACAGAGCTCAGACATCTCGGGTAACCAACAAGAACACCTGAATAGTTTAGCAAGTGCAACGGAACAAATGGCAGCTACGATTCGTGAAGTCGCTACCCTTGCTCATGAGTCTAGCTCTCAAACTATGGACGCTCGCGGTGTTGCACAGAGTGGCCAAGTAAAAGTTTCGAATACATTAAAATCTATCTCAAGCCTATCTCAAGAAATTCAATCAGCTTCGCAAGCGGTAGAAGAGCTTGATGCTAACGCAGCGCAAATTGATGAAGTGGTCGCAACCATCAATGGCATCTCTGAACAAACTAACCTATTAGCCCTGAATGCTGCCATTGAAGCTGCACGTGCTGGCGAGCAAGGTCGTGGATTTGCTGTTGTTGCCGATGAAGTCCGTGCCCTTGCAGGAAGAACACAGCAAGCAACGGTTGAAATCCAGAGCATGATCGAATCATTACAACGTAACAGTCAATCACTGACAAAATTGATGGAAGTGACTGTTAGCAATGCTAACGAAGGTCAAACACTGATGTCGGAAGTGAACGTTGAGATCGGCTCGTTAGCTGAAAAGAACCAATCTATTTCTGATAGCAGTACTCAAATTGCTACTGCAGCTGAAGAGCAAGGTGTTGTTGCAGATAACATTGCGCAAAGTGTCGAAGAGATTCGTCATCAATCAGACAGCATCTGTGAAATGATCAGTAAGAGTAATGTAAATGTTGACCAACTTCGTAAGCAAAGCGATACGATGGAAGGTTTGCTGACAGGTCTCAAAGCTTAATACTGATATCTAACCACTATGTGTTAATTAATCATTACTAGGGCTGCTTCTGCAGCCCTTTCTTATTTGCTTTTCCCTTGTACTTCCCCGACAATACCCCTCCTTCAAATTCAACAAACAGAGTAAATTATGACTCCTTCAATTCATCTAGCTAAAGGCCGAGATAAATCACTACGCCGTAAACACCCTTGGGTATTTTCACGCGGTATCGATAAGGTCGAAGGCGAACCACAACAAGGTGAAACTGTAGACGTATATGCTCAAAATGGTCAGTGGCTCGCAAAAGCAGCTTACTCACCAGAATCTCAAATTCGCGCTCGTGTTTGGACATTTGAAAAAGAAGAAATCAATAAAGCGTTTTTCATCAAAAGATTTAAAGACGCACAATCACTACGTGACGATATCATCGAACGTGACGGCCTAACGGGGTACCGATTAACAGCGGCTGAATCTGACGGCCTGCCAGGTATTACTATCGACAAGTACCAAGACTTCTTAGTTTGCCAACTACTGAGTGCTGGCGCGGAATTCAACAAAAGCGTTATCGTTGAAGCTTTAGTTGAATGCTTCCCTGAGTGTAATATTTACGAACGCTCTGACGTAGCGGTTCGTAAAAAAGAAGGTTTAGAGCAAACCGTCGGCGTACTGTATGGCGAAGAGCCACCTAAGTCAGTAGTCATTGAAGAAAACGGCGTGAAGATCAGCGTGAACATTATGGAAGGCCACAAAACGGGCTTCTACATGGACCAACGTGATAGTCGCAAAGAATCTATGAAGTACGTTAAAGGCAAAGATGTCCTTAACTGTTTCTCATACACCGGTGGCTTTGGCCTTTACGCACTTAAAGGCGACGCGAAGCGTGTGATCAACGCAGACGTATCTCAACTTGCTCTTGATACAGCTAAGTTCAACGCTGAACTTAACGAGTTTGATATCTCGAAAAAGCGTGCTGTATTCCTAAACGCTGACGTATTCAAACTACTTCGCGAATACCGTGACCAGGGCACTAAGTTTGACGTAGTGATCATGGATCCACCAAAGTTTGTTTCAAGCAAAAACAACCTAACTTCAGGCGCTAACGGCTACAAAGACGTTAACATGCTAGCAATGCAAATCCTGAAGCCAGGTGGAACACTACTCACCTACTCTTGCTCAGGTTTGATGGGGGCTGACTTATTCCAAAAGATCATTGCTGATGCCGCTCTAGATGCGGGCAGAACAGTGAAGTTTGTTGAACGCTTCGAGCAAGCTGCCGATCACTTGATCGATACAGCTTACCCAGAAGGTTTCTACCTAAAAGGTTTTGCTTGTAAGGTACTTTAATTTTTGTGCTTTAGAGTCTAGCTTTTATAGCAAAACAGACGTATTAAAAAAGTAATGCCGATCGTTTAAGAAGACTTGAACGATCCTGCAGTTAGAAGATAATCCTCATCAACAATGTTGATGGGGATTTTTTATGCTTGAACAAGAATTAGCAATGGCACACGAGACCATTGAAGAT
>NZ_JAKKCQ010000014.1:0-57949 GCF_021728315.1 Vibrio sp. L5-1 | reverse complement strand
TCAATTTAAGATTTTGTGACTCAACGAATACTGACTTCAAAACTAATATTTACCGAAGTAAACATGTAATTCTAAAGCTATTACCATTCCAACAGAATGGTAATGAATTGACTGTGCCGAATAACTACAAGTAGTTAAACGTATTGGTCACTCAGTTCATTGAAATCATTGTGTTACCGAAGTAACTGTTTTACTTCTCTTAATAAAAAGGGAAGATAAAACGTTTTGATATTCATCAACGAGTGCCCACACAGATTGATAGGTTTAAATTGTTAAAGAGCGCTAGCGTTTTGTGATTTACATCTCAGTCGCTAGGGGTGCGTACTATACCTGCACCACTTAGAGAGTCAAGGGTTATTTTCAACTCCTTTTTCTCTACCGATTTCGCTGTGTGACTTTCGTCTCACTCCGTGTCGGTGAGGCGGCATTATAGAGAGATCGACATAGAGCACAAGGGCTTTTTTGAATAAAAGTTTTGTTCGCCTAAAAAGCCACCAGATCCGCATTTTTCGAATAAAAACTAAACATTTGAGACGTATCACAGCAATACATTGGCAAAATGGAAACCATGAACGTAAGATTCATGTATCTATTTTGTTAAGAGTAGATGCGTCTATTTCGTTTATTAATATGTAGTATTCCGATATGAACTCAAAAAAATCGATGTTGTTAATTGTCGCACTAGCTGTTCTAGGTGGCATTATTTTCTCTCAGGTAGATATATCGCCTGCAATTACCTTTATCCTTGGTGTCTTGGCTTCCGCTTTTGTTGTTAACTTTTCAAGCACCGACTCAAAATCAGATTCAGAACCTAAGGCATCAACAAAAACACTTTATGTAGGTAACCTTCCATACAAAGCGAATGAGTCACACGTACGTGAATTATTCTCAGAGTATGGTGAAGTATTTGCAGTACGCTTAATGAAAGACAAACGTACTGGTAAAAGAAGAGGCTTTGGATTTGTCGTAATGGCTAGCAATGATGTGAATCATGCTATTTCAGAACTTAACGATAAAGATTACATGCAACGAACTTTAAAAGTGCGAGTTGCAAATGATCCTAAACATCCAGAAACGGACGAAGCTGAACTGAGCTAAATCCTAACTGCTTCAACATGCTATTTAGTGCACTTTCTTTCTTAGGAAGTGCACTACAAAAAACCTCACGCACTCCCCCTTCTTTATCACTACTCTCCAAATCCAATAAATCTTGAACTCGCTTCGCAATCGCTTTACCAGAATCAACCAATAAAACACTCTTACCTAGGACTTGTTGAATCTCTGATTTTATCAGCGGGAAATGTGTGCATCCTAAAACGGCCACATCAATTGTATTGATCATCGGTTGAAGGATGAGTTGCAGCTCTTCAAGGTCAATCGTCTCCCCCCTGAGTTTATCTTCGGCCATATCCACCAGCCGAGTAGAACCTAACAGTTCGACTCTTTTATTACTCGAGAAGTTTTTGATGAGCTCGTGTGTGTATTCACGAGTAATCGTTGCGGGAGTAGCAATCAGACCCACCGCTTTATTGGCAAGTAGGGATGCAGGTTTGATTGCCGGAACAACGCCAACAATTGGGATTAGATTATTAGCACGCAGTGTAGGTAAGACAATCGTACTTGCGGTATTGCAGGCTATTACTACGATATCAATAGCGTGGCTAGCCACAAAGCTAGCGACGATACTTTGGACTCTGCGGACAAGAACTTGTTGATCGAGTTCACCGTATGGGTAAGCCTCGTTATCGAATACATAAGTATAGTTATGATTCGGTAGTAACTGGCTTATCTCCTTATATACAGATAGGCCACCCACTCCAGAATCAAAGACCAATATATTTTTTTGTAGACTATCCGACACAACGATTACCTATAATAAGTTTCGCTGCAATGATACTCCTTCGCTTAGTTTTCGCCAATCCTCACTCTATATAATGCAAGCTTGATAACGTTGATGAACAAAGCGCTCACCTTGCTCTACATTTTCTAGATCTATCTTGAGCTTACCTTTAAAGCATGGCGCTGACATCACTAAGGTATGGAACTCACCATCTTCGCCACATGGATCGACATGACTCGGTAAACTGTCTATTAGTTCAAGCGTGTATTTTTTCCCGCAATAGCTCATGTCTAATGCATCGCTATCGACCGTGACGAGAAAGGTTTCGATTCCTCTGTCTATTATTTCACTCGCAAGTGCCTGACTGCTCTCTCCCATGAGAGGGAACACACACTCCCAACCAGCGGGTTCTATATAGCTTCTTCGATAATCGGCAATGCCATTACAAAACATGTCTCCAAACGCGACCGCATCGATTGATAAGCCAGAACCTTTAAGTGCGGAGACAATGGTACTTTGATAAATCTCATTACTAGGAAACACTTCCGGGAGCTCAATCGTGATGAGTGGCAAACCGACTAATTGCGCCTGCATGGCAACCACATCAATGGGAGTCACTTGGAAAGGAACTTCATCTCCAACATATGTCGTGTATAGAGCGACAACTTCATATTCGGAGCTTTCAAGTAGACGCTCTAGCGTTAATGTCGAGTCTTTACCTGACGACCAACTTATGACGACTTTCTTTTTCATTGATATACCCAATAAGAAAAAACCGCCCGGAGGCGGTTTAGGTGTAAATTAGAATTGGTAAGCTACGTTCAAGTAGTAAGCACGCTCTGCGGCTGGGTACCCTAAAGCCGTTTCGTAGTCTTCATCAAGTAAGTTATCAACACGAGCACTGATCGTAGTGTTCTCATTAGCATAATAGCTAACAGCAGTGTCAACCAATGAATAAGATGGGAGAGTTACATCACTATATGGCCATGTCCCGTAATCAACATCAGGTCGCTTACCTACATATTGATAGCTTATAGACCAATCGACAACGTCAAATGCCACCAATGCATTCCACTTATACAGTTCTTTTGCTCGTCGCTGCAGCTGTTTACCATCATCACCTTCTGCATCTTTATAATCAGCACTCAACTGGTGTTGCACAATGCCCGTATCAAACTCGGCAGTCAGCTCTACACCTTGAATATGCGTCTCACCGTCAACGTTGATGTACTTATATGTTGTTGGGTGGTAATCGATTAGATTGGTGATCTTGTAATCGTATCCAGTTAATGTCCAATATACGTCTTTCACTAGACCATAGAAGCCCACCTCAATCGCATCAGACTCTTCTGGCTTAAGATCTTGAGTTCCGTAAGACGGATCATACTGTTGGTAAAGGTTTGGAGCTTTAAAAGCTGTACCGTATGAAGCTTTCATACCAAATTCTGGAATAAATTGATAACCAGCCCCGACGTTATATGTCGTTTCTGTACCAAATTCTTCATTGTCATCGACTCTTGCACTTGCTTCTAAAGTTGCAGAATCAACAGTGACTGAAGATAGGCCGAATACTGCCAAGTTAGAACGGTCGAATGTTTTATTCGCATTCTTATCTACATATGACTCATCGCGCCAATCAACGCCACCAGCTAACACAACATTCTTGTTCAATTTATAGCTATTGACCCACTGAACATTGTTTTGTTCTAATTCGTCTTGAGTTCCAGAAGTTTTGCTTTCACCAAATTGATAATTCCAAGAATCTTGGCTTTGTACTGTTGCTTGCATCTCAGAGTGTAATTGGCTGCCTTGATAAGTACCACCAATAGACACTGATAAATCGTCTTTTTCAGACTCCATATAGCTACGTGTACTATATGTATTGTCATATTGGTAAATATTCTCATAAGCACGAACATTACCAAATACACTGAATTGTTCATTCAACTTATGAGTATAACCAATCAAACCATTCAACGTTTCAAAGCCATGGCGGTCGCCATCATTTAAGCCAGGTACGGGCTTAACATTGTAGCCTTCATCGCTCTCATGGCTAATAGCAAGGTTTAACTGACCATTTTCAGAAGTCGCAACGCCGGATGCTAGACTAAGTTCTTGATAATCTAAGCTACCCAAACCAGCACTCAATGTTGTTGACTCATCCGTCGCACGAGCAATCGTAATAATGTTGATTACACCACCAATTGCTTCAGAACCGTATAAAGAAGCTCTAGCTCCTCGTACATACTCGATTCTCTGAACATAACTCAATGGGATCTGGTTGAAATCTACTGCACCTTTTGCTGCACGAGCAAAACGAACACCATCAACTAAAACTAGAACTTGATCAGAACTTGTTCCGCGAACAAATATAGAAGCGAGCTGTCCTCTACCACCATTTTGAGTAATCTGGATCCCTGTTAATCTTCTCAACACCTCTGGGATTGTTTTAGCTTGTGTTCTTTGAAAATCTTGGCGAGTAACAACTTCAACATCAGTTAATGTCGCAGTGGCAGACTGCTCAAAACGGTTAGCCGTTACTACCATGGTTTCGTCAGTAGATGCTTCTTGGGCGTGTAAATTGGAGATAGGTGAAAGCAGCGATGCTACAGCAACCGCTAAAAGGGATTTGTTCATGTTGTGATCCTAAATCGCGTAAATTCCTACCAAACCACATTGTATGGTTTAGCTACTGGCAGGTATTCGGACTCAAGAGCACAACCTTATGGTTACCTAATATTCGACTTCCCACAAAAAGCTATTTGCAGTGTCTTATGAATATTCGTTCTCTTTTACCGCTGCGCGTCAGTTCTGGATTCACACCAGATTCCCTCTTCAGCCATCTATACATCCAAATGGCACCAGCTTGCGGGAGATAGTATTAACCTATGAATCATTTGTCTAGTCTAAGATAGTTATAAGCTATAGTTTTCATGCTCGATTTACATTGAATGGCTCTCAACACTGGACAAGCGCCTGTGATTGAATAAAATCTGCGCTCTTGATTTAAAAGCACGACAGCAAAAAGGCATAACAATGGCGAATTTAGATGTAAACCCGCAACGCTACCAAGAACAACTAGCAGAAAAGACTGAGCGTCTTACTGAAATGTTCTCACAATACGATGTGCCTGAGTTGGAAGTGTATGAATCTCCAGAACAACACTACCGCATGCGTGCTGAATTTCGTGTGTGGCATGAAGGTGACGATATGTATTACGTCATGTTCAATCAAGAGACCAAAGAAAAATACCGTGTAGACCAGTTTCCAGCAGCTAGCCGTCTTATCAACGACTTAATGCCTCTACTAACAGATGCAATGAAAGAGAACCACTCTCTACGCCACAAGCTATTCCAAGTAGATTTCCTTTCTACACTAAGCGGCGAGATTTTGGTGTCACTGCTTTACCACCGTCAGTTGGGTGAGCAATGGATTCAAGATGCTAAAGCGCTAAAACAGCAATTGAACGATGAAGGTTTTAACCTAAACCTGATTGGCCGTGCGCGTAAGATGAAAATCGTACTAGACCGCGACTACGTAATAGAAAAGCTAGACGTGAATGGTGACAGCTACATCTACCAACAAGTAGAAAACAGCTTTACTCAACCAAACGGTAAAGTAGCAGAGAAAATGCTGGAATGGGCTGTCGACTGTACTCAAGACAGCAAAGGTGACTTGCTAGAACTTTACTGTGGTAACGGTAATTTCTCATTAGCACTGGCACAAAACTTTGAGCGTGTACTAGCAACTGAACTAGCGAAGCCATCTGTTGAATCTGCTCAGTACAACATTGCGGCGAACAAGATTGATAATGTTCAGATCATTCGTATGTCTGCGGAAGATTTTACCGTAGCAATGGAAGGTAAGCGTGAATTCCGCCGTCTGCAACAGGCGAACATCGATCTGAAGAGCTACAACTGCAACACTATCTTTGTTGATCCACCGCGCTCAGGTATGGATGTTGATACTTGTAAGATGGTGCAAGGCTACGAGCGTATCATGTACATCTCTTGTAACCCTGAGACATTGAAAGAGAACCTAGACATCCTAAGCGAAACACACGACATCACTCGTTTTGCTCTATTTGACCAGTTCCCTTACACGCACCACATGGAAGCCGGTGTATTCCTTGAGCGTAAAGCGTAAATATCGCTCTCTAGGTCGCACAGCAGATACAAAAAAACGAGCCAATTGGCTCGTTTTTTTATTTATACGTTGGTTTAAGCGGTTTTACCGATAAAGCCTAGCTTCTTACCTACCCAAGCGAGTAGCAGCATAGCGACAATAATCGCAAAGAAGTTTGAACCTGCATCAGGGTGTTGTGCTTTCACAAAAGCCGAGTGGCCAAATGCACCTACAAAGAAACAAGCTAAACCCACTAATGGAATATCTTCAGATACTGGATTCGTGAGGTATTCTTGGTAAAGCGCTTGTACAGCCAAAACTAACGCAATCAGTGGGAAAATAGAGAAGCCCACTTCGCTCATTGTTACCCAAGATAACAGTGCATCACCACACACACCTGCAACAACAGCAAGTACGAGTGTCTTTCTTTCAGAACCACGGTTTACAGTATTTTTTTCATTCGACATTATTCAATCCCGCCTTTTAATCGGTTACGTTCACGTTCTTTACGATACCAAAAAGCACCTTTGGCCATCATTCGCAATTGCATGATCAAGCGATCAGCCAATTCATCTCGCTGACGTCGATCTAAATCTAATGCTTCTGCCCCTGAGTTGAAGACCAAAATGACGGAGGCTTCAGCTTGAGTAAAAGCTTCATCTCGTGTCATGCCAGTCGTTATCAAATATTCGGTTAACTCAGCAGAGAAGTGCTGTATCTCACGAGCTACCGCAGCACGAAACTCAAAAGAGGTTCCTGAGCGCTCTCGCAATAACAGTCTGAATACGTTTGGGCTGCTTTCAATGAATTCCATAAAGGTTTCAACCGAGGTACGAATCACACTGCCTTCTTTTACTATGCGTTGCCTAGCTTGACGCATTAGCTGACGCAACAGTAAGCCACCTTCATCAACCATGGTTAAGCCAAGCTCATCCATGTCTTTGAAATGACGATAAAAGGAAGTCGGCGCTATTCCAGCCTCACGAGCAACTTCTCTCAAGCTCAGGTTGGAAAAGCTACGATCGGCACTGAGCTGGCTAAATGCTGCGTCGATTAAGCTGCGACGAGTTTTTTCTTTTTGCTGCGCGCGAATGCCCATTGGTTTCATACTTTATCAAACTCTTCTTTTACAGCCTAAACAGGCATGCCTAATACTCTGTTCAATATAACGCGAATCACATATTTATATAAGGCACTCTGGTTATATAAGACACTAAACACACCTCTTTGTTCACGTACCGAAGTAAATACGTTCGAAGAAAAAATTTCAATATCCACACTGTCATTTGGAGACATACGACATACCAAATATTATTTTTTCGATAACACTGCGTGATCCCACCGACTCTCTGATGCCCTTTTCATGTACCCAAGAACAGAATCAGTTAAAATCTCGCTAAAGCAATGTTAATCAAATATAACAAGGAAGATATCTATGCCGCACTCCAACCACTTTGATGTAATCGTAATTGGTAGTGGCCCCGGAGGAGAAGGGGCAGCGATGGGATTAACCAAAGCCGGGTTGAACGTTGCAATCATTGAAAAAGAGAGCAGCGTTGGTGGTGGTTGCACCCACTGGGGAACGATTCCTTCAAAAGCACTGCGTCATGCAGTAAGCCGCATCATTGAATTCAATAGCAACCCGCTGTTTTGTCAGAACAATAAAAGCATTCACTCAACCTTCTCCAACATTCTGGGTCATGCTAAATCAGTCATCGACAAACAGACTCGATTGCGTCAAGGCTTCTACGACCGTAACCAGTGCACATTGGTGTTTGGTACTGCGCGTTTTATCGATACTAACACTATCTCTGTCATGCAGAGCGATGGTACTGAAGAACATTACAGTGCAGACAAATTTGTTATCGCAACAGGTTCTCGCCCTTATCAGCCAGACAACGTCGACTTTCTGCATGAACGTATCTACGACAGCGACTCGATCCTTTCTCTTAAACACGACCCTCAACACATCATCATCTATGGTGCTGGCGTTATTGGTTGTGAATACGCTTCAATCTTCCGTGGTTTAGGCGTTAAAACCGATCTTATTAATACTCGCGATCGCCTGTTGTCATTCTTAGACAATGAAACCTCGGATGCTCTGTCTTATCACTTCTGGAACAGCGGCGTTGTTATTCGTAACGATGAAACCTTTGAGAAAATTGAAGGTACTGACGACGGTGTAATCATTCACTTAGAGTCTGGTAAGAAAATGCGTGCCGACTGTCTACTGTATGCCAATGGCCGAACGGGTAATACTGACAAGCTGAATCTTGGTGCCGTTGGCTTAGAAGCGGACTCTCGAGGACAAGTATCAGTCAACAGCAACTACCAAACCAGTGTTGAACATGTTTACGCTGTTGGTGATGTGATTGGTTATCCTAGCCTAGCAAGTGCTGCTTATGACCAAGGTCGATTCGTGGCTCAAGCCGTGGTGAAAGGTGAAGCAGAACGACACCTTATCGAAGACATCCCAACAGGTATCTATACTATTCCTGAGATCAGCTCTGTCGGAAAAACAGAACAAGAGCTTACCGCGGCTAAAGTACCTTATGAAGTGGGACGATCTTCATTCAAGCACTTAGCTCGTGCTCAAATCGCAGGTAAAGATATTGGTAGCTTGAAGATACTTTTCCATCGTGAAACTAAAGAGATTTTAGGTATCCACGTGTTTGGTGAGCGTGCTGCTGAGATCATCCACATCGGTCAGGCAATAATGGAACAGAAAGGCGAAGCCAATACCATCGAGTACTTTGTGAATACTACCTTCAACTATCCAACAATGGCCGAAGCGTATCGCGTCGCAGCGCTGAACGGACTTAACCGTTTGTTCTAAACAAAGAACCAATAGGACTATTTGACCACCTGTAGGCCAAATACATAAACAGCAAGCCACGCGCTTGCTGTTTTTATTTAAGACACTGAATAGTAAGGAATTGATAGTAATTAGATCATGGTGTTCTAAATACCTCTTTACCTGTACAGCTTCTCTTTTCGCTCCCTGAACTAATCTATCTATCTAAGCTAAGCGAGAAACTCACCTTTCTTCCACTGAGAGATAAATAGAACACCAAGACCAATGCCGCGCATTGCCATAAAGCTCAGCATCGCTAGCCAAAGTGCATGGTTCTCTAAACCTGATGCTAAGTAGAAAATCGCAAAGAAACTGCAGGTGGCCACAAACATACTGTTACGCATATCTTTGCCTTTGGTAGCGCCCACGAAAATACCGTCTAGCAAGAAGCACCACATAGAAACGAGCGGCATCGCAATCAGCCATGGCAGATACACCTCAGCCTGACTCTTAACCTCTGGAATTGTAGTAATTATATTAATCAAACTAGACCCAGCAATCGCGAACACTATGGTCAGTACCAAACAAATATTGAAGCTCCAGAAGAAAGTGCCAATCAAAGACTGATTTAACTCTTCTTTATCTTTCGCGCCAATCGCCTTTCCGACCATAGCTTCCATTGCGTAGGCAAAACCATCCATCCCATAAGAGATGATCATCAAGAAGCTCATCAATACCGCATTGGCCGCCACAACATCATCACCAAAACTTGCACCTTGGAAGGTCATAAAAGTGAAAGTCGCTTGCAGACACAGCGAGCGCAGAAAGATGTCGC
Organism: Vibrio sp. L5-1; assembly: GCF_021728315.1. NCBI lineage: Bacteria > Pseudomonadati > Pseudomonadota > Gammaproteobacteria > Vibrionales > Vibrionaceae > Vibrio > Vibrio sp. L5-1. The sequence goes on along the minus strand of NZ_JAKKCQ010000014.1, from coordinate 48,355 downwards.
GATTCAGTTTCACAAAACGGCTCAAACCTTGGCTGGTTTTCTTAAGCAGCTCCCATGGCGATGGTAACTGCTTCTTTGCCCAGATTCGATAAACACAAACCAAGCCAAACGTTAGCCCGGCATAATCTGCTATCACCGATGCCAATGCCGCACCTTCAACTTGCCATCCAAAGCCAATCACAAATACGATATCCAAAACGATGTTGGTGATATTAGTGATAATCACCATCCACATTGGCGCTTTAGCATTTTGGGTTCCGAGCAACCAACCTAAAATTACAAAGTTAGTTAGCGCAGCAGGCGCACTCCAGGCACGGATAGAGAAGTACTGCAGGCCATAATGTTTGACTTGCTCGCTGGCACTGCTCAATGAGAAAACCGCATCCGCAACTAAGCTGTGTAAAAGCAAAAAGACACCAGCAAACCCTAAGGCCATAGTCACGCCTTGCACAAAGACTAAACCAAGCTGCTTACCATCATTCGCACCATAAGATTGCGCGGCCAATCCAGTCGTCGACATACGCAGGAAACCAAGCAACCAGAAGGTCACACTGATCATGGTGCCGCCTAAGGCCACACCACCTAAATACCAAGAATGCTCTAGGTGACCGATAACCGCAGCATCGACTAAGCCCAGCAGTGGAACCGTAATATTGGAGAGAACCATCGGGATCGCGAGCAATAGCACTTTTTTGTGCATCGCCTGATTGGATAGCGTTTGAAAAATAGTTTGGGGATTAAATAGCTTCACGATCACCTCTTTGATTAGAGGCGATAGTTTAACCTAGTGGGTGGGCTTTCACTATGTTGTGGGGTTTTACTTATCTTGATACTTCTATTCAGCTACCTGCAAACAAAGTCGCTAGCACTACCACTTAACAAGCACTAACTGTGGCGTTAAGCGCTTTTTGACCTGAGAGATCTTACACAGTAATCGCTGCCACAATTTCCAACGATTGCATTGTTGATCAAGTGGAGAAAACGCTTTTACCCATTGCGCCCATGGCAGCCAATTAAGAACACTGTCTACTGGAGAAGATAAGCCATGTGCATATTTTCCTGAACCAAGCTTTTGCCCAAGAGCACTAGAGCTTTTGTCTCCAGCTAACACTAAACACGCGTGTGCATGAGTAAAGTAACGACTTAATGACTGAATAAAATATGCGGTTTGTTGTTCATTGCAATCAAGCAAAGCATGTTCGCACACCACCATCACTGAGGCTTGTTCTGGGATGTTGAGCTCATCCAACCAAGTCAGATCGTCAACCGAGCCACACTCCAAACGGTAGCGTTCATTCTTGTGGAACAGGCGTTGGCGCCAAACTAAGTTCTCTGTGACATCCAATTCAACCCAATGACAACGGCCATTATCTAAACGGTAGAAACGCGTATCGAGCCCCGCTCCAACATTAATGATCCAAGCATCTGGATTATGAGATAGAAATTGTTGAACTTGAGAGTCACAAAGCTGAGTCAATGTTGCGTAGAGAAGTTGTTGTTGGTCGAGTTCACCAGTAAGACATTCTGGTGCTAATTGGCAGCGCTTGCAGGCTTGAGCTGCGATAGGGTCATAGACTAAGCCGTCATCGGCAAAGCTTTCGCGGCTGCGAAACCAAAGATGTTGAACGAGATCCGTCGGAACTTGGAATTCCTGATGTGCAGACCCTTGATCAAAAGGAGCCTTTTGAACAGAAGAGCGCGGCTTAGGAATAAGCGGCTTCATTTGAGGTTTGGTTGGATTTGGCATCATCATCTTCCTTGTATCCCGACAAAGAAGATGATAATGAATATCAATTACAATAACAAGTTATTGAGAATAAATATCAATAAGCTGCTTGTACTGATTACATCCAGTCAGTGTTGCGGATAATACCAACAGCCAGCCCTTCAATAGACAAGTGTTGAGATTCCAGATCGACATGGATTGGAGAAAACTCTTCATTTTCAGCGTGTAACAGCACCGTTGAACCTTTACGTTCTAGGCGTTTTACCGTTACATCATCATCGACACGAGCCACGACAACCTGACCATCGCGGACATCTTGTGTTTTATGAACAGCTAATAGATCACCGTCCATAATACCGATGTCTTTCATACTTTCGCCATTTACACGAAGTAAGAAGTCAGCTTGTGGTTTAAACATGCCTGGATCAACTTGATAATGCATTTCTACATGCTCTTGAGCCAAAATAGGCTCACCAGCGGCAACCTGACCGATTAGTGGTAAACCTTGCTCTTCATTCGCTGCATCTTCAAGCAAAATACGAATACCACGAGACGCACCCGGGATAATCTCAATCGCTTCTTTACGAGCAAGAGCTTTTAAATGTTCTTCTGCAGCATTGGCAGAACGGAAGCCAAGTTCACGCGCGATTTCTGCACGTGTCGGTGGCATACCGAAATCTTCGATCTTACTTTTGATAAGGTCAAAAACTTGTTGCTGGCGGGGCGTTAACGGCTTCATGATTCACCTGTCTTTTTATACAGTTGACTGTGAGTATATCCAGTAACTGAACAAAAGCAAAGCAATTGGTTGTTTTTAGTTCATTTTTAGCGATTTACAAAAACAAGATCTCTAGCCACACGTAACCCGCTAATACTAAACAGATAAAAACTGCAGCTGAGCCAACATCTTTCGCCATCCCAGAAAGCTCATGATGTTCACTACCGATTCGGTCAACGACCGCTTCAATCGCGGTATTGATCAACTCGACAACCATCACCAGCACGACTGCTGAAATCATCAAGATTCTCTCAACTTGGCTTACATCTAAGTAAAACGCCAACGGAATAAGCACTGCGGCCATGAATACTTCTTGTCGAAATGCCGCCTCGTTTTTAAACGAGCTCGTGATGCCTTGCCATGAAAAGCCCGCCGCTTTCACTATACGTTTGAATCCGGTGTTTGATTTTTTGGTCATTTTTAACCCTATACTCAATCAGTCGATGAATGATTTTCCACAAACTTAACGGCAATATGACTATTTCCATTAAAAGGTTAGACCAGTTTCTGGTATTCTTGCATCGATTAAATTTACGCCTAGGCTTATCCCTATTTCACTCACAGGATTTATCCTTTTCATCATAGAAATAGAGATACGCTTGAGCACATTGAAATAACTATTGAGGCAGTGAACCTATATGTCTTCTGGACAATCTTTTTCACGTTCATTAATGAAGCTACCTTTATCCGTATTGGTAAAGGGCACATCAATTCCTTCAAACCCTGTTGAGGATTTGAACATTGATTTGAGCAAACCGATTGTATACGCCTTACCGTTTCGCTCAAGTGTAGACATTCTTACATTGCAAAAACATGCACTTGAATTAGGGTTACCTGATCCGTTGAGCAAGCTTGAAATCAATGGCAAATCACTGCAACGCTACGTTTTTATCTCTTCTCGCAAAACTCTACTGCAAGACGATGATTATGTACCAAGCTCATCAATTGAAGTCTTCTCTGAGCTGCTTTCACTGCATGCTGAAGACTCTGATCTCGACGTTCAAGTTATCCCAGCCACTGTATTGTGGGGTCGTAAGCCTGGTAAAGAGAATAACCAGAAACCTTACCTACAAGCAATGAACGGCTTAGAGAAATCAAAAGCGGTATTACTGGCAGGTCGTGACTGCTTGGTTCGCTTTAGTCCTGTGGTTTCTCTGCGTTATATGGCTAACTCACACGGCACCGACAACACCATCGCACACAAACTGGCGCGCGTGGCACGTATTCACTTTTCTCGCCAAAAACTGGCAGCATCAGGTCCTAACCTGCCCAGTCGCCAAGCTCTGTTTGACCGCCTACTAAAATCTGAAGCGATCAAGAAAGCGATTGAAGATGAAGCACAAGCAAAAAACATCTCGATCGAGAAAGCGAGCAAAGAAGCTCAAGACATCATGGACGAGATTGCTGCGAACTTCTCTTACTCGCTAATCAAACGCGGTGAGAAGATTCTTGGTTGGTTGTGGAATAAGTTGTATCAAGGCCTGCATATCAGCAACGCTTCAACCGTTCGTAAGCTGGCTCAAGATGGTCACGAGATTGTTTATGTGCCTTGTCATCGTAGTCACATGGATTACTTACTGCTTTCTTACGTGCTTTACCACGAGGGCATGGTGCCGCCGCATATCGCTGCAGGTATCAATCTGAACTTCTTCCCTGCCGGTCCTATTTTCCGTCATGGTGGTGCATTCTTTATTCGTCGTAGCTTCAAAGGCAACAAGCTGTACTCGACTATTTTCCGTGAATATCTGGCAGAATTGTTCGCCAAAGGTTACTCGGTCGAGTATTTCAGTGAAGGTGGTCGCTCTCGTACGGGTCGTCTACTGCAAGCGAAAACGGGCATGCTAGCAATGACCATTCAGGCGATGCTGCGTGGTATGAACCGTCCAGTAACGTTAGTACCTGTGTACATCGGCTATGAGCACGTAATGGAAGTGGCGACCTACGCAAAAGAACTTCGTGGTAAGCGCAAAGAAAAAGAAAATGCGAGCCTAGTGATTCGTACGCTCCGTAAACTGCGCAATTTTGGTAAAGGCTACGTGAACTTTGGTGAGCCGATTCAGCTTAACCAATATCTGAACGAGCACGCTCCAGAGTGGACTAAAGATATCGACCCAATGGGAACCAGCAAGCCACAATGGATGAATCCAGTGGTCAATGACCTGGCAACCAAAATGATGACACACATTAACGATGCGGCAGCGACCAACGCACTAACACTTTGTGCAACGGCGTTACTGGCTTCAAGACAGCGTGCATTGTCTCGTGATTCTTTGGTTTCTCAGATCAACTGTTACCTGTCTCTGCTTAAGAACGTACCTTACTCTGATACATTTACGGTACCAAAAGACAGCGCTGAAGATCTGGTAAAACACGCTGAATCGCTGAACAAGTTCCTAATTGAATCAGACTCAATGGGCGACATCATTTCGCTAGACCGTCACCAGTCAATTCTGATGACCTACTACCGTAATAACATCATTCATTTGTTTGCTCTACCATCATTAATTGCTCAGATGACCATTCGTCAGCACGGCCTAACCATTGACACGATTCAAGAGAACGTTGCTGCTATCTACCCGTTCTTGAAGAAAGAGTTGTTCTTAAGCTACGACGAAGATCAGCTTGAAAGCGTGGTGGCGAACATCATTGAAGAGCTTGTTGGCCAAGGTATGCTTGTGGTGTCGGACAATCAAGTCACCATCAACCAGTCAAACAGCCAAGCACTGATGCTGTTAGGCCGTACGATTTCAGAAACGCTACAGCGCTACTCTATTGCTCTGAACCTATTGGCAGAGAACCCTGATCTGGATAAATCTGATCTTGAGCAGAAAAGCCAAGACATCGCACAACGACTGGGACGTCTACAAGGCATTAATGCACCAGAGTTCTTCGATAAAGGTGTGTTTGCGTCGATGTTCGCAACTTTGAAACAGCAGCAATATTTGGATAACGATGGTAACTGCGATTTAGAAAAGACTCAGCAATTCGCTAAGCTTCTTTACTCAATGCTTTACCCAGAGGTCCGTCTGACGATTCAAGAGAGTATCCACCAAGCAGAGTAATCGCTTGGTTAGCAATTGCTTTAATCACTAGACTGAACACGATCAAAAAAGGCACCCATTGGGTGCCTTTTTATTGAGCGTTAGTTTTGCAAAAAACTCGTGCTTACCAGAAGGTGATGAATAAGCCTGCTGTCACTGCCATTCCAACATAATTGTTGTTTAGGAAAGCTTGGAAACATAAATCTCGATCACGGTGGCGCATCAGATGTTGTTGATACACAAACAAGCCCCCCGCAACCAGCAGTGCCCAATAAAAGGTATCTCCTAATTGGTAATGCATGCCTAACGCTATTAACATCGCCAGTGTCACTAGCTGTAAGAAGCCAACGATAAGCTTGTCGAAACGACCAAATAGAATAGCCGTCGATTTGATGCCAATTTTTAAGTCATCATCTCGGTCAACCATTGCATATTGCGTGTCGTAGGCAATCGTCCACAGCGCATTGATAATGAAAATAAACCAGACCACACTAGGTAGCTCACTAGTTTGCGCCGCCCAAGCCATTGGGATAGCCCAACTAAACGCTAAGCCGAGGAACAACTGTGGAAGGTGCGTAAAACGCTTCATAAAAGGATAAATGAAAGCTAAGCCAACACCAATAACAGAAAGCTTAATCGTCAGCGGGTTCATGGTTAGCACCAGTAAGAATGAAACCATGGCTAGCGCTAAAAAGAGCAGAATAGCTTCCTTACTGGAAACCAAACCTGAAGGTAATGGGCGCTGCTTGGTTCGTTTTACATGGCCATCCACTTTACGGTCAGCAAAATCATTGATCACACAGCCAGCTGAACGCATCAATATCACGCCAAGTACGAAAACAACCAAGACATCAAAATCAGGCATGCCTTTCGCGGCAATAATCAGCGACCATAAGGTCGGCCAAAGGAGTAATAGAGTACCAATAGGGCGATTCATTCGCGTTAATTGCCAATACGCCTTCGCTTTGGTGGCAAACATTTACACACTCTCCTTAGAGTAAATGGGTGATGTTGGCAAAAACAGTTCTGCCACAAGCATCGGTTTATGGTTCATCCATAATCGAGAACGACGCGCGAGCAGTCGCTCATCGCCTGCGATAACCCAACCGACTTGCAGCGCATCTCGCTCCACGTTCTCAGCGCTGAACACGGTTAAACCAAGTGGGACATTACCTTGTTGAGAAAGGTCAGAGTGCTGATGATCTTCTAATGTGACTCGAGGAATCAATGTTCGCCCTAACACCCACGGCTCATCATCACCCTTCAAAATTACTTTACGCAGTAAGCAATCAAACGATGATAAAAGAAGTTCCTCGTCCTGTTGTAGCATTGAGCGTTCTACAACTTGATTATGAAGCAACTCAACAGACAGGTGCTGACAGCTCTTGCCCAGCTTGCGGGAAAGAGAACCTTGCTCCAAAAGCCACTCTCTGGTGATTTTATTAGGAAAATCAAATGTTTCTGTACTTTGCCAATCTACATTCATTAACGAATTAAGATACAGCGATATTGGCTTATTCATACTAGTATTCAATAGGTGACTTTACACGTACAATAAAGCTTCAACTTTCGAACAAAATTAAAGCGCTCTTCGAATTGTAAACGTATTTAGATTTAGACTGCTCATTGTAACAAGACTAATGCGTTTCGAATATCGCGAATAAACTAAAGAAAAGTCACAAATATGCACAAACGTTATGTAGCCCAAATATTTCTTGCGATTACCCTACTATTTTCAGCATCAAGTTTCGCTGAAGAGGAATCGGCACCCAAACTAGCCTACTTCACGCTAGAGCCTGACCTGACCACCAATTTTTACACTAAAGGTAAAAAACTGGGCTACATTCAGGTTCGCCTCGATATTATGGTTGCGAATAGTAACGACTTGGCAGCCATTGAGCACCACCAACCACTGATTCGTGATGCAGTGATTGAATTGCTCGGTAAACAAAACGAAGAAACCATTAAGTCTCTATCTGGTCGTGAAGATTTAAGAAAAACCCTAGTTGAACATCTCAACAAGGTATTGCTTCCTGAAACAGGCAAAACCCTCATTGCTGACCTACTGTTTACCAAATACCTTTATCAGTAATAATGATGTAAAAACGAATCCAAATAAAAAAGCGGCTCATCTGGCCGCTTTGTTGTCTCTATTATTTAGCTACTGCCAAAAAACATCTACTCGCTTCGTGCTGAACTCGGTGCTTTCATAGCATCAATCCAACCAATAATGACACCAGCGGCTAGGCCAGCCAAATGAGCGGTGTTTGCAATGGCCATGAACGGTTGCATGTACCCAAGCACTAGCCACACCAACATAAAGCCGACGATCTGTCTTGGAATGCCTAAACCAAGCTGAGGGGCTTTTGCACCCACCACCCATAGATAGCCAACCAAGGCATACACAACACCAGACAAACCACCGAAATTCGCCCCTTCAACCCAATACTGCCCAGCACCTGAAAGCGCAGAAGAGACAGCAAAGATCTGAAGTAGCTTGAGGCTACCTAGTTTTTTCTCAATATCCCCACCTAACTGCCACCACCACAAAATATTAAATGCGATATGCATAACAGAGAAGTGCAGAACAGCATGGCTTAACCAACGCCACAATTGCCATTGTTGTCCGTCAACCGCAGGGAAATGTAGGGCGTTGAAAATAGCTTGACCAAAACCGACTTGCTGCAGTGCAAAAATCACCACACACACCAACATCAGGCTGAGTGTCACGGGGCCCGCTTTGGCTTTTATCATGCCCATAAAACTTGGCGTGTGATAATGAAAGTTGCTCTTTCTGGTCTCTGCCATGTCCCAAGATGCTGCTTGATAGCGCTTATGATTGGGTTCCGACAGGAAACGATTGAGCTCGGCCTCGGTTTCAACCTGATATTGACCATCAAGAAGCCAAAGAGCAAAACGCCCTTCTCCCTCAGGTGACATCTGAATAGGGATCTGACGAGAGGCCATATAATCAATAAACGCTTGAGCAAGACGTGGATTGTCTAACACCATCAATCTAATCATTGTTACTTCCTATTCATGCTATGAGAGATGCTTGAAGCGATTCAAGTGATAAAGGATATTAACCCGCGATCACTGGAAGTTCAGCACGATGCCAAGCTTCAAATCCACCATCAACACTATATACCTCTTCAAAGCCTTGGTTCACTAAATATTGTGCCGCACCTTGGCTACTAATGCCGTGATAACACATCACTAAGATTGGCTGTTCGAACTCAACCTCATCCATGAACGACACCATGGTATCGTTAGTAAGATGGTAAGCGGTTTTTGAGTGAGCTACCGCAAAAGACTGCGGGTCACGTATATCGACAAGTCGAGCTTCGCCCCGTTCAATAAGGGCTTGAGCACCTTTAACATCGATATGTTTAAACTGGTCCATGACTTTCTCTTTTATACTGATTTACTTTGCTGCCATTGTAACCTATCCCAAGGCTAACAATCACATCCACTTAATAAGGTTATCCACCAGCGATCACTTTTACACCATTTGTGGATAAACCTGTGAATTGCGTGAATAAAGTGCTTTTTTAAAAATGGATCCACAACATGTAGTAATGATCCTGATCTAGCTGTGGGTTAACTGAAACATATCCCCACTCGAAAAACCCCGTCAAAGCCTTACTACACCCTGCTTTTAGACAGCTGACGAATAAACTTCTCACAGAGTTATCCACAAAATCACTTTGCAAATTTCGATCGCAAAAATTGAGAAATCGATCCAAAACAAAAAGGCCGAGATCTCTCGATCTCGGCCTTTTCAAAAATTCAGCTATTTGTTAGCTCTACTATTAGATAGAAGCTAGATGCTATTAGAAATCGCCAACGGCTTGTTTCAATTTCTTCATCGCATTCTTTTCTAACTGGCGAACACGCTCTGCAGAAATGCTGTAGGTATCCGCTAAGTCTTGCAGTGTCGACTTATTATCATCTAACCAACGTGAGCGCACAATGTGCTGGCTGCGTTCGTCTAAGCTCTTCAATGCGAGTCCTAGGCGATTGTTGGTGTGTGATTCCCAGTTCGCCGCTTCAACCGTTTCAGCAACGTCTGATGCTTTGTCTTCTAGGTAGTAAACTGGAGCCGTGTAAGCAGAACCACCGTCATCGTCATCCATCGGAGCTTCAAACGTAGCATCTTGTGCCGCTAAACGTGATTCCATCTCACGAACTTCTGAAGGCTCAACACCCAACTCACGTGCAACCGTCTCAACTTCGCCGTTATTGAACCAACCTAAACGCTTTTTAGACTTACGAAGGTTAAAGAACAATTTACGTTGTGCTTTCGTTGTTGCGATCTTAACGATACGCCAGTTACGCAAAACGTACTCATGAATCTCAGCTTTGATCCAGTGAACAGCAAAAGAGACTAGACGAACACCAACTTCTGGATTGAAGCGCTTAACAGCCTTCATCAAGCCGATGTTACCTTCTTGGACGAGATCAGCCATTGGTAGCCCGTAGCCAGAGTAGCCTCTTGCAACGTGCACCACGAATCTTAGGTGGGAAAGGATCAAGCCTTTCGCAGCGTCGATCTCACCTTTGTAATGTAATCGCTCTGCAAGTCCACGTTCCTCTTCAGGAGTCAGCATAGGGTAGCTGTTCGCTGAGCGGATATAGCTATCTAAACTATCTTGTGTGACTAAAGCCATTTGATACGCTTGGTTTGCCATTCGGTTCCTCATCAATCTCTGATCTGGAGTAATACATCTATTAAAACCCGACAATCTTGAACCTAAAATGAACAGGTTTCAAGGAGGGGGAAGTAATTATGCATAATCAATTCGTCTATACAAGGCAAAAACTGGTTAAGAACTGCCTATTTTTCGTATAAATATGACTCTATTCACCTAAACTGGTTCAATTTCTTTTAGGTGACGCTGTGCAGAAAGCTTCGCAGCCACACTACCAAGCAGGGTTCCGACGATCAAAAGTAATAAAGATTCATCCCAACTCAGGCCAATCAAACGGAAATGGCTATCATAAAGTTGAGCCAAATCATCCACTGCACTGTTGAGCAATACGGTAATCAATGCCGTCATAACCCAAGCACTAATCGAACCTAAAACGCCAAACCACATCCCAGCATAAAGGTATGGTCGAAGAATGTAGCTGTCGGTGGCACCAATCAGCTTCATGGTTTGAATCTCGTCTTTATGCGCCAACACATTAAAGCGTAATGTATTGCCAATAATCAAAAATACCGCGCCCAACATCAATACCGTTAGGGTAATAACGATGACCGCTGCTAATGCTTTGATCGCATCTAATCGAGCTAACCAATCTTCGTCTAAACGAACATCGGTCACTAGCTCTTGCTTTTTAACCTTGCTTGCTAATTCTTTGATTAAGACATCACTGTGCACGCTTGGCGTAATCACCAACACACCTGGCAATGAATAATCATCTAGGATAGTCAGGGCATCTTCAAAACCAGAATACTGGCTTAGATCCGCAAGCCCTTGTTGCGGTGAAATGTATTCCACCAGTTCGACTTGATCCCAACTTTCAATTTCATCCTTAAGCACCATTACTCTCGGCTCAGGAATGCCATCCTCTACGTAAGCACTTATTTGTGACGGGCTGGTGACATCTTGAGCCACTTCACCAACATTCTTACCCAGTAGGTACAAACAAGCTGGCATCGCCAAAGCCATTGAGATCACCGCAAGGGTCAACAAGTTGCCCAACGGACGTTGCCACATTTGCGAGAACGATGACTTAGCTTGTTTCCAATGAACAACAAAGAAACCGTCGCTTGAAGCCCGGTTTGCTGCTCGATTGGATTGAGGTTTCTTGATGCGCTTATTCGCGGCCATAGTCTTCAACCTCACTCAAAAAGCCTTGGTTTAACTCAAGATGACGGTACTGAGGGCGAGTGTTCACTAACCCGATATCGTGCGTCGCTAGGATGATCGTAACACCCGCGCGGTTGAACTCTTCAAACAAACGTAATACACGGTTAGATAATTCAGGGTCGAGGTTACCGGTCGGCTCATCCGCTAAAAGCAGAGTTGGACGGTTAACCACAGCGCGAGCGATACCCACGCGTTGCTGCTCACCACCAGAAAGCTGGCTTGGCAAACAACGGGCTTTGTCTAGTAAGCCGGTTTTATCCAACGCAGCACTGACTCGGCGTTTTATTTCATTTTCAGAAATAGATTCAATACGCATAGGCAGTGCGACGTTATCAAAGATAGAGCGATCCATCAGTAGGCGATGGTCTTGAAAGACAATCCCGATGTTACGACGTAAGAAGGGAATGTCTTTAGCTGGAATACGAGTGATATCGTGATCGTTAAACCAAACACGTCCGTCAGTTGGACGCTCGATGGCGCAGATCAACTTCAGCAAGGTACTTTTACCAGCGCCAGAGTGTCCACCCAAAAAAGCCATCTCTCCACGTTTAAGGTGAAAGTCCACTTTTTGGAGCGCTTGTCGTCCGCCTCGGTAGGCTTTGCTCACTTGCTGAAATTTGATCACCGAAAATTCCTCTTACGATCACTCATATCAAATTTAAAACGGTAGCAGGTTAAGGATAAACCACTTTGCTACTCGCGTTACTCTTCGCGGCTAAATAGTGCTTCAATAAAGTCTTTAGACTCAAATGGACGCAGGTCATCAATGCCTTCACCCACACCAATGTAGCGGATTGGAATCTGGAACTGGTCAGCAATTGAGAAAATCACGCCGCCTTTCGCCGTACCATCTAGCTTAGTGAGCGTAATACCCGTTACTGGTGCCACGTCACTGAACAGCTTCGCTTGGCTGATAGCATTCTGACCGGTACCTGCATCTAGCGTTAACATGATTTCGTGCGGTGCAGAGTCATCAATCTTCTTCATTACACGAACAATCTTACGCAGCTCTTCCATCAAGTTGCTCTTGTTCTGCAAACGACCTGCAGTATCAGCAATAACAACATCAACACCACGCGCTTTCGCCGCTTCAATGGCATCGTAGATAACAGACGCGCTATCGGCACCTGTGTGCTGAGCGATCACAGGAACATTATTACGTTGGCCCCAAACCTGAAGTTGTTCAACCGCTGCCGCACGGAAGGTATCACCCGCCGCCAACATCACTTTCTTGCCTTCACTTTGGAATTGTTTAGCCAGCTTACCGATGGTGGTTGTCTTACCAACACCGTTCACACCAACCATTAAAATAACGTAAGGTGTTTTAGTCGTATCAACAACCAGTGGCTGTTCCACTTGGCTTAAGATATCTGCCATCTCTTCTTTGAGCAGACCATATAGAGCTTCACCGTCTTTTAGGTCATTGCGAGATGCTTTTTCTGTCAGATTTTCAATGATCTTAACGGTGGTATTCATACCCACGTCTGCAATCAGAAGTTGCTCTTCTAGTTCTTCAAACAGGTCTTCATCGATTTGTTTACCCTTGAACAAGCCAAAGAAGCCAGCACCGATGTTTGCTTTAGTACGGCTAAGGCTACGCTTAAGGCGCGCAAAGAAGCTTTCTGTCGGCTTATCTTGAACTTCTTCAACCTGAGCTTGAGGAACAGCAACTTCTTCCTGTTCTGCTTCTGCTTCTGCTTCTGCTTCTGCTTCTGCTTCTGCTACGACAGGCTGCTGCTCTTGCTGAATCTCTTCAAGCGCTTGCTCTGAATCAACTGGCTTAGATTCAACTGGCGTAGTTACCTCTAGTTCAGACTCGGCTTGTTCAACCTCGACTTGTGATTCAACTTCAGTTTGATCTTCAACGTTTTCTACGTTCGCTTCATTCTGAGTTTTTGGGCTTTGTTCTTCGTCACCAAAACCAAGCCACGATAATAATCCGCGCTTCTTTTTTTCCGTCATCAGAGGAGTTTCCTAGATCTACTAATTAGCTGTATTGACTTAATACACGTCGACTCTTTGCTATTGTTATACAATACAAGCTTGTACAAACGAATAGTAAAGAAAAATGACAAAGCAGTGATAAGTTTGCTTTTAGCTTGATACACTTTGTCATTGCAAATTTATTTAATACTCGAACCCACTTAAATTGGGCTCGGTATAGTATCACTTTATTAGCGGTCAAAAAATCTATGGTAAGACGTCGCCAGCAAAACACATCACAAAAAAAGCCATCCGGAGGCTTTGTTCGAATTATTAGTGGCTCATGGAGAGGTAGAAAACTGCCTGTTCATGATTTAGAAGGATTACGCCCAACCATTGACCGAGTAAAAGAGACACTCTTTAACTGGGTGGCTCAAGATATCCCACATTCAACTTGCTTGGATGTATTTGCCGGTTCTGGCGGTCTAGGTTTTGAAGCAGCTTCTCGCCAAGCAAAAATGGTGACACTGCTCGAAATGAATCAAAAGGCAGCCAAACAGCTTTCTGATAACGCGAAAGAGCTCAAGGCAGACAACATCAATGTCGTGAATACTGATGCTATCTCTTTCCTTAAGAAACCAGGTACTCCTTACGATATGGTTTTCCTAGATCCACCATTTCGTAAAGGCTTACTTGCAGAAACTGTACAACTGCTTGAGAGCAATGGCTGGTTGGCAGACAACGCCATCATTTACGTAGAGACAGAAAAAGAGCTGCAGCTTGAGGCTATGCCAGAGAACTGGGAATTACATCGCGATAAGACCACTGGCCAGTCTAGCTACCGACTGTTTAATCGAACCACTGAAGAATAGGAGTTATTGAATGAAGTTCTTACTTCCACTAGCAAAAGTAGCCATCGCCTTTGTTTGGTTTATCTTAATCGTAAATATTTTCTACCCATTCCCAGGTAATGCTGCGATTGCGCTTTATATCATGACAGCATTCTTGTTCTTCATGCACGGCCTGCAGATGCTGATTTTCATCGGTGCTTTTGGCGATAAGATCGAAATGTCACGTTGGGAGAAGTGGTCAATATTGATTTTCGGAGTCTTTGCCCTCCTCGATATCCGACGTAAACACATGATGTAATAAAACTTAAGCTCAGATACAAAAGCGCCGCTCATTTGAGCGGCGTTTTTTTATTCATCGTTGATACTGATGTTACCCCATGTAGCCCTTTACGCCATCTAGGAACATTTGCGTCGACAGCATAACCAGTAACAAGCCCATCAAGCGTTCGATGGCTTTAAGGCCTCTCTCACCCAGTACTCGTAGGAAGAAGCCATTAAACATCAAAATAAAGAAGGTCGCGCCCCAAGCCAGCATCACCGCACCTGACAGCTCTAACATGTTGTCAGGGTGCTGTGTCGACAACAGAATCAATGCCGCAATCACTGAAGGGCCAGCAATCATTGGGATCGCCATCGGCACAATAAATGGTTCTTCACCCGCCGCTAGACCAGTAATACTGCCTGCACTTGGGAAAATCATCTTAATCGCGATGATGAACAGAATAATACCACCAGAGATACTCAAGGTTTCAGGTTGCACGTGCAAGAAGTTCATAATGCTTTGGCCAGCAAACAAGAACAACAGTAGGATAATCAGCGCAAACATCAGTTCACGAACAAGAACAATACGGCGACGTTTCGGATCAATATGCTTAAGGATAGAGAGCACGATTGGTAGATTGCCAAGCGGATCCATAATAAGAAACAGCATGGTCGCTGCAGATAAAATTTCCATAAGTTTGTCTCGAAAAGCGTAAGTGCGCGGAGTATAGCAGCCTCAACATTGATTTTCGAACGCAGTAATAAAAGGATTAATTTACGTAATTAGAAGGGAATTTTGCGAGAGCAGATAGAAAGCTAGAAGAGATAATTTAAAGAGTGGAGCCGAAACATCGCATCCACTCTTCTTATATAAAAGTCAAAGGGCTCAAAAAACCAGTTGTTACTCGAGATTAGTGGTTACACACGCGTTCGCGATTGGTGCAAAGTTTGTCATCAACAACTACTACCTTTTCCATCTTGAGGAAAAATTTCAGCAGGCCTTCCAAATCCAGACCATTTAGCTTACACGTATGGAAGCGAGCTTCTGCGCCGTAAGTTTGAGCGAGCTCTTGCGTCAACTCTTCACGGGTCAGGGGCTTTTCACTCAGTAGGTTTAAAACATTGTGTGCATGAATTTCGGTAGTCATAACTCTATCTCATGTTTAATGAAGTAGACGTAGAGTACCTACTTTCATCTGAGCTGCCTTGATGTAGCTCAGAATTAAGCTAGCTCTACCCTAAATGGTAAGGGAAGCAACAATGAGAGCGTGTGCGAGAAAGTAACTGCCCGTCACCCAAAGATAAGCGCCCTTGATTGGACTACGATAGCAATTGAGAGCATACGCCAGTGCAGAAAGCAGCAGCACGCTACAGCCAGCAAAACCAACCGCGTGTGATAGCTGAGGCTCAAGCAGCCAAACCTCACCAGAGGCCCAAGCCAGCTGGATAAGCACAATGCCCATAATGACCACGGGAAAAACCAATCTATCTAGGCGCGGAAGAAGTAAGAAGAAAGCGACAACGCAGGCAGCCAACAATAATGCAAACAACCACCAAACCATCTCTCCTGAGAGCTGTAACCAAAATGCCTTGCTATAACAAAGTTGAGCCAATAAAAAACAGACAAAATGAAGTGGTCGTTTTTGAGTCACCGTATGTAGAACATCAGCCACAGCCGAGATAGCTAAGCCAGCGACAATCCAATAAGTATATTCAGCAACGATCGATTGAGTGACCGCCACTACCGCCAACAAAACAAAGGTAAACACCTTGTACACTAAGGCCTGACCGATATGTCCATGTTTCGTCCCTGCTATCGCTCCGATACCAGATAAAGAAACCGCTAACCAACTCCACATACCCATTGCCCTATTGCTTTAAAACGTCGCCAGTCTAGGCACACGAGTGTTGATGTAAAGCCTCAGCCCCTCAAAATTGGATCTTGATTACGCTTCCACTAAAAAGAGTCCCTTTCAGTTAAAGCCATGACAATTACGCGGAGATAGCGGTGATTCGTTTAAAACTAAAGCGATTCGCCGTAAAACCCCTTTAAAACGGCGTTACACGACTCAGCTTTCAATTTTCGGCACTTCTCGATCATTGAAATCCCGATAAACCACTAAATACCGCCAAAAATCATAGTTAAAAGTTAAAAAATATCCAACCAAAAATTATTAAAAACAAATACTTAAAAACAAAAAATCAGAGTTAACTAGCGAATAAAAACCCCAGGCAACTCTAGGTTTGTAAAGTGAGAAACTTGTTTTCCTCATACCTTGAATTGTCAGAATTTCCCAAGCCTCGTGTCAAAACAACCACCAAAATCGAGCTAAAAACCCAAAAACAAAACCAAATCAAACCTCACCACCACCAACCCCTATTAATACAGTTTAACAACCTTTAACAATATAAATTACACATAACAACCATTATAAAACAGCAACTTAAAACAAATAAGAACAAACATGAATCACAACGAACAAAATAAGAACACACCAAAACACACAGTTAAACAGAGTCAAACAAGCCAAAAACTAATAGTTTTCTACTACTTTTGGGGCTTTCGAAAGTAATTCTTGATCTAAACCTATAAGTGAGCTATTCTTTAAAACATAGCGAGAGACAACCAAATTTAGGAGTAGTGTTATGATTTCATCTTCGCAAAGACAAGGACTTGTAATGATCGCGGTAGTTGTAGGTCTAATGACACTACCGATGATGTACTAAGCAAGTTACAAATAAAAAAAGGGACGCCATGAGCGTCCCTTTTTTTGTTCAATTTTTTCACTTCGAAAACAGATGCAGTGTTAGCACATCCCAGTTCGCATAATAGAAACCCGCGGCTGCTAAAGTCATTGCCATCATCAGTAAGATCGCAACTCGCCAGATAAAGCGACCACTACGTGGAGTCAGCTCCTTCTCACAGTCGTTACACATCATGATGAACTTATGTTGGTCTTCCAACTTAGCCTCATGTTCATTGACTACCTTATTACGACACGTTGCGATATAACGCAGCTTGCTCACCATATCGTGCGGTAGCCTTTCTTCACAGCTTGTTACAAGCTCATGCAATCCTTCGCCTTCGGCATGATATTGAAGCCTCAATAACTTCTCTATATTGCGAGTTCTTGTCACCACTTTTTCAATATCGGTCATCTTGGCCCTCCCACTCCACACTATAATTCTAGTCGAGCATTCCCTTATTTTTATACAAATTTACTGATATTTACGTGAGAAAGAGACAATAAATAACAATGCTTTATCCCAAACAAGCCACTAAATGTGATGTCTGCCGAAAAATAATCAGCTTGGCTTACAACAGTTCACGAATAACAGCTTTAAACACATATCCCTATTGCTTGAAAGACTAGAATAACCATCACGACTACATGGAGGTTATATGCCTAATTCACTCTTTTTTGCCATCTTTGCACTTGCTGGTCTAGCGGCTTGGGTATTTATTGGTTTCTATCGAAAACACTCGCAAGGTGAAAATGCGCCAGAAAAGAAAGTGAATGTCACGGTATTAGACAAACAATCCATCGACCTTCCTGATGCAGAACCAGGCCAAGAAGATCAAGAGTACTGGATTTACGTTCAACGTGGTGTCGTTGGTCCAAAACGAGAATTCCAAGTCGGCATCCACTACTTCCACGCCCTTAACCCTGGCGACAAAGGAACCTTAACCTACCAAGGCGATAAGTTCTTACACTTTGCGTTGAAGCGCTAACCCTAGCCGCCTCAACTGTCTCCTCTAAGCAACCCATCAAAAAGCCTTAGCCCCTACCGCTAAGGCAATAACCAACGCGTTCTCTCTGACTTAGAGACCAACCAGCTCATCCATAACGCGCCAGCTCCGCTGATCACGACCCATAATGGAATAACCCAAGCAGGGTGTCCTTGGTACCAACCGAACTCTTTCATTGGCCACAAGAAAATCGGGTGCAGCAGATAAATACCTAAGCTGTGTTTACTGATAAAACCAACCACTTGATTGCTCTTCTCAGACAAGCCTTCACCATAATAACGACATACCATGAACACCATGCTCGCTGCTAATACGGTATTCAACGTTTTGTAAGATAGCCAGCGCCCTACCGTGTACTCTTCTGTCACCAAACTTGCATCAACCACCATGTAAACCGTGGTTAGTAACGCTAGCCCACCCAGTAACACACTCACGCCAACTGTCATCTTGTTAAGTGGCACAATCTTATACAGCAAGTAACCCAATGGTAAGTAACCGGTATACAACCACAATTCGTGACTCCAAGGGCCATCGATTTTCAATAAGAACAATAACGTAGTGAACAACCATACCGCCGTAAAGGCATAGACAGATCTATCACCGTACTTTCTGACCATGATCTGTAAAAAAGGAATCACAAAGTAGAGTGGGATGAAGTAATAAAAGAAGCCAAGGTGATAGTAGGTATAGTGATGATAGCTATTGAGTAGCACATCCCAACTGACGGCAGCATCGAAGCCCATGACCGACCAACCCGATAGGTAGGTATAGAAAAGCGACCAGACAATGAAAGGGATCAGCACCTTACCCAGACGACGCTTGAGGTAGTACTTGGCGTCAAACGGGCGCTGATCACTCAGCATCAGAGCACCAGAAATCAAGATGAACACCGGCACCGCCCAACGACTGAAACCGTTCACCGTAATGGCGGTCAGCCACTCACCGAAAGGAATGTTGCCTAATTCATTACGATAAGGCGCCAAAACATGAATCGCGATAACTGCTATGGCCGCGACACATCGTGCTAAATCAAAAAAAAGAATTCGCTGCTTCATGTAAATGCCTGATTAATATTCAATCATTCTACTATAGCAATAAAAAAGCTGACCGGAATAAATACCAAGTCAGCTTAGTGTTAAAGGAGAGGCTTATCGCGAATTTAGCTCGTGTGAATTTAGTTCGTGCGGCTGAAGCTTATGCTGCTGAGATTTGCGGCACTTTAGGTAAACGCAGAGAGATCACCGTCGTTATCGCTAAGAACGCAAAAGATACCCACAGACACGCAGACAAACCGATCATTTGGAATACCAAGCCCGACAATATCGTGCCAATCAAGCGACCCATCGCGTTTGCCATGTAGTAAAAACCGACATCAAGAGACACCCCATCGCCTTTCGCATAACTCACAATAAGGTATGAGTGCAGCGATGAATTCACCGCGAAGATGGCACCAAACACCATCAAACCACCGATGATAACTAGCTCTGGTTGCCAGCCAATTTGCACCGCATAGGCAATACCGGCAGTCACAATAGCCAATGCACCCGCCCATAACAGCGCAGCATGGCCATCTGGCACCTTGCCTTGGGCTTTACCGGTAATCTTCGGCGCTATGCCCTGTACAAAGCCATAAGCAATTGTCCAAGCTGCTAAGAAACCACCCACCCATGAGTGATCCCAACCAAACACACTGCCTAGATAAATCGGCAAAGCAATCACAAACCACACATCACGAGCACCAAACAGGAACATACGCGCAGCCGACAAGATATTGATGGATTCAGACTTAGAGAAGATTTGTTTAAACTTAGGTTTGGTTTTCGCTTTGCCCATATCGGCTTCTAAGCTCACCAAACTGCCAATGAACACCAATGTCAGCACAGCAGCCATCGCTAGCACTGCGTATTGGAAACCAATCGTCGAAAGCAGTAAGCCACCGATAAAGAACCCAGCACCTTTCAGTGCATTCTTAGATCCGGTCAGAATCGCAATCCACTTATAAAGCACACCCTGCTGTTCATCAGGTAACAAAGTCTTAATTGAGCTCTTGGCACTCATCTTATTGAGATCTTTAGCGATACCAGACAACGCCTGCGCCGCCATGACCCAAGGAATAGTCAACATTGCGCTTGGCACCGCGAGCATACCCAAGGCAACAACTTGCATCCCTAAGCCGATGTTCATGGTCTTATTGAGGCCAAGACGCGCCCCTAACCAACCACCAATTAGGTTAGTCACCACACCAAAGAATTCATAGAAAAGGAACAGTGAGGCGATTTCTAGTGAACTGTAGCCAAGGTCGTAAAAATACAGAACCACCAGCATACGAAGTGCACCATCAGTAATGGTGAAGTTCCAGTAGTTGAAAGTCACCAACATGTATTGGCGAACGCTCTTACTTAGATTTGAAAACATAACGCTATCTCTGCAATCTAAACAAAAAGAGCTTTTGGATCATGATAAGTTCAACACTCCAGATACCAAAAGCTCCTTGTATAACAACAATGGCTTATTAGCTGTTCGCTACACCATTAATGTATTCAACCTGAATGGGCTTAGTAAATGCACCCGGACGCAGTGCCTGTACCTCTTGAATAATCTTGCTCATGTCCCAGTTCTTTTCTAGCAATAGGTGTGCAGCTAGTAAGCCCGTGCGGCCAGAACCGCCCATGCAATGCATCGCAACCTTGCCGCCGTTATCAACCACTTGATGCAACGCAGGGCTAGCCGCTTGCCATTTCGCAGTAAAATCAGCGCCTGGCGCGCAGTCGTCTTCAATCTCTATCTGGAACCATTGCATGCCTAGTGCTTGCGCTTTCTCGCCAAGTGTCGCCACGTCTTTGCTTGCAAGCTCATGATCATCAAGTGCTGTCACGATAGCTTCAACGCCTTGTGCTTTCAGTTGCGTTAACGATGCATCTAGGTCAGTGTCTTTAGTACCTGGGCACGGAGTAAGCACTAACGCACCAGTTTCTAGATCTAGTTGCCATGTTGGGTGTACTTGAGAATTCGTCATCGTCATCAATCTCTTAAAATTCTTTTGTATATAGACCGATACTCAAAATAATTGGAGTTGCAGCTAGGCAACCAGTAAGTTCAGCCCTATGAGCATAGGGGTTCTATGTGATTAGGGTGAACTTACGCAGTTAACAACGCTTGCAGCTTCAAGTATGAAGAGTATTAAGCTAGGCCAACTGTACGTACTAGCTCTGCCGTACGTGTCGCGTAACCCATCTCGTTGTCGTACCAAGCGTAGATCTTAACCATGCGCTTACCCACTAACATGGTTGAGAGTGCATCTACGATGGTTGAACGTTGGTCGCCTTTGTAATCGATAGAAACCAGTGGACGCTCTTCAAAACCAAGAATGCCTTTTAGTTCGTTCTCAGACGCTTCTTTCAGCATCGCGTTGACTTCTTCTGCCGTGGTGTCTTGCTTCACTTCAAAGATAATGTCAGTTAGAGACGCATTAGCTAGTGGTACACGAACCGCGTGGCCATTGATGCGGTTTTCAAGCTCAGGGAAGATCTCAACAATCGCTTTAGCACTGCCCGTTGTTGTCGGAATAAGGCTCATGCCACATGCACGAGCACGACGTAAATCTTTATGGGGCGCATCAAGAATAGTTTGCGTATTGGTTAGATCGTGAATAGTGGTGAAAGCTGCATTTTCGATACCCAGCTTCTCGTTGATCACTTTAACCACTGGCGCGAGACAGTTGGTTGTACAAGATGCTGCGGTTACGATTTTATGTACAGCTGGGTCGAAGATATTGTCGTTCACACCGACAACGATGTTTGCAATGCCTTCTTCTTTCACTGGCGCCGATACCACAACGCGCTTCACACCTTGCTCAAGGTATTTATTTAGGAAAGGTGCCTTACGGTGAACACCGGTAGCTTCAAGAACAACATCACAACCTGACCAATCAACAGCATCAATATCGCGTTCTTGAGTCGTCTTGATACGCTGTCCATTGACGATCATCTCATCGCCTTCAACATTCACTGCGTGGTTCCAGCGACCTTGAACCGAATCGAACTCAAGAAGGTGAGCCAATGTCGCGGTGTCGCCAGCCACATCGTTAATCTGTACAAACTCGATTTCCGCCCAATCAAACGCTGCGCGAAGTGCTAAACGGCCGATACGACCAAAACCATTAATACCTACTTTGACTGTCATTTTCTGTTCTCTCAGCTCGTGGTGAATCTAAAAATATTAAATTAAACGCAACATTGAGGGCGTGAAGTCATGGCTTCTAAGCGCTCAATATCTTGCTGGTATTCAGTTTTCAAACAGTTCGATGCGATAAGGTCGTCAATTAACTTTAGCATCCAACCTGGTAAATCTTGTGACAGGCGGTAAAACACCCATTGTCCTTGGCGAACATCAGTCAAAATGCCGTTTGAACGCAACTGCGCAAGGTGGCGTGAAACCTTTGGCTGACTTTCTTGCAATGCCTGAGTGAGCTCACCAACAGACAAGCACTCATTGCGCACTATCAACATTAAGCAACGCACTCGCGTTTCATCGGACAGTAATTTAAAAAATTGGTGAGGAAGCATAACTATATACTCATATATGGATATGCATATATGATAGATGTAAAAAAACGCACGTCAAGGCGTGCGTTATAATTGTCATAAAAGTTTAACGAAGATAAATCAGAGCTGATTGGTTACGTTATGACTCCAGCGTCGAGCTTCGGTGAGCTCAGTTTTAACCTGTTCCACACTCAATCCTAAATGAGCACAGTGCTCATCCATTTGCTGCCAATCGGCATGTTCAAAGCTTTCTTCAAGGGCCAGCAAGGTTCCATATGGCCCTTCTCTACGTAGCAGAGCCACCTTGATACTTTTACACAAGGGCAGTTGCTCAACTAAATTCTCTAACGACAAGTCGAGCAGCGCATCAAGCAATGAGAACAAACCAATCATAAAGGCTTGCTCGGCATGCCCTTCAAATGCCTGATAACGAGACATACGTTGGCAGAACTGAGCTCGCTGAAGCGATAAGCCATATAGCTCTTTTGGCTTCTTATCAGAGACATAAGACGCCACCGCCAACGAGACAAACATTTTCAGCTTCTCTTGCCCCAGATAAACCAAAGCCTGACGGAACGAAGAGATGGTGACCTCAAGACGAGGTGACATGGTATTCACAAAACGCAGTAACTTATACGACAAGGCAACATCTTTCGCGACGATGCTTTCGACACGTTGAAAGTTGACTTCCGGCTTACACACTTCTTGAAACAGCTCCATAGCAATTACTTGCTCAGGGCTAATGTACTTGGTCTTGATGATTTCAGGTTTGCTGAAGAAGTACCCTTGGAAGAACTTAAAACCCGCCTCTTTCGCTTGCTTAAACTCTTGCTCAGTTTCGACTCTTTCAGCCAGAAAGCTAAACTTCTTCCCTTGATGAGCTCTTACCAAATCACACGCTTCATTCAAGCCCATTTGCATGATATCGAGCTTAACAATATGCGTGTATTTAAGGAATCGTTCCCATTCTGGCGTAGAGGTAAAGTCATCTAGGGCAATCATGTACCCCGCTTGATAGAGCTCTTTGACCGCCTCTAACAGCTCATCCGTCGGTTGGCAGGTTTCAAGAATCTCGACCACAACCTTGTCTTTCGGCAAGCCTAAAGGAAGCCGACGAATCAAGCTTTGATGAGGGAAATTAATAAAACAGCGCGAAGACGGAATCGAAGGGTTATGCCCAACCGATAAGAAGTTCTCAACAATCAGACGGTACGTTGCTCGATTAGACTCAATATGCGCTGGGTAGGCATTCCTTTCTCCGTCGCGAAACAACAGCTCATAACCAAGCGTGTTCTTGTTACGGTTTAAGATAGGTTGTCGAGCAACGTAGGTAGCGGTCATTTATCTATAACTCTATTGATTCATCTATAACTGTATTGCTTTACTAAGCTTTAGCGGCAGCAAGCAAGGCACCGCAACCCATGAACATACCACCAAATATTTTATTTATCTTACTCATTATACGATCAGAACGAATAAAACGTCCCATTTGTGAAGCTAATGAGGTGTAGCCCAACATAACAACACTATCAATGAATACTGTTGTAACTCCTAACACTAATAACTGCGGTGCTTGCGGTTGTGTAGGATCGATAAATTGAGGAAACAGAGCCACCAAAAACACGATAGATTTTGGGTTAGTTAGATTGATAAGCACGGCATTTCTAAGCAGCTTACCACTCGATAGCGTTGAGCTTTCTTCTGAAGCCACCAAGCTAGAATTATCACGCCATTTTTGAATACCCAACCAAACAAGGTAAACCACACCTACCCATTTGATGATGGTGAACGCCAACGCAGATTGAGCCACCAGAGCACCAATACCTGCACCCACCAGCATGATGTGGAATGCAAGACCGAGCTGTAAGCCGGCGATAGACGCAAGTGACTTCTTGGTGCCATAACTTAGCCCATTGCTGATTGAGTTAACGGTACCTGAGCCCGGAGCCAAACTAAACAATATCGCCGTGACGACATAAGCAAGCCAAACATGAGTATCCATTTGCATTTCCTTACTAGTTCTTTAATCTAACAACATTAGTAGCGATAAAGCTCTCACATGCATCAGTTCAGGTAATTTCCCATGGAAAACCACAGTGCCGCCCCATTTTCGTACACGCAAGAACCTGAGTTCGAGCAAGCGATTAAACACCCGATCCCTGCCCTTTGGCAACAACGTGAAGATGGGTATGTCACATCATCAGGTAAAAAGAAGCTGTACTGGTGTAGCCTAACCTCACCAACGCACACCAAAGCCATTGTTATTTCAAATGGCCGCATTGAGTGTTGCTTGAAATACCAAGAGCTCTTTTATGATTTTTATCAGCAAGGCTATGACGTTTATTCATTTGACCACCAAGGTCAAGGCCAGTCGGAACGTATGGTAACAGACTCTGACATTGGTCACATTCATGAGTTTGATGATTACGCCTCAGACATGTCTGACGTCATTGCCAGTTTTGACCTAAGCCGATACGCCAATCGCTACCTACTGGCACACTCAATGGGCAGCACCATAGCCACTCGCTATCTACAAACTCATCCCGATCACCCGTTTGACAAAGTTACTCTGTGCGCTCCGATGTTTGGGATTAAGACTGAATGGTACTTCAAGCCCATCGCGATGGTTGTTG
This sequence comes from Vibrio sp. L5-1, assembly GCF_021728315.1. Classification (NCBI taxonomy): domain Bacteria; kingdom Pseudomonadati; phylum Pseudomonadota; class Gammaproteobacteria; order Vibrionales; family Vibrionaceae; genus Vibrio; species Vibrio sp. L5-1. Next base: position 22,971 of record NZ_JAKKCQ010000014.1, on the reverse strand, counting down.
GACAAGTACTCACCGCTTTCTATGCTAAGCCGACTTATGCCCCGGGGCAGCAAGCGTACTACTCTAAGCCCTTCGAAAATAACTTACTCAGCCACAGCAAAGTACGCTATCACTGGTTCCGTTGCTTGTATGACGGCTCCCCTTCTTTGCAGGTTGGTGGACCAAGCACTCGCTGGGTATGGCAAGGGTTAATGGCAGCCAAGCAGGCGATACAACAAACTCGTCAAATCAAGATCCCACTGCTATTGATTCAAGCTGGGGAGGAGAAGATTGTCAGCAACAGCGCTCAAGTGAAGTTCATCAATAAACTGAAGAAAACCAACTCAGCCTGCCAGTTTAAGGCCATTGAAGGGTCTAAGCATGAGGTGTTGTTTGAGAAAGACGAATATCGCAATCAAACACTGAATGCTATCAATCAGTTTTTTGCCTAGAGCTAATAAACTAATAAGCTAATAAACGAATAAGCGAATAAGCGAATAAGCTGAGTAACCGACCAAGAACATAAGCGCTAAAGAGGAAGAGAAGTAAGTGAGCTTTGCCCTCTTTTCTTGCATGAAATTGGCATACAATTTCTACCTAGAGATATTGTAGTTAAAACGATTCTAGCGTTGGCTAGCGTCGATATTGGTTAAGCATTTTTGCAATGAGGGTTAAATGAGTATTCCTGCACTAAAAGATTCCGTGAAAATTGTTGCTTCTGATTTAGATGGTACGCTTTTGGCTCCCAACCATCAGCTAAGCGACTTTACCAAGCTAACACTTAAGAAATTACACGACCAAGGTTATACCTTTATCTTCGCTACGGGTCGTCACCACGTCGATGTGGCGGGTATTCGTCAGATCGCAGGTATTCCGGCGTACATGATCACTTCAAACGGTGCACGCGTGCATGACCAGAACGATCAACTGATGTATAGCCAGAACGTGCCTCAGGAACTCGTTCAACCTGTTATCGATATTGTTCGCCAAGACCCAAATCTCTTTATTCACATGTACCAGAATGAAGATTGGCTACTGGACCGTGAAGACGAAATGCTGGCAAAATTCCACAGTGAGTCTGGCTTTAGCTACAAGCGCTTTGAAGCAGAAAATGCACCAAGCGAAGGTATTGCGAAAGTCTTTTTCACTCACCCAGAGCAGGACCACGAATATCTCGTCACGTTTGAACAAAAGCTAAGAGATGCTTTTGGCGACAAACTGAACATCGCCTTCTCTACACCTTGGTGTCTGGAAGTGATGGCCGCTGAAGTCTCTAAAGGCCACGCCCTAGACGCTGTTGCGAAATCACTGAACCTGACACTGGATAACTGTGTTGCCTTTGGTGACGGAATGAACGATGCCGAGATGCTGGCTATGGCAGGCAAAGGCTTAGTGATGGGTACATCGCATGAGAAAGTATTTAAAGCTTTACCAGACAATGAAGTGATTGGCAGCAGCGCAGACGACGCCGTTGCTCACTACCTAGAAAAGCACCTGCTCTAATCTCGTCGAAGAGATCTGAATAAATAAAAAGGCAGCCAATGGCTGCCTTTTTTGAACCTTACGTAAAAAGCTCTCTCTAACGCTAACGAGAACCTAGCACTTCTTTGCTTAAGATCGCCTGCCACTCTTGCTCTGTAACTGGCATGATGGATAAGCGATTGCCCCGTTTAACCAACGGCATTTCTGCTAGCTCAGGCATCGCTTTAAGCGTTGCCAAAGGAATTAAGCGCTCAGTCACTCGCACAAACTCGACATCCACCATTATCCAGCGCGGGTTGTCTGGCGAAGACTTGGCATCGTAGTAATCACTTTCTGGATCGAATTGAAAATGGTCTGGGTAGGCTTCTCTGGTTACTTTAGCGATCCCCGCTACGCCAACTTTCTTACATGATGAATGGTATATCATCACCAGGTCTCCAAGCTTAACGTCATCGCGCATCATGTTTCGAGCCTGATAGTTGCGTACACCCTCCCAACAAGAGGTTTTTTGTACTCTCAGAGTCTGAATAGAGAAGGTGTCGGGTTCTGTTTTAAATAACCAATATGCCATAATAAATCCAATTAACGGTTGCTCCGAGGAAGATATAACATGAAGGTAATGAAAAACCCAGTGACATGGCTAGTCGCATTCGCTCTACAAGGCTGTGTTACGGCACCTGATACGCCGCAACAACCTGAACTGCCTCCAGCAACCTTGGATGAGCCACTGAGCATTCAACCGCAAACCTTCATCATGCGTGGTCAGGTAGTGGTTGGCCATGAAAGCCGAACCTTCACCCCTTGCGGTAGCCAACAACAATACTGGTTAGATTTAACGCCAGAACTCGCATTAGAAGCGCAAGGGCTCTCAACGAGACCTTACCAAGCCTTATACGGCGAGCTGATTGGTCATCTAACCGTACCGAGCCAAACAGGGTATAACGCAGATTTCACGGCACGTTTCGTGGTTGATCAAGTGAATATCCTCACCGCAGAAAACCCTGATCGTTGTGACCAACTCCTGCGTTCAACACGTGTATTCGGCAATGAACCTTTCTGGTCAGCAAGCTTCGATAAAGACCAGCTCAAATACACTAAGATGGGCGAACAGCCACAGATCCTAGATATTGAATCAAGCCGCACCACACCAAGCAGTCGTGATTACCAATTAGAAGGTAAAGCAGCGCAAGGCAAACTCAACCTTACAAAAGAGAGTTGCAGCGACGGCATGAGCGATTCTATCTATGGATGGCATGCCAAGCTTAACCTCAATGACAGTAACTATAATGGCTGTGCAACGGTCTCTAACCAAGATCCAACATTGGACTGGAGCGGGCTCTACTTCGCTAGCTCAACGCAGAACACTGGATTCTCTATCAACCTTGAGCTCAACGATGACCACAGCGCCATTACGACATACTCGTACAGCAATGGAGACCCTTCTATTGTTGAGCAAGGCTTCTGGCAGCAACTGAACCAAAATCAGGTACAAGTGGTTATGACTCGCCACCAGCAACAGTATTTGATCTCTGAGCGCATCTTCACGCTCGATAACGGCAAGCTGGTCGCTGAAAAAGAAAAAGTGGGCAACGTTGTCTACCCGATTGCCAATGGCGGTCTGGTGCTATTCGAAGCTAAGAGTGCACAAGCGCAAGTCAACACCACCGCTAACGTTGATCTAACCGCAAAGCAGGTGAACTCCAGCGATCAATTTGATCAAAAAGTCGACCAAGCGATCCGCGAATACTTTAAGATCAATAACACCTCACCAGACAATACTAAGTACCGCTGGTTAACCTACGACTTAAATGGCGATGGTAAAGAAGAACTGTTTGCCCAGCTCGATTGGTGTGGTTCTGGTGGCTGTACACTGCTGATTTTCGAAAACCATCAAGATAACTGGCGCTTCAATAGCCGAGTGACACTGGTTAAGGGCGACATACGCTTAGGTAAATCGCAAAACCACGGCTGGCAGGATCTGATCTTCAATGTCAGTGGCGGCGGAGCAACACCTGCAAAACACACACTGTCATACTCTGGTGTGAGCTACCCACTCAACCCAAGTGTCGCTCCAGTTGCAGATGATGCTGATATCAGCGACGTGGTTTTGTTTGCTGATGGTGTATCACCTGCACAAAGTGGAGTTAAGCTGTAAAGATGAGTAACCAACAAGCTTGCCATGGTTGTGGCTTCACTCACCAGTGCGTTTGTCATCTAATACCGACGGTTGAAAGCCAAACCGAACTTGTACTACTGACTCATGAGAATGAACTGTCGCGAGACACCAACACCGGAAAGTTGCTTCAGCAATCCCTTGAGCAGTGTCAGTCCTTGATATGGCAAAGGAAAACACCACCAGCTGAGCTAGTGGCACTGCTTGAAGATGAAACACGACAACCGTTTCTTTTATTCCCGAGTGATCAAAGTATCGAGTGTCAGCAAGCAGTGATGACCCAAGCCATGAGTCGAAAACCGCTATTCATTATCTTGGATGGCACATGGCAAGAAGCGAAGAAGATGCTTAACAAGAGCTCGTGGTTACAAGCTATCCCACAAGTTCACCTCGACATCACCAGCGAATCCTCTTACACCTTGCGCCGCAATCAAGACAGTGGCCATCTGTGTACTTGCGAAGTGGGTATTGAGTTACTCAAATCTTTAGGTGAAAGCGAACCTGCCAAACTGATTAATGACTACTACCAACAGTATCTTAAAGTATTCCACGCCGACAAATGTGGCCACGCCCTCAAATAGATCAAGCAGGTGAGCGGGAAAGTAATATGCACATTTCAGGACGGGACTGATACTAAAAACAAAAGGGTGAGCCATAAGCTCACCCTTTTTACATCGTACTTTCGTTATTGAACCAACCAGTGTTTCACGTGAAACGCTCGCTCCATCAAAACAAACGCTGAGGTTGACCAAAGTAATACCCTTGCAGGTAATCGACACCCATGTCTTCAGCAATACGACACACCTGCTCATTATGAACGAACTCCGCCACCGTCTTAGCATTCAGAATCTGACATAAGCTCACCAGCTGTTGGGCTATTTTGCGTTGCTTTTTATCCTTATCGATATTGCGAATTAAACTGCCATCAAGCTTTATCACTTGTGGTTCCAGTTTCAATATCTCATCAATGTTCGAATAGCCTGAGCCAAAGTCATCGACAATAATATTCACACCAAGATCGCGGAAGTGATTACACACCTCGATCAAGCGGCCGTAATCCTGAATTTGCTCGGTTTCCAACACTTCTAAACCAATACGCTGTGGGTGACTGATTTTTTTGATGGCTTGTTCAAGGTGAAGAATGGTTTTCTCATTGCTGAAATCTTGTGGCGCCAAGTTAATTGAGAACGAATCGGTTCGCTGGCTCATAAAATCAAAGGTGCGCGTTATCATCTGGCGACTTAAACGCGTATAGAGATGAGTTCCCTCAATGATCGGCAAGAACTTACCCGGCGCAATCAACTGACCGTCCTCTTCAATTCGAACTAAGCACTCATAGCTTTCTACCTGGTGGCTATGCGCCGATACAATAGGTTGAGAGCACGCAACAATATTTTGATTGAGCACTGCGCGGCTCACACACGACAGCCAGCCGAGTTGCTCTTGGCGATGCTTCTCGAGTTGAATTAACGTCTTGGCACTCACCAAATGTTTATTCTGGCTCACCGCACTGCGTCGAGCTTCAATCGCTTTCAGTAACAAGTCATCAATCGAGGTCGCTGGAAAATCTCGACGACTCGCGACACCCGCACAGATTGAAACCGAAAGATAATCGATATCGGGTAGCCCCATCGGCTCAAAATTGACATGCTCGGTTTGGTCTGAAAATTCAGAGAAACGCTGATGAATGTGTTCTTGGCTGGCCCAACTATCAAACACCACCGCCCACTCACCAATACCAATACTGTAGAGCTGGCAACCCTCATCAAAAAACTGCCACAGTGCTTTCTGAAAGTACTCACTCAGATCATGCAGAAGTTTGTCACCTACTCGATAACCATACTTCTCATTGATTTGACCAAATGTGGTGACCTTCAAAGCCAACAAATGACTGTCAGAGCTCATTTGTGACAGCTTCTCACGCAGTACACTTCTATTGGGTAACCCAGTGCGACGATCAATTCGGTAGCTCGCCGTCAATGCAGTCGCTTGCTGCTGAATCTTACTCGCCATGCTATTGTTCATGTCATCAACATCAAGCAGTGCATTTCGAATCAATGAAAACAGAGGCGATATGTTGGTCGTGGGTTGTGTCTCTAATGGCTGTACAGCCTTGCCTTCACCTTCTCTAAGCGCGAGATAAGTGAGGCTATGATGCAGGATTCGTTGTTGGCCACGATCTTGATAGAGTTCTCCCATGCAGTACACTCCATAGGTGTCTGCGAGCGTCTGGAAGACCTCTACTTCTTGGTTACCATCAATAAAATCGATACGAGAGGTGCAGTTGTAGATAAAAAACTGCTCCGGTTTATGAGAGGCAATCTGTTGTACACCGAGTCGGATCTGCTCCAAGGTCAGTGAAGGATGGTCGTAACAAAACCTGACCTCATCACCAATCTGAAAATGACCACTAAATTCTATCTCTCCACATTCTCTCACCTTGAGTGGCAAATGAATATTTTGCTCTTTCGGGTCGCCGACCATCAAGGGGAAATTATGCAGTTGCTCGAAAGGTACTTCGAGGCCATCAGCAAGGTAGCGATTATAAAGATCGCGAACAGGCATACCATCCAATTCAGCCAACCGGTTATCTTGAGCACCAGTGACACGAAAGGTGCGGCCAATAGGGTTCCACTCGGTGTAATAACCCTTGGTGGTTACGAGCTCGACACTGTGCAACGCCAACATCACATAAGCATTCTCATAGCAAATGCCGTCTAGCATTACCCATCGCCCATTATCTGTGATGGTCGATGCACCGCCACAAATAGGCAATGAATATCTCGATTGTTCAAACGCTGAAAATAAGTCGCGGTTGTTTATCTGCAAGCGATCGGCGAAACAGATGATATTTTGAGTATTGGTATTACACTCAAGCTGCTGCCACATCGATTGACTATCTAATAGTGGTTGCTTGCTGTATTCGACAACGCCACAAGTGTAAGAGGTCGCATCGAAGCGAGTGACAATAAGATAGAGACCTTGATGCAGGATGACGCCTTGGCTGATGTAGTGGTTTGCACTACAGCCAATCAGCCTAGCATTAGGGAAAGTCGCTTGAATCACTTGGCAGGCAGCCAAAACCGAACCTTTCTCGAAAGAAGAAAACACCTGAATCAGTAGGTCTTCATGTTGATGAAAATCTATCTTTTGCAATTCACGCTGGGTTTGCTTTATATCTTGTATCAGGAGAGAGGTCGATTGCATATTCACATTAATCGTTACGTTAATGATTGGTTATTGTGCTTATTATAGATAAGGCTTGCACGGAATACTTACGATCGTCTTATAAATAATGTGACGTTAGTTAGACATCATTGATTCCACCCAAAACAGTCACCAATAGCGGCAGAACACTTTTTAAAGCAAGTCACAATAGGATACGGAAAGCTTTAACAACTAAAACAGTCGCTTAGGCTCACCAAAGTAGTAACCCTGCAGATAATCGACACCCATTTGCTCTGCTATCTCACAAACCTGTTGGTTATGGACAAATTCAGCGACGGTTTGCGCATTAAACACCTGGCATAAGCGAACCAACTGAGAGGCGATATTTCTTTGTTTTTGGTCTTTGTCGATGTTGCGAATCAGACTACCGTCGAGCTTGATAATCTGCGGCTCAAGCTTAATGATCTCATCAATATTGGAATAGCCAGACCCAAAGTCATCAACAATGATTCTCGCCCCAAGAGCACGGAAGTGATCACACACCTCAATCATACGACCGTAATCTTTAATCTGCTCAGACTCAAGAACCTCTAGGCCAAGTCGAGTGGGATCGTTCATAGCACTGATGGCGGTCTCGAGTACCTCAAGCGTCTTGTCGCTCAACAAATCTTGTGGGGATAGATTGATAGAAAATGAGCTTTGCTTATCCGCCATATAACCTATGGTGTTCTTAATCATGTGTCGGCTGAGGCGAGTGTAAAGGTGCGTGTCGGCAATGATAGGTAAGAACTTACCTGGTGGCACAATGGTACCGTCTGACTCCATGATTCTGACCAAGCACTCTTGGCCAATCATTTCGTGAGTACCGGACGCCACAATTGGCTGGGAATAAGTGATGATGTTCTGATCTAAAATCGCACGACTTACACAGCTCAGCCAGCCGAGTTGCTCTTTACGATCTTCTTCACTCACCTGAATGTCTTTAGCATTGGTGATGTGAGTGTTATTCCTGACCCCATAACGTCGAGCTTCGATCGCTTTCAATAAGATCTCATCACCACTATCAGTTAGGAAGTCGCAACGACTAGCGAAGCCGCCACACAGAGAAACTGACAGATAATCAATATCAGCCAAGCCATACGGCTCAAAATTGATGTGCTCAATATCATCAGCAAACTCAACGAAACGTTGCTCTATCTTATCGCAGCCAACATTGGCGTTAAAAATGATCGCCCATTCACCGACACCAATGCTGAACAGCTCTACTTTCACCTGAGCTTCCTTAGCCACACTAAGGTGTAATCGCTCGACAAAATGATTAGATAAATCAAGTAACAACTGGTCACCCACTTGGTAACCATACTTCTCGTTAACTTGATGGAAATTAGTCAGCTTTAACGTCAGTAAGTGCTCACTGAAGAGAATCGTATTGAGGCGCTCTTTTAATACGATACGGTTGGGTAGCCCGGTGCGAGAATCAATACGGTAGCTTTCGGTTAAACGACGCGCCTGTTGATGAAGTTTTTTCTCCATCTGCGTGTTCATACTGTCGAGATCAGCCACTGCATTTCTGACGAGATTAAGCAGTGGCGATACCGTTGAGTCACGCTGGAAATCTTCACAACGAAACTCATTAATCTCGTCCGACTCTCTCATCGCAATATAGGTGAGGCTGTGATGCAGTATCTCTTGGCGATCGTCGTTGCGGTATAGCTCGCCCATGCAGTATGCGCCGCACGCGTTTACTACCCCCTCAAATGGCTTGAGCTCAAGTTTACTGTCGATGAATTCAAGTCGAGAGACGCAGTTATAGATGATCACCGATTCCGGCTGATGCATGGCAAGCATCTCAGCGCCGTGACGCACTTTTTCTGCGGTCAAAGAAGGATGGTTATAACAAAACTGTGCCTCTTCGCCGACATGCCAAGGACTATCAAACTCGATACTGCCATCATCATTAATGCGCAGCGGTGTCGATATGCCCTTCTTTCTGCCAAGCTCTCGATAAAGCGGAAAGCTCATCAGCTGACTGAAAGGGAGATCTTTACCATCAGCAAGATAATGTTTGAATACGTCGATAGCCGGCTTGTCGTTCAACGCGTATAAGCGATTTCCGACTGCATGTGTGACTCGTAGCTTCATCCCGATCGGGTTCCACTCAGAATAGGCATCTGACCAAACCTTCAATCTGGGGTTAGTCAGAGCCACCGCCACACAAGCGTGTTGGTAGGTCTGTTCATTATGCATAACCCAACGCCCGTATTCATTCTCATGACACAAGCCACCAGCAACAGGCAATGTATAGGGTAGGTTTTCAAAGGCGCTATAGATAGGGTAATCACGACCTTCAACCTGATCGCATAGGCTGATGACCGTTTTCGCATCTTTCGAGAGATCTAGTTGAGAAGCGAGCTCTTGGCTGTCTTGGTTTGGGTTGCCTGTAAAAGGCTGAACCGCGGAGGTTAAACGGGTTTCATTAAACTCACTGATAATGATTAAGGTACAACGACTCTCAAGACAATTGTCACAGATAACATGACGAGCACTCTGGCCAATTAAGGTGGCATTTCTTAGGCGATTGAGAGCAACACTCGCGATTCGACGAGCCATATCAGAAGATTGGGTAGAGAAAAGTTGAATAAGATATTGTTTGCTGTCACACCACTCTCGCTGATCAAATTGAGATTTAAATAGCTCCTCAGTATTTGCGAGAAATGTAAATGTTTGCATGCCAACCCTTGATCGAAATAGAGTGAAGTGAAGAACCCGCAACCACTGCTATGACTGAAATGAATCGATAAAAAGTAGTCGCCAATTATCCTAGCCTAAACAGGCATTTAATTGCGACTAATGTAACAATTCAATATCATAAATGCGACACAATAAGCTTACAGAGGTCTTTAAATTAGTCGCATGAGATCGCTAAGTTGCTCTATTTCAACATCAGGCAGCACACTCGCCTTCGAAGAGAGGTATAAATTGGAACCAATGTCATTAAACCAGCATGCTTGGAAGCCATTTTGCTTAGCTCCGTAAACATCCGTTCTAAGGTGATCGCCGACATGAAGAATGTTGATGGCATCAACATCTAAGTATTGTTGCGCTTTATCAAACATATCTGGGTAAGGTTTTGCTCTACCGTTTGGGCCAGCTTTAAGGATTAGTTGAAAATACTGCCCTAAACCAATTTTATGTGGATCGACATTGCCATTGGTAATCGCAACCAAAGGAATGCGTTGGCTAAGTTCTGCCATCACTCGATGCGTTTCTTGAGGGACATCGACTTGATTGCGCAACCACAAAGCATGTTCTATCCCCTCACGAGCCGCCTGTTCAGCTTGCTGCTGAGAGTAGCCCAACTGCAGTAAGCCACTCTTAATCTGTGTTTCACGCCAAACGGTAACATCATGCTTTAAAGCTGGGTTTTCAGAGGCGACTTGCTGCTTAATGCCCTGCCACTCTTCAAGCGATAAAGAAGCCGACACTGGGTGCTTTTGGTAAAGCCACTGCGCCATCTCTTTTTCTACCATCATGATCACAGGCCAGTTGTCATACAGGGTGTCATCCAAGTCAAAGGTCATGGCTTTGATGGACTTTAACCCTCGATAAATTCGCATAGTAAAACCTTTAATCTATTCTTTATTCTTCTTACGTGCTCTTGGGTGAGCTTGATCGTAAGCTTGTGCTAAGTGTTGAAAGTCCAAGTGGGTGTAAATTTGGGTGGTTGAGATGTTTTCATGCCCAAGTAATTCTTGGACAGCTCTCAGATTTTGGCTCGATTCAAGCACGTGAGTTGCAAAGGAGTGACGCAGTTTATGCGGGCTAATATGACTCGCGACGGATTGCTTCTTACCCCACTCTTCCATGCGCTTTTGCACACTGCGATGAGAGATCCGGGTCCCTAACTTGGACACAAACAGGGCCTTTTCTCCCGGAGAAGCAAGATCACCGCGCACTTTGAGCCATTTATCGACCCACTCTTTAGCCAGTCCTGAAAACGGCGCTTTGCGTTCTTTGTCGCCCTTACCAATCACTCGGATTTCGCCTTGCCGGCCCAGCACATCTTTAAGATTGATGCCAACCAGTTCAGCGAGACGTAAACCTGCACCATACATCACCTCCATCATCGCTCGATCACGAATCGATAATGGATCGTCTTCATTCACGTCAAGCAACTGTCCGACTTCATCGACATCGAGATTTTTAGGTAAAGGACGCTGTTTGCGAGGTGCAGAAACCCCTTTGGCTGGATTTGCAGTCATTTCGCCACGTAACACAAGGAAATCAAAGAAGCTGCGTAGTGACGATAAGCGCGTCGCGATACTGCTCGCTTTCATTCCTTCTCGCATGCCTTTACTGGCAAGTTGTCTTACCCACGCCGCGTCTACTTGGCCCCAATCTTTCAGTCCAAGTGTGACCAAATGAGAAGCCATAGTTTCAAGTTGTTGTTTGTAATTACGTTGGGTGTGCAGGCTGAGTCCCTTCTCGCTTCTGAGATATTCATAGAAGCGAGAAAGTGGCTTTTGAAGGCTGTTAGGAAGAGGTATTTTGGGCTCTAGGCTCATTATTTATCTGCCAAGGTAAGGTGTCCGCCAAATGAGACACAACAAGTGCTAAATGGCGTAAAAATAGCGTATCCATATGAGGTTGGAAATGTCCGCCATCTTCACTAGAAAAGGCAAGCAAACCCAACGGAGACTGCTTAGCAAGTGGTAGTACTACATAAGAGCCTAGCTCTGGAACTTGGAAATCACCAAACAAATCGTGTCTGTCAGCTTTTCTCAAGCGTCCTAGATAAGCATCTTTACCATTGAAGTGGTTGAGCGAAAACTTCGAATAGCGCTCTTCACTCAGCTTATAAAAGCCAGGTTGCGAGAGAATTCGTACATGAGCTTTCAACCCTAAATCTAACGCTTTTTGTTCAACAGCTTTGATCACCTGCATAAAGTCACTGCATTTCAGCACGTGAGCTTGCAGATCCATAAATTCATAGAAGGTTTTATCGTTATTCGCTGCCAACGACATCAAGCCAGTGATCTCTTCCTCTAGCTCTTCGATTCGATGGCGTTGGCGTTTAAGCTGAACTTCCACCAGAGATACAGCGCCCTGCTCAACGTTATTGATAGCAAGGCGATCAACCAAACCTTTCCTGTCTTGGAAAAAATCTGGGTTATCACGTAAATATTCCGCGACCACTTCTGCGGTGAGTGCGTCGGCTTGAACGTAAGACAAAACCTATCCTTTATTTTTATGAATCTATTGGTTATGAATGTTTATTAGCAAGAAAGCTGACCATCAAACACATGGGTTGCCGGGCCAGTCATAAACAGGGGTTTACCCGGACCTTGCCAACTAATCTGCAAATCACCACCAGGTAGACGAACTTTCACGTTCTCAGCCAGCAAGCCTTGATTGATACCAACCGCAACTGCACCACATGCACCGCTACCACACGCCTGAGTTTCACCCGCACCGCGTTCATAAACACGTAAGCGAACTTCTTCACGGTTAATCACTTGCATAAAGCCAGCATTAACACGCTCAGGGAAACGTTCATGTGATTCAAGAAGCGGACCTAAGGTCTCCACATCTGCAGTATCGACATCATCAACAACGGTAACCACATGCGGGTTACCCATGCTTACGGCACCACAGAACAAGGTATGTACATCCGTTCTTAAGATATACGTCTTCTCAGGCTGCTTTGCCTTGAATGGGATTTTGCCAGGTTCAAACTCAGGAATGCCCATGTTGACAGTGATCTGGTCATTGTCTTCAATCTTGAGAACCATTTTACCTTTCTTGGTGCTCACGTTGATGCTGTACTTATTCGTTAAGCCTTTCATGCGAACGAATCGAGCAAAACAACGCGCACCATTACCACACTGCTCCACCTCACTGCCATCCGCATTGAATATGCGGTAATGGAAGTCGGTTTCTGGATCATAGGGAGCCTCAACCACAAGTAGCTGATCAAAGCCCACACCAGTGTGACGATCCGCCAAACGACGGATCAAATCTGGAGAAAAGAAAATATTTTGAGTAATGCAGTCCACGACCATGAAATCATTGCCCAAACCATGCATTTTAGAAAAGTGGAAGTGCATAACGCTTAAAATTACTCCGGAAGAATGTTTTCAAGTTCCCACAGACTCGTAAGCTCTTCACGCTGACGAACCAAGTGAGTTTTATCGCCATCAACCATCACTTCAGCCGCACGCGAACGAGTGTTGTAGTTAGATGACATAGCGAAGCCATAAGCACCAGCAGAACGAACGGCCAGTAGATCGCCTTCTTCAAGAACAAGGTCACGATCCTTACCTAGGAAGTCACCTGTCTCACAGATAGGGCCAACCAAGTCGTAAGTCACCGCTTCACCCTGACGCGGGCTCACTGGCACAATATCTTGCCAAGCTTGGTAAAGTGCCGGGCGCATCAGATCGTTCATTGCTGCATCTATGATGGCAAAGTTCTTATGCTCAGTAGGCTTCAGGAACTCGACTTTCGTTAATAATACACCAGCGTTCGCAGCAATCGCTCTTCCAGGCTCGAAAATCAACTCTAGATCAGAATGATTGTCTAAACGAGCCAACAAAGCCTTCGCGTAATCTGAAGGTTGTGGTGGTAATTCATCTCGGTAAACCACGCCCAAACCGCCACCTACATCAAGGTGTTTAATGTTGATGTCATTGGCACGTAGTTGGTCGATCAGTGCAAGCAGGCGGTCAGTGGCATCGATGAAAGGTTCGATATCCGTTAACTGAGAACCGATGTGGCAATCAATACCATGGATAGACAAGTTATCGAGTGTTTTTGCAAACGCATAAACTGCAGGAGCACGGTCGAAGGCAATGCCGAATTTGTTATCACGCAGACCCGTAGAAATGTAAGGGTGAGTGTTCGCATCAACATCTGGGTTAATACGCAGTGAAATCGGCGCTTTAACACCAAGCTCACCAGCCACTTTATTCAGTCGCTCCAATTCTGGCTCAGACTCTACGTTAAAACATTTTATGTTCAACTCAAGCGCACGCTTCATTTCAGCGGCTGTTTTGCCGACACCAGAGAAAACAACTTTTGCTGGATCGCCACCGGCAGCAACTACACGCTCTAGCTCACCGCCAGAAACGATGTCGAAGCCAGAGCCCAAGCGAGCCAAAGTATTCAACACGCCAAGGTTCGAGTTAGCTTTAACGGCATAACACACTAAGTGTGGGTGCTCGCCAACCGACGAATCAAACGCATTCCAGTGGCGCTCTAATGTTGCACGAGAATATACATACAGCGGTGTACCATATTGCTCTGCTAGTTGTGAAAGTGCGACGTCCTCAGCCCAAAGCTGGCCATCTTCCTGATAGTTGAAGTAATCCAAAGTTCTTATCCCTTATAAATAACGATTTCTGCGTGTTTTCACTTATTGTGATTGTTCAGTCTGCTGAACTTCATCAGGATCGTACAAAGGACCCGTTTGACCACAACCAGAAAGTCCAATAACGGACACCATAAACAGAGCGGTAATTAATTTTTTCATTTTGCATATCGTGATTATTAACTCAATGCCCCCTATAATCGCACCACACTCAGGAAAAGCAATAGGATAGAAAGGATGAACGAGACTGAATTTCATCAACTGGTCGATATACAGATGCAAAACATCGAAGAAGCTATCGATGAATCAGAGGCAGATATTGATTACGAAGTGACTGGTAACGTAATGACGCTGGAGTTTGAGAACCGCAGCCAAATCATTATCAACCGCCAAGAACCAATGAAAGAAATCTGGTTAGCGTCTAAATCTGGTGGTTTTCATTTCAAGCTAATCGACGACAAGTGGACATGTTCTAAGACGGGCATGGAATTGTTTGAGATGGTTAAAGAAGAATGCGCGAAGCACGCAGATGAAGCGATCAATTGGGTCTAATTATTGGTAAAAAACAAAAAGGAGTGAATCAATCACTCCTTTCTTAATATCAATTATCGAGAATAAACCTAGATGTTGACTATCTTTGAGCTCCGAGAAGCTAAAGTCGCATCATTACGGTAAGGCACCACGTAAGAGTTACCTTCTTCAGGATGAACAATTTGGTAGTACTGAGGTAGATTGAAATTAATCAACTTAGATGACACCTTCGACTCATCTTTTACTGAAGTGTAGAAAGAATTCACGCTCGCGATCATCTCATCTTTTTCACCGCTGTATTGGTGATACACCTCAACTTGATTCGACTCGTCCAATACATAAATATTGAAACCTTTGTCGGTATCCTCAAAGAAAAATTGAATTAAACCTTCACTCGCAAAACCATCAACCACTTCTGGTAGCTGATACTCTTGCTCTTTATCGAGCATCAGTAAAGGTGAGCCCTTCAGCTTATTCGTCGAGATACTACGATAGAAATCGACCGAGTTTTCCAGCATCTGCACCGAAACGCCACGACGTTCAAAGAACAGGCCAAACATCTTATTTGCCAGACGAATAGCCTTGAAGCGGCGGCGCTTCTCCGGCTCAATCGGTTTCAATCGTAAGTCGATACACTCAGCAAGCAGTTGATACACCATATTACGCATCACACCACGCAGGTTTTTGCTGTAACAGAACACATCGACCGATTCTGGCGGTAAAGCATCTTGGTGCATTTTACCAAGTACCGTCTTCAACGCGTCGAGCATTGCAGTATCACCTTGGAAATGAAGCGTACGTACTTCATGCCAAGAGTTACGATAAACCAGATCAACACTGCCGACTAAACTCTTACCCTCTTCACCAAAACTGAAGATATCGGCGTTCTTAAGATCAACCTTCAACGCACGACCACTTAATTCAGAAGTTGGGTCACTTTCAAAGTTGATGAACATCGCCAGTTGGCTTATTTCACACGGGCTCGCCAGAGCTTGCATACTCGGGCGACGCTTACGTAAAGAGAAGGTATTACGCAGGTCGCTCACCATTTGGTAGAACTTATCGATATCAATCTGAGCGTCACGTACCACAGAGTGCAAACGCGTCGACTCGGTAATCAAGCCATTAAAAAACGACCAAGCAACCAACTTACTCAAGTACTCATGGTGTTCCAGAGAAGGCTGACCAAGAATACGATGCGCTACCAGTGGCTGCTTATACAAGTACCAACCGGCTTTATTCGACTGACCCTGACGAACTTCTATGAAGCTCAAGTCTGGTTCATGCAGATCCGGGGATATTTGCGGGTTCAGTAATGTCACTTTACCCGGCAACACCTCAAACGCAGCGTAAAGCTTACGAGCCAAGATACTGATATCTTGTGGGCTGATTGCCGAAGTGATGTCGTTACGACGCGCAAATTGAATCAGATTGCGGTAGCTCAGCATCAAGGCATCGAGTAATGCATGGTGTACCACTTTAACTTGCTCTACCTTCCAGTTACGGCGGTTATCGAGCTCAGCAATGGTTTCATGTCCCCAATTCCAAGACTTAGTCATCTCAGTTAAGGCTTCACGACGCCACGCAACAGAACCAATGCCCGCATCTCGTGACAACTTCTCGTGGGTCTTAAGGTAGAAACAACGTCTCACCAAGTCCAATCGAGTGTGGTCGTTAATGCGTTCTAGATAGCGCGTTACCTTCTCAAGCATCAGATAGTAGCTATCCATGCCATACAGATCCGGTTCATCTGCGAAGAAGCGACGCTTGGTATCAATACTAAGCAGTTGGGTGTTTGGGTATTCCCATGAATAAGCTTCTAACAGGATCGCCTTCAAAACCGATTTATACGGTGAGTCGATACTCTTATAGAGCTGCCATAGGTTTGAACCAAAGTACTCTTCAGCAGGGATGCGGTTCAGCTTGCCGAAATCGATCCACTGCGAGCAATCAAGATAGCCATCCTGACACAGGCCTTGGACATACTCGTCGTAACACTCTTCCATTTCTGGCGGAATTATTTGCCACAACAAACGCTGGCCAGCCAAACGAACGGCAGAGCGATAGAACTCATCAAGCAGTAATAAGTGCTGTGAAGAACCACAGTTATCACCGGTCATCTCTTCAGAATGGTTTGAGCGGAAACGCTGTTCATCCATCAAGAAGAAGTTAGCTTCAACCCCTAAGGTTTCAGCCCAGTCGGTAATCAACAGACATTTGTTGGTCAGGCTGTCGCGAGATGCGCCATCCATATCCGGAGAAACACACACCCATATATCGAGATCACTTGAAGTGCTTTGGCCAATAGAAGAAGTACTGCCCATGGTGTACAAGCCCAGGATTGCTGGTTCAGCAGCCTCGGTGAGTTTTCCACCCAGCGTTAATTCGGTATCAGAGACAAATTGCTTTTGGAATTCATTAGGCGTGAAGCTACGAATTCCAAAAGGAACTTGTTGGTCATAATAACCAGGCATCATGGGATGATTGAAGTGAAGTAGTGCAGGAATAAGGTTGAAAACTCGCTGGCCTTGGACATTCATCAACGCCAACGCACGATCAATGCGCTGCTGATTAAGATTGTCTAATCGTTGAATCAAAGTCTGAGTGTAAGCCTGCAAGGTAAGTCCTTGGTTTGAGATTAAATGCACTTCTGTTTAGTTACTGAACGAAAGGAGCAACAAAACGTGATCAATTTAACACTTTTACCCTTAATGGTAAAGCAAAGGAACCTGTCATACTGGCCAATGCCTTGATGACAAAAAGTTAAACTCACGGCGCCGTAGTGTCCTCTTTATTACCTATTTCTAATAATAGCCCATGTTTCAAATGAGATACCAATCACACTATTTTGGTGAACTCATGAAAATCCCTCAGCTATCAAAGCATGGAATGATCAAACAGTAAGAATTTTCGCCTCACAATGGTAGGATTAGCCTATTACAGAACCTATATCGGAAACACCATGACAAATTCAGCACCAATCCGTATCGCGACCAGAAAAAGCCCTCTTGCCCTTTGGCAGGCATACTTTGTAAGGGATGCACTGCAAGCTGCTCACCCTGGTTTAGAGGTTGAGTTGGTAACTATGGTGACCAAAGGTGACATCATCCTAGATACCCCGCTGGCTAAAGTGGGTGGTAAAGGGCTGTTCGTTAAAGAACTCGAAGTAGCCATGCTAGAAGGTCGTGCTGATCTAGCTGTTCACTCAATGAAAGATGTACCGGTCGACTTCCCTGAAGGTCTAGGTCTAGCAACTATCTGTGAACGTGAAGACCCTCGTGATGCTTTTGTTTCAAACACTTACAACAACATCGACGAGCTACCACAAGGTGCTGTCGTGGGTACATGTAGCCTGCGTCGTCAATGTCAGTTGCTAGAATACCGCCCAGATCTCATCATCAAAGAACTGCGCGGCAATGTTGGTACTCGTCTAGGTAAACTCGACGATGGTCAATACGATGCGATCGTACTCGCTGCTGCAGGTCTTAAACGTCTAGAGCTAGAAGAGCGTATTCGTAGCTTCATCGAACCAGAGCAGTCTCTCCCTGCTGTTGGCCAAGGCGCTGTTGGTATTGAGTGTCGCCTTGATGACGAGCGTCTGATAAAACTCCTTGAACCACTGAATCATAAAGACACGGCTGATCGTGTACTGTGCGAACGTGCAATGAACCTTACCCTAGAAGGTGGTTGTCAGGTTCCTATCGGCAGCTACTCATTATTAGATGGCGATAATATCTGGCTACGTGCATTAGTAGGCGAACCAGATGGTTCTAAAATGGTTCGTGGTGAGATCTCTGGCCTTCGCAAAGATGCAGAAGCGCTTGGCGTTACTCTGGCAAATCAATTGCTGGATGATGGCGCGAGAGAAATCTTAACCAAGCTCTACGCTGACCAAGAATAATCATGACAGTGTTGGTGACACGTCCCGGCTCAGAGGGACAATCGCTTTGCCAACAACTAGCGGATGAAGGGATTCAAGCAATCCATCATCCGCTTATTCGTATCGTTGATAATCCACACTCATCGGATTTAAGCACCCAGCTTAATAACAGCGATATCATTATTGCAGTCAGTCACCACGCTGTGACCGCTGCCCAAAACATCCTTTCGAAAACTTCATCTATTTGGCCAACTTCGCCGCTTTATCTTGGCGTTGGTCAAAAAACTGCGCACGTTTTAAGCAAAGTTAGTAAACAAAAAGTAAACTATCCCCAAGTGAGTGATAGTGAGCATCTTCTCAAACTTACTGAACTTAATGGCGTAGATAATAAATCCATTTTGATACTGCGTGGAAATGGTGGGCGTGAGCTCATTAGAGATTCTTTACTCAATCGAGGTGCGCAAGTCTCCTATTGTGAGACCTACCGTAGAGAATATATTCCCATTAACGATCACAATATCTATCAAACATGGATAAACAAAAAAACGTCCAAAGTTGTCATCACTAGTCAGGAACAATTGGAGTATCTCTGCTCAATTACCCCTGATGAGTATTTGGCTTGGCTTTCAACGAGACAACTATTTGTCCCAAGCCAGCGCATAGTAGAACGAGCACAACAACTCGGTTTCTCGAACGTGACCAATACTCACAGTGCTACGAACCAAATATTACTGGCTGCTCTCCGGCCCTAGCTAGAAACAGGAAATAAGCATGACAAGCAAAAAAAATAATGAGCATATTGAACCTGAAAAGAAACAAGACACTCAGCCAGTAGTTGTTGAAAACGAAAAAGCTGAATCTACAGAGACAAAACAGCCTGAAAAAAAACTTGATGCCTCTGCGTCAAATACGGTTCAAAGTGAACAGCCTCAAGCTGAGCATAAAGAACAAATCGAGAAAGCAGAAAAGCAAGGTAAGCGCGGTGTCAAACTAGGCGCTATTGCGATCGCTATTTCTATTATTTTCAGTGGCGGCATCGCATTTCAAATGCAGCAAAAGAGCGCTGAGTACTCAACTCAAATCGCTGCTCTTCAAACACAACTGCAAAATACCCAATCTGCAGTAAATAAAGACCTGCAAACCATCAAGCAAGAGACTATCCAAGAAGCTTCTCACGCAGTGGAGAAAACTCAGGTCGTACAATCCCAGCAACAAAAGAGTATTCAAAGCCTGCAGTTAGCAGTAGCTGACGTTAAAGGCCGTCGACCAAATGACTGGTTGCTTGCTGAAGCCGATTACCTAGTAAAACTAGCAGGTCGTAAATTGTTCCTTGAGCATGATGCCGTTAGCGCAACCAAACTAATGGAAAGCGCCGATCAACGTATCGCCGCACTAAATGACCCAAGCTTAGTATCACTGCGCCAATCAATGACCAATGACATTACTAAGCTTCGCACTATCCCTCTTATCGACCGCGATGGCTTAGTTTTACGCATCACAAGCCTACAACAGCAAGTCGATACGCTACCGCTTGCCAATGCAATTCTTCCAGAAGCTGCAGTTGTTGAGAAAAAAGCGGTATCGAAAGATATTAATGATTGGCAGAACAACCTGATGACGTCGATGAAAGACTTCTCAGAAAACTTCATCACCTTCCGTAGTCGTGATGGTGAAGTCATCCCTCTACTCTCTCCTGAGCAACACTTCTACCTACGTGAGAATATTAAGGGCAAATTAGAGACCGCAATTCGCGCTGTCTACAAAGAGCAAGGTGATGTCTACAGTGCAGCACTTAATACCGCTAGTGAGTGGTCGAAAGCGTACCTAAACCAAGATAACAACTCAGTGATTGAATTTGAGAAGGCGATTAAACAGTTAAGTGAGCAGAATATCTCAGTGAAATACCCTGTAAAACTTGAGTCTCAAAATGAGTTGTCAGATGTTATACGCGAGCGCCTACGTCGTGAAGTGACAGTTATGACCACGGAGGAGAAATAATGATTCGCTGGATTTTTCTTTTTCTCGTTCTAGGTGCCGGATTAGTTGTCGGTACCCAGTTCTCAGGTCAACAAGGTTATGTCCTGATCTCGATAGCAAATAAGACCATTGAGATGAGTGTGACAACACTGGTTATATTTGTCATTGCTCTTCTAGCTGCTCTATTCGGCTTGGAGTACCTATTCAAAAAGCTTATGTACGCAAGCTCAACGACTTGGAACTGGTTCAGTGTTCGTAAACTAAAACGCTCTCGTCGTTATACCAATGAAGGCATCATCAAGCTTCTTGAAGGTGATTGGAAAGGCGCAGAGAGGAAAGTAACTCGTTGGGCTAATCATCACGACATGCCTCTACTTTGCTATTTAGTCGCTTCTCAAGCTGCTCATGAACAAGGTAATACGAGTGAGCGTGATAAGTACATCGAACTTGCTAGCCAACAAGAGGACTCTCTACTGGCCGTTGAGCTAACTAAAGCAAAACAACAGATCAGTGAGTCGAACTACGAAGCCGCATTCGATACACTTTCGACCTTAAAAGGTACATATCCTAATAACACCGCTGTACTTGGCCTATTAAAAGCCACCTACATGCAGCTTAAACTCTGGCAACCATTACTAGAGTTAACGCCTAAGCTAGCTAAAAACAAGCTTCTTACGGCTGATGAGCAAGTTGAGTTAGAACAAAAAGCACAATGCGGCTTGCTTCACGATGTGGCACAGCAGCAAGGTAGCGAAGGTTTAATCAGCCATTGGAACAAGCTTTCAAGAAAGCAGAAACAAAGCTCTCACCTTGTTTCCTGCTTTGTGAAGCAACTGATCGCTCGTAAAGCTGACTCAGAAGCCTTCACTGTGATCAAAGAGAACATTGCGAAGAGTGGTTCAAATGAGCTCTACATGTTGCTTCCAGAGCTTAACCTTGCCGATCACCACCCAGTCGTTGTGATGCTAGAGCGCGCCATCAGTAAAGATGGTGGCAATGCCGAAGCACACAGCGCATTGGCTCAGTTCTACCTAAGAGAACAGAAGTGGTCAGAAGCACAAATCCACTTCGAGAAAGCACTAGCACTTCGCTCAAACGTATCAGATTACGGATACTTATCTGATGCACTAGAAAAGCAAAACTTAACGAAGGCTGCTCACGAAGTTTCTCGCAAGGCACTCGCTCTCGTTCAACCAGCTTAAACTGATACAACTAACATGAAGCCGATGCCAAGCATCGGCTTTTTTGTATCTACTGTTTACCTTAGATAACTTCCTCAGTACCAATAAGCAAACACTAGAGATGGTAGTAAAAGTCTTCCATCCAAATCCCTTCTCCACACCAAGCTTATTGCAGACCGAAGCACCGTCCATTTGTATATGGCCCACCTAGCTCGGAACAATCCATAAGTCACACATCTTGATCATTGGTTTTCAAATACTATTAATGCTTTATAAGTACTGATTTTAAGTCATGAGGTTAAATCTTCATGAAATCCCCCGCAAGGTTTCCTAAAAAACACTGAGGGATACGTTAGATCTATCCGTATGTAGTTTTAGCAAACTATAAAACAAGCTGTTTAGAATCCATTTGAGCTGACTGACAACCTTTATATAGATTTTTGAAGGAATAACGATCAGATAACTTGGTTGGATTTGTACCGAAAGAAAAGACGTTTCGCAGTAGTTGTCATTTGATAGAGATTAGCTCTAGATTACAGTGGGCTTAGCAACTGGAATCATTAGATGAAAATTACATTTCAGTAATGTACCTCAAAGCGTTGGAGATCGTAAACCCGACCTACCTCCGTAACCAACCTATTGGTTTAAGATTGAAGAAGTAAATGTATTCAGACTCTAGACGAAATCAATTCTGAGACACAGCAAAACTCCGAAGTTTAAAGCGCGGCTTAATCATCACTCAACAGAAGTAATTAAGAAGCCACAGCTACTGATAAAACTCCTGCTAACTTATTTATTAAAATCAATTTGTCATGTTAGAGCCCATAAACGCAAAGCCCTGCTATTGCTAGCACAGCTTTCTAATCAATCGTTGATTCAACGATTACTAGCAAAAACAACCTTTTACGGAAGCCAAAACCAAGAGTTAAAACTCATACCCCAGAAACGACGAAAGCCTAGTCGTCAGACTAGGCTTTCTAATAAGTAGCGGAATGGACGGGATTGTGGGCTTCAGGAAAACCCTTTGTGGGACTCTTCGGACGAAGGGCAAAACACTTTTCTTTAGATGTAAAAAAGCCCTGCTATTTCTAGCAGGGCTTTTCTAATAAGTGGCGGAGTGGACGGGACTCGAACCCGCGACCCCCGGCGTGACAGGCCGGTATTCTAACCAACTGAACTACCACTCCGCAGTGGTCAACTCACTAAGTGAGCGTCCATATCTCCAGGTCGG
>NZ_JAKKCQ010000013.1:61006-72297 GCF_021728315.1 Vibrio sp. L5-1 | reverse complement strand
AAGTTGCATGCGTTTCTAATCATTGATTACTCCTTGAAATCAAGCAATTACATTGCGTTTTACATATGCGCTTCTTGGCGCACCACTTGGGTGGTTATGATAGAGAATAACCGCACTCGCGTTCGTGGCCAGCGACGCTTTCACGACTTCACGCGGATAGACCGAAGCGGCATTAACGGTACCGTAGAACATCTCTTTGGTGCGCAACACTCGATGTTGATTATCGAGGAAGATAATCCCAAACACTTCAGACTCACAAGCGGCCAAGGACGTTTGGCAGAACGATTTCACCAATTCAGGCGAGGTTAATGGTGTTTGTTCTGAAATAAACAGTTTGGATTTGAGAATACTTGCGGCCTGGTCAAGGATGCCCTTTTCTTCTAATGTGAATAACGAAACATTTGAGTATTGAACACGTGCTGACATGGTATTTCCTTTCGGTCTTGGTGAGCGTCTGACTGTCCGTACCCAGTTGCAGGTTCTGTAGCGCAAGGGCGCGCAGCGGCGAAGCCTCCCTAACGCGAGGGTTCTCAAATGGGACGGTTTAAAGGAAGCCGCGTCAACATGCCAAAGGACAGCCTAAGCCAGTACCTCAACCCAAAGCACGTCGCCCAGTTAGAAAGATCCCTTCCCCACCAAAAGGGCGCCCTGCTGGTTACTCGACTTGCGCCACTCAATATTAATGCCTGCTCGTTACGAGCGTTTTTCTCGGTTTACTTGATTGGATGATTGCACACCGAATGTTCGCATCCCCCTCAACCAAGGACTCCCCCTCCGACGACGCGCTCATATTTGTCATAAAAGAACCTAAACGTGCTCACACACTCGATAACGTTGACCACTTAGTACAGGACCGAACAAGGCGTTGCTCGTCGAAAAACACAACCCGTTTGAATGCCGCGAACGGCTAGAATATCGAAACAAAATCCAGACACACTAATGACCTTCTCTTATGAGTGTTTGATGACGTAACACAATAAGCAGGCTTCAGTCGTCATACAGAGAAGAGAGTAAAGCCTTTGCCGACTCGCGATGCTCGGAGGTGGTTTCTATCGTCCTTTCCGTTTTCTTGGCGTAGGCGTAATCTTCTCGCATCTGCTTAATGGTGGTAGTGTTATCACACACACTGATACTCACCCCCTTCCCTCGGTTGCCTTCCTCTAGTATTAACGAGTCGGTATACCCAAACTCATTCACCAAAATCTCATGAACCTTGACGGCCTTTACGGTGGAGTAAAAGTCGGTTGAATTCACCAAAATCACGTACATGGATATGTCAGCGGATACCGTAGAACGAGCTGTCATGTGACCCCCTAAGCGCCAAAACGCACATCGAAACAAAATCCTGAGCACTTAAACGTTCCCTCCCCCGTTGTCACAAAGCGCAACGCTGGAAACACAGACCCGTAAGTGGTGTACATAATGATGTGATCCACTCGCTCGTGAAGAAACCATTCACCAAAGCCAGCGCCATTTAATTCGATGAAAAAGTCACGGATTTCATGGAAAGCAAAACGACGCGACACCAATTGCGGAAACTGTTGCTTGATAGCGTCAACGAACCCTTGGTCTTTTAACGCGGCGATATCAGCCAGTTGCTCTGGCGACTGACGACGACTGAACATTTTCAAACGCTGGATTTTGGAAACAAAATCAGACTTTCTTTTCACCTCATCACGACACTTTTTGACTTGATAGCGCAACTTCAATACTGCCAAAGGACTAGAGATATCATTTTTTGGTGAGCTTTCGTGCCCCAGCGGCGAAACGCTGGTCGATGAATTTGAATTAGAGAGAGTTGGGGTTGAGTTTTGTTGCGCCATGAGAGTTTCCTTTCTGTTTGAGTATCACTTTTCGGAGCCGCTTGGCTGCCCGCTCTCTCAACATCGTTCTGCTTTGCAAGGGCGCGCAGCGGCGAAGCCTCCCTTGAAAAACAGGTTGTGGGGAGAGACGGTTAACAGCCCGCGAACCCGAAAATGAGGCGAGTGAAAGAAATCGGCGCATAAGAAAACAAGCCCTTATTCGAACTTATTCAAAGACAGAGAGATCAACGAGGAGGGAACGACAAGGCGCTAAGGCTCTTAGGACAGTCAGGGCCTAGCCCGCAGGGTGCCCCTTAAGGCAACATAAGAATCGTGATAAAGACACGTTTAAAGTGTTTGTCTTTACAAGGAAATGAGGCTCAGAACAGGTAACAAGACTCTTCAAGTGTCATGTTCATCAATGTTTGAAGTTAAGTCCGAGGTAGGCCCTATGACATCGCTTAAAGTCTATAACGAGCCTTTAGATAAGGCATGTAGTACATAGGTAATACATGTTTAATTCATTTTGTTGATCAACTCAATGAGATCTTCATCATCGATCTTGTCTCGATATAAAGCCAAGGCTCGGTACAGTTTTGCTGCAGACACATTTCTCTCTGTCTGCTCTTGCAGATTTGCTACCCAATCAGTTATCCGTTCTTTATCAGTCAGTGACATTCTAAGAGTCAGAGGAGGCACCTTATAAGATGTCGTCACTTTCTTTTTGACAGTCGTAATTCCAGTCGACTTACTTGAACCCTCGTTCTTGTCACTAGAGATAGCTGTTATCGCTCCTCGTTTCTTTAACCTGCTCATGTGTATTACCTATGTATTACATTAAATTTAAAAGAAATGCAGCGAGTTTACGGTAATCATTATTAACAAGAGAGCCCGATTTATAAAAACGCACAGGAGAAGAAACGGCATTAGCTTGGCCGACATGCTCAGAACGACGGACAGATACTGGTAACAATTTATCTTGTACTACCTCCAATTCCTCATTAATGAACTCATTGATAATAGTGTTTCTTGAGTCGACCTCGTTCCTCAGGATCAGATAATTACCTTCATCCTCCTTAATTTCAGATACAGCTTCGAGTAAAGGGCTAATGCCGTCCAATGAAAATGCCCCTGAATCAATAGGGATCAAAATAAGGTCTGAGGCCTGGATTGCGTTGAGAGTCGTTAGGGATAAGTTTGGTGGAGTATCAAGAAGAATGAAATCATAGGTATCACCTAACTTTGCCAATTGCTTCTCTAAAATTCGTTCACGATTAATCTTTGTCAGTGATGTTTCGATGACACGTGACAACTGAACATCAGCAGGAACAACATAGAGGTTTTCAATGGAGTTCCCATTAAGCTTTGCAGGTTGAATTAAATCGACAATGGACACAACTTTAGGCTTATCAAACAAAGCAGCAACCGTCTCTTCAAACTTAAAATCACGTTGTCCGGTTAACGTTTTGGAGCAGTTCCCTTGAGGATCAAGGTCAATGACTAACACTTTTCGTTTTCGTGTAAGCTCAGCTCCTAAATTGACAAGAGTCGTGGTTTTTCCAACGCCACCTTTTTGGTTCGCTGCACTGATGATCTTTGTTTTCATAGTAGACACCTCATGTATTACATAGGTAATACACTTTTCATTAAAAGTTATCCATCCGTTACTAATCGATAATCTCAAGGCTGTAAAAAACCTGAAGAAGATGGCACCAGCCGCGTTGAATTAAGTTATTAGGCTTCTCACCAACCAATACCTGTTGTTTAACCTAACCTCAAGACTAGAATCAAAGTCGAGTTCTAAAATTGAAAATATTGTGACTACGATGGGTACACGGTTTAAGCATTACAACTAGCAAGTTACGTCACTTAGCTTTCTGCCATAGAGCCTTGCTATTTTCATGATAAGATACCCTCACCAATAAATAGTCCATGTGAACAATGTCAGAACATTCATACCATCAACTTCTTAAGTCGACCTTCGAAAACACTCTTCTTCACCTTTACTTCAAAGTAAACATTGCCAGTCACTTTGTTAAAGAAGAGCAACGAAACAAGATCATCATTGACTTCTTGAAGCCAAAAATCAAACAAGCTCGATATAGCATTATCAAGAAAAAGCTTAAAACGGTTTGTTTGATGAAGAATAAGTTTGGCTCAATCGAAAAACACTTAGAAAGCGTTTTATCTCAATATTCAGCGATAGAAAGTCAAAACGACGTTGATAAGCTTTATGCCTTGTTAGAACGCTTTGAGAAGAGCGGATTAGAAACAAAACTTATTGAAGAGACCCCTAAACAGGAAATGGACGTTGTTTATATCGACAGAGCACATATCGATAACTGCTTCGATAATGAAAACCGTCAGATTGCACCCATTTCGCTGTTTATACATACGAATGAATTAGACAGGTTCACTCAGTGCTTAGTCACCCAGCCTTATTTCACATTTGAGTTGTGCCAAACAAGTGAAGAGTTGAAGAACTACCACTATCAAGTTCACCCAATTAGCTAACACAACCAAATCTAAAAAGCAGGGCACTTCCAACCCATATCAAGATGTGTTTGACGCGATTTACCAAGTGGTACTACCAGCCTTTTCCTTTTATCATCACAATCAAGGGAAATCTTTTGATCTTCGAGCAGTAAGCTGATCAGGTATTTTTATAATGAGCGAAACTCTCGACACGGCGTTTAAAGCTCGTATAACTGCCCTTTTCTCTTTCTTCGTCGACAATGTCATACGCGTATCGGCGAGTGTGTTCAAACAAAGTACAGTTTCGAGAATAAGAGACATCAGTCTCTTGACGAAGCCATGGCCGCGTTGTCTCCAGCTCAAGAGAATCCGCTAACTCATTGAGTTCATAGACACTGCGGTGAAGTTCGGTCGTCTGCCACCAAGGATGAAAGGGCGTTTTGGCAACAGGTACTGAATGGGTTTGGATCGTGCTTGATCGCTGGTGAAAACCGGCACAATAGCGTAAAAAAGGTGGGCTTTATTACTGGTGCGGTTTCGAACGATTAGATTAGGGGGTGGCAAGCCTTCATCTTGCCAAATATAGGGGTTGGGGACAGAGCGATGGTCATGATCGATGTCAAACACCATCCACGCCTGCATATCTTTACGATTAACCTGCATATACGGCCATCTGACCTCATAGTTTCGAGGTCTGATGAGCATCGCGGTTTTATTGTCATTGCACCTCGACAAATAAGGCGCTTCCTCAAGTAGCCGACTCAAACACGAAATGGATGAAGACGCAGCGTATTCAGAATGAGCCGTCCTCTCATCACCCTCGGTGCACCTTGCCCATACTCACCTCTAGAAAAAACAAAGCAAGAGAGATTATCTTGAGCGTTGAGCGCCGTTACTGAATCAGTACTATTGACTCTCTCTGACAAGATTTGAGAGCCGGTCAGAGCCATTCCTTTCGAGCTTTCGTAGCCGCCACGGGTGTCAATTTTTATCGAACGCCTTTCCGAAGGACAACTGACTGCATCACGCCACTCTTCTTTACCTTTTAAGACTAAATTGGAGACTGCTTCAATACTGGTTTGAATAACTTTACCCTGTACGACCGCAAACACATGATGATTCATAAAGTTGACCTCGGCTAAATAACGCTCACCTTCTGAGAAACCAATAACGCAACTCTGGAAAATTAAAATGCGTCAAAGCCAACGTTGTCTGATTCTTTGTATTCGCTTCTCAAGGCCGAATAAACGAATTCGCAGTCGTACTTGTTCAAACACATGGTTCGAACGCCTTAATTGGGTCATTAACCTCGCCTGCTCAACCCATAATAAAGAAAATTTGCTATTATATACAATTGCAAATTAAATCATTTAAGAACAAAACCTTACAAAAAACCAAAATTGACAATGGCGACAAAATTGCGACATATTTTGAGCTATCAGATAGAAAGCCGGTCAATAATATGGTTTTTCTCGTCTAATTTCCCATTGAGTTACTAAATATTAGTAATACCTATCAAAAAATATGTCTTGTCAGCGCACTATGATTTCGACTTAACGCCATTACATCATCTACCAACTTCTCGAGTTGCTTGTGCTGCATTTGCATTCGGCCTTAAAAGCCTTGGTATTCACTTCCATCCACCAATGCTAGGCCATACTCTCTCGCTTGCTGCTTAAGTAACTGCAGTTCTGGGATTTGACTACGCAATTCATTTTCTAAGTCTTGTTTAAGTACTCTTTTTGCCAATGCATGTTCAAAACCATGCCCTTGTGACCAAGCATTAGTATTGAATACAGAATTGTAGTGCGCATGTACAGTTTGCGTTGTTACGTTTTTCGCCTTCGCCAACTCAAAAATTAAGTCGTTTAAGGAGAGGTCTTGCGGAACGGTTGGAGCTGGAAGAGCTGCAGCTGTGGGCATACTGTCGAACGCACGAATGACATTTAGATGGAACTTAGGGCTAACCCACATTGCATAAGAATAAACAAGTTCTTTGCATACCCAAGTCCCCGCATTACTACCGCCACGTTTGGTGTTTACAGCAAAGCAGGAATTACTGCTTTGCTCAATTTCATTAACCAGTTCTTGAGTTTGCTGATTCTTAATAAAAATACTTGGACGATGTCGATTGTGTCCACCACTTGCTTTATGTAAATCATTTAACGAGTACAAATTATCAAGTGTGCGGATGTCTTTATTAACGATAGTTAGATTAGGCATGATGGCCTCCTATGCGACTTAATTAAATCACCACAAGAAGGTCCTAAACTTCGGGTGGTGAACTGAACAAGGTTAGGACTACCGCGCATAGGAACGGCCAGCCGAAGCTGCCTCGCCCAGCCCACCATAATGCTGATAGTACGTTTTTTAAGTAAAACGACTATGTTCAGGCGTGCCGAAGCCGCACATAAAAAAGGCCAGCAGAAGCTGACACTAATATGCCCTATACAAAAGCGGGGTCCTAAACCCGACACTGGATTTTGCCAGTGTCGGGTTTAGGATGTGGGAGAGCAGTGTCAAACGTTTAATAACGTTGCATATTGTATAGAGCATAGTTCTTACAATCAGCTTGCCTCACCCATGAACGTAGACAGGATTGAGACAAAAAATTCCAGAGAAGACACGCCGCTCCAGAGTCACACTAAATTATTAAATAATTTAGATTCGTTTTATTTGTAACTATTGTAGTTTGGCCACTCAAACAAATGCGAATGAGAAGATTTATCATGAATTATTTAAAGAAAATCATAGTTTCTTCGTTTTTCCTCTCCCCAATACATTGTTATTCCACAGAAATTAGAGGGGAAGCATTACAATCGAATGACTCTTACGAAAATAAGGTTAGTAGTAAAAAATCGTTAGAATTAGAAGCCTCCGGCTGTACTGGGGACTCCTCTTGGATTGATTACCCTTCCTTACCTCAAGAGCCTACAGAAACTAGTAAATCCGATACTAATTGCAGTTTTATGCAGTTTGCATGGCAATCTTTTGCTTATTATACCAGTGACAAGACATCGGATTTATTCTTGAATATGATGCCGAAAGACAGAATATTTAAAGAGATACCCGATAGTTGGGACAATAAAGGTGATCAAGGATTAGTACAAAGTGAGATCCTTCAAGCCGGCTCTAATTTCCCATTGAACGATCAAGAAAGCAATCCGGTCTTCTATCAACAAAGTGTCAATAAAAAATTCTACAATGACATCGTCAAACACGGATTAAACAATAGCCAATGTGTCGCCGAGATTGATAGTGGGAAAACACCGTTTGAAATATCCCCAGGCTCCACTGAAGTAAAAACCTCATGGAAATTAATATCTAATAACGACAACCCTGAAAAATTTTTCACTATTCATAGAGATGTTGAGATCAACGGGGTAGTAAGGAGTAATGTTCTAATGGGCTTGGTTGGGATTCATATAGTACGAAAAACAAGGAATCATCCTGAATTCATTTGGACCACATTTGAACACAAGGAAAACGCTCCTGATTGTGCTGATGTTCCTAACCTATCAAATTTTGAAAAATCAGGTAAATGGACATTTTTCAACCCAATGTCCTTTCAGAAAGTGAATACTTACTTCCCTGGTAAACCTACCCAAGTCTGTAGAGAAACACCCTATGGGGTTGGTGTTTTAACGAAAACTGAAGTAGCTAAAGATATAAAAGCGCTTAACGAGGCAATGTCAGATTATTACCAATCACGCAAATCTGTTTGGTCTAACTACTTCCTTGTGGGTACATCTTGGACAGTCTCAAACGAGAGTGATTTAAATAAAGGAGAGGTGCCTCCCACTTGGAAAAATGAAATAGGGGGTTCGAAGTTATTATCAAACAGTACAATGGAGACCTATGTCCAAAACCCTCAATGGTTTGCTTTAGTGCACCCTAAAGAAGATAGGGGCTGTTTTGCTTGCCATAAATATGATCCTTTAACAAAGAAAGCCTTACATTTAAGCCATATGTTTAATGCGGCCCAAGATTACGGTCAGTGTTTTCTTTAAGGGTTGATTTAGAGCCTAAAAATTAAAACTTCCTAACAAAAAGTGATCAGCTTTCCACTTTTATAATTTGCCTTTTAAGATCAAGGATTTCTTATAGAAAGAAACATTAATTAAACCGCATAATAACATTTGATAACTCAACACAATCCGTTGGATTTATAATTATAAAGAGTTAAGCATGCGCTCCAGACACCCTTGGTTAAACCGCTTATTCAGTCCCCACCCTCAATGGGTCTATAAGACTGGTGTTATGTTATTGGCCCTGTTGTTTAGCTTATTGGCTTCATTAGCCACCAGTCTTTATCAAGTTCATAATGAAATTAAGCATGACGTCGACTACCTCGATCAAATCGTTTCTGTTGCGATTAAATATGGGCTTGAAAAACCCACTCTTTCTGAAGCCAGCGTCGCTAGCGGTGAATGCTCCACTGACACTATCGAACAGTTAGAGAAGCTTTATGTGTCGCATCTACTTATGTCGATACCCATCGTTAATCTTGATAAGCAGAAGCCCTATACCTATTGCTCTCCTTTCGGTGTTGAGCAATTTGAACAACGTAATTTTAAGAACTTACTCAATACACAATTAAAAGGAGAAATGTGGCGTTTAGCGATTTATTCTCTCTCTACAACCCCAAAACATCCCCCCTATCTATACGGCTCGAATGGACAATACGGTTTCCTCTTTCCATTACGCACGGAATACCTTTTCCTTGAAAAGGATTTAGACCATCAACGCTCTATTCGTTTATCTTTACCAAAAGAAAATTACACTATCCTTGAAATAGGCAGTTTGCCCAAGGCCGATCGCCTGTACTCGAACTCAGTTGCTTCAAACTATCTGCCTCTTACCTTTGAATCCTCCGTCTCTACCTCACGAGTGCTCTCGAAGTTTAAGCAAAACTTGTGGCCGGTTACCACTTTACTCTTTATGATTTCACTCACCATTTTTTGGTTATGTGTTTCCTATTGGCACGCAAAAAAAGAAATTGCTCTTCAAAAAGCGGTTCGAGACGCCCAGTTTTTCCCCTATTATCAACCCATCGTCGACGCACAAACAGGTAAAATGCTCGGTGTCGAAGCTTTACTCCGATGGCTTCCCTCTGATGGCCGTGTCATAGAACCAAGCAAGTTCATCCATTATCTAGAGCAAAGTGGGGAGATCATTTCAACAACAGAAAATCTCATTACAACCATTTACCGCGACTTATCGCCTTTGATGAGTCAAAACTCCGAGTTTTATTGCAGTGTCAACATCACGCCTCTGCACCTCCAAAATGACGATTTTTACCACTATTTAAAGCGGTTTCAGCACGACTACTCAAAACTGACGCTTGAATTAACAGAACGCCAACCGATTGAAAATTTAGCGTTTGCCAGTCAGCGTATTGCCTTACTCAAAACATTAGGGCTTAAAATAAGCCTTGATGATGCAGGTACCGGTTATGGCGGAAACTCCTATTTGCATTATTTCGATATTGACACTATCAAAATAGACAAAATGTTTACACGCTCCATTGATGAAGGAAAGTCCGCTGTTCTCGATGGGTATATTGAGATGGCTAAACAATTAGAACTCAATCTAGTAGCGGAAGGAGTTGAAAATAAACTCGAAGCTAAAGGGCTTTTATTAAGAGGCGTCTTTCAACATCAAGGTTACTACTACGCCAAACCTATGTCGATTGAAGATCTCCATCGCTGGGCTTTAGATTACGGTTATACTCACGAGCGGGTTAGTGAGACGCTCAACTAAAAACGTCACGGAGCTTGCCTTATTCAACGACGAGCGCCCAAATAGATATCATTTTTTGGTGAGCTTTCATGGCCAGCGGCGAAACACTGGTCGCTGAAATTCGATTTAGAGAGCGTTGGAGTTGTATGTTATTGTTATATAAGGAGTTTTATTTCTTTTTGAGGAAGGTTAACAGCCTGCGAGCACCATCAAATGATGCGAGTCAAAAGGGAAATCAACACATAAAACAGCAAGCCCTTACTCGAACTTAATTGAAATCAGTAAAAGGTAACGACGAGGCGCAGTAGCGCAGGCGTTCAAGATTGCAGCGATATCCTTTTAGATACAGCTGACTGCACATCGATGAAAAAGATAACCACCTGCAAAAGTAGGTGGTTATAAGTTGGAATATCAAAAACTCATACGTTAAACGTTAGGGAACTGAGACGCAGGACGCGTACAACTCTTCTTCTCCCAGACTCAACCCTCCGCCGCCATTCCTGAGGTCTATATTAAAAAAGCCAGGGCCTCTACTCTCACTTGACCAGTAATTTAACCTGACTGGCCAGCCGCGCGCGTTGAACATATTGCCGTATGTATTGAAGAGCAATTCTAACTCATTTTTTGTTGCCAAACGCCAGTTGGTGCGTCCTGCTAAATCCTCATTACTATATGTAACACATAAGCGACTTGCATTATCCCAAGAGAACCAAAAGAAATCTCCAGCAGGCCCAGAAGTTCCAATTTCTTGCGTAAAACCATTATTTGCACTTCCTCCAATGGAGGATAAAAAGAATTTTGAGGGTGAATTGGTAAACAACGTCCCATTCCCAGTATCGAATAGATCAATACATGAAGAAGCACCTAAGGACGTACATCTATATACCTCCACGCTCACTGTGTTACTGGTGACACCATCTTTAGTGGCGGTTATCGTTGTTTGGCCGACGTTGACGCCAGACAAGAAGCCTGTCGGCGTTACTGTCGCGGTACTCAGATCCTCCGACGTCCAAGTGACGGAATCACTCACATCGGAGGAAGTGGTATCACTGTAGGTTGCGGTTGCCATTAGTGGTGTCAGTTGACCTTTGGCCACAGAAACCGAAGGCGGTGTGACCGAAATCGCGGTGATGACCGCAGCGCTGACCTCCACGCTCACTGTGTTACTGGTGACACCATCTTTAGTGGCGGTTATCGTTGTTTGGCCGACGTTGACGCCAGACAAGAAGCCTGTCGGCGTTACTGTCGCGGTACTCAGATCCTCCGACGTCC
>NZ_JAKKCQ010000013.1:0-60906 GCF_021728315.1 Vibrio sp. L5-1 | reverse complement strand
CGGTTGCCATTAGTGGTGTCAGTTGACCTTTGGCCACAGAAACCGAAGGCGGTGTGACCGAAATCGCGGTGATGACCGCAGCGCTGACCTCCACGCTCACTGTGTTACTGGTGACACCATCTTTAGTTAGATAAACAGCGACCTCCCCAGTTGTATTCCCCGTTGAAAATACGCCCGGTTTAGAAAAAAAACCAATCTCCTCGTTACTTGTACGCCAAGCGCTTAAGCTTAAATCTGCGAGTACCATTGAGGAGCCATCTGAGTAATAACCTGTGGCGATGAATGCTTGTTTGTTACCTTTGGCCAATATTAACCGACTTGTTCCATAAGTTATTGTTGAGGATACGCTAATATCGATCCTTTCTAAGGTTAACTTTGTTTTTACAACTTCTTCTGATGATTCTAAATTACAACCTGTCAAGAATGAGGTAAGAAGAAATAATATAGATGAATATAGTTTAATCATGTTTATTATATACTAATTTATTAGGATTTATAAAAATCGGGTAATAACAGGGAGAATGGTATTAATTTAATTTAATTTATTGATTTAAGAACAATCACCGAAATACGCACCTACGATCTGCTCAGCTACGTTCATTATCTCTCGTAGCCTTATACTTAAATATTGTTACAAGACAACCAACTGGAAGTAAGACGACCAATCAATCATTAAGCGTGGTTCTCTGACCTTTTGGGTTGATATGGAAGCGGTAAGTGGCTGAGCTCAAAGCAAACAAAATAAGTGCGGTAGGCTACCCATAACTTTTCTCCTGAAAAGATTAATTTGGTTGACTGTATTGAGCTAGTGATAGTCAGCTTAGGTTGTGGGTTGGTATTAATTTAATTGATAAGCGCCAAACTTCCGATGAGATGCCTATCAATAATTTAATTACACATAAATAATATTCCAATCACTTTCCGTGTAAAAGGATATTGTTATATTAAAAAATAAATAGGGAGGTAGCTCAAAAGTTACCTAAGTCGATTTCCGAGTCTAAAGCGGAAACAAAATTGACCTTAACGTATTTTAACTCAAGATAGTAACTAAGCTCGGTTGTAAGGAGGTTATCAACAATGGTTTATCAATGGGCTGTATTTCGTCATCAGCGTCCTATTTTCGGCGCAGGGTGTGAATTATTTGTTGTCATGCTCGCTTTTTTATCAATAGCCTTACCTCTGATATATGAAGAAAGCTTATTTATGCTGGGAATATCTTCAGGACTTGCCATCATTTGCTTTACTCTATTTTTACTTTTTGCCCAAAGTGACAAGCTCCGAAGGTCAATGTCTAGCTAGGATCTGCCCCCATTAAGTTTACCAGAGCGGGAGCAAACTTGATTTCAACCTGCTCTATTAGAATTACTTAATTATTATTTTCTAAGTGTTTGTATGTCTATATTGGAACTTGCAATTTATCTAAAGTAGAGCAACTCACGCTCAGGAAATACTGCTTGTCGCAAAGGACATCAACGTGCACACTCGATCATATGGCTGGATCGAAAAAGACGTAGCTCGTATCAAAACACGACCCGCTTGAATGCCGAGAACGACCTGAATACCGAAACAAAATTCAGACATCTTGATGACCTTGACTGATGACTGTTTGATACAAACACCTTAATTGTCATACAGGCAAGAGAGAAAAGCCTTAGCCGATTAGCCGACGTGCGATGCTCGGACATTTTTCAGCTTTCTTCTCGTAGACCTCGCCTCTGATCTGTTTAATGATGGTAGTGTTATCACACACAAATACTTACCCCCTTACCTCGGTTAAATTCACCGAAATCACGTGCCTGGATATGTCAGCGGAAACCGTAGAACGTATTTAAATGTGATCTCCTAAGCACCAAAACGTATATCGAAACAAAACCCCGAACACTTAAACGTACCCTCACCCGTTTTCACGAATCGTAAGGCTGGAAACACTGACCTGTAGGTGGTGTAAAGGATTATGTGATCCACTCGCTCATGGAGAAACCATTCGCCAAAGTCTGCCCTGTTCAATTCAACAAAGAAGTTACGCACCTCGTGCAAAGCAAAACGACGAAACACCAATTGCGGAAACTTCTGCTTGATATCGTCAACCAACCCTTGCTCTTTGAGCGCATTTATATCGGCCTGTTGCTCTGGAGACTGACGACGGCTGAACATTTTTAAACGATGAATTTTTGAGACCAAATCAGACTTTATTTTTTCCTCATCACGACACTTTTTGACTAGATAGCGCAACTTTAATACTGCCAAAGGACTAGAGGCATCATTTTTTGGTGAGCTTTCGTGTCCCAGCGGCAAAACGCTGGTTGCTGAATTTGAATTAGAGAGAGTTGGGGTTGAGTTTTGTTGCGCCATGAGATTTTCCTTTTTTGAGTATCACTTTTCGGAGCCGCTTGGCTGTCCGCTCTCTCAACATCGTTCTGCTTTGCAAGGGCGCGCAGCGGCGAAGCCTCACTTGAAAAACAGGTTGTGGTGAGAAACGGTTAACACCCTGCGTGCCCGTAAATGAATCGAGTGATAGGAAATTAACGCATAAGAAAACAAGCCCTTAATCGAACTTATTCAAAGACAGGGAGTGCAACAAGGAGAGACGACGAGGCGCATCAAACGTAGAGAGAAGCGCATTGAGTAATTGTTCTCAGGAAAGTAAAGCATCTCGAGCTGGTTCGATAAAGCGACTCAAGTTATCGAGAGAGGAGAGAATCGACGGAATGAACCAAGCGGAGCGAGAACGCCCTAGCTCAGAAGTATCAACAACAGAACTACTCTATTAGAGGTAACTCTAAAAGAACCATTCTTTTTTAGTCCCATTTTTATATTAGCTATCGCTCTTGCGTTCTCAAGTAGATGATGGATTCCCTCCCTTTAGCCATTCATATAATCCTTTTGCACTCGGACGCTACTGGTTTATCTCCCTCCCAACCCATGACGGTTATAACCGTTTTAAAAAACAATTTCTCGACCTCTTCCTAAGTCATTTGACACCCTAACTCTCGAAAAATGTAACTCTACTCATTTCGCGGTATTTCACGAAAAAAATCTTATAAATAAGAGAGCGTATATTGAGTATTATATAAACTATATTAAACATACGGAGACAAAGTTCGCACTAGGGTAATCCTAAATAGATAGCCCCAGCCCCAGCGCCTAAGCTGGAGCTAAAAAATTAAAAATGATTAATGACTAAGGTGCAACAGCAACGGCTTCTATCTCAATCATGGCGTTGAGAGGAAGTTTCGATACTTCAATACAGGTTCTCGCAGGAAAATAATTGGCGCCGTGCTTAATGAAAAAATCATTATAAATTTCATTTACAACTGAAAAGCTCATCATATCGGTAATATAAACAGTTGTTTTCACTACGTCTGACATGTCAGCGTCTGCATGGAGCAAAATTGCTCTCATATTCTCTAGACACTGCACCGTTTGCTTCTCAAGACTATTTTTCACCAAAAACCCAGTCTGGGGGCTCAGTGGTAATTGACCAGAAGTGAAAATTAACCCACTGGTGATGATCCCTTGGGAGTATGGGCCAATCGCTTTTGGGGCCGCTTGAGTATCAATGATTTTGCGCATATTTTCTCAATCCTATTAGTTTTAGATGCCCAACAAAATTAGAGGATTAACTGAAAAAACACTTATTATTTAATCATAATTTCATCAGTTTTTAACCTTATTGAATCAGAACTGATGCCAACGAAGCGTTAAAACCCAACCAAAGGACAACTAGGGCACAAGCTAAAGCACGTTGTTTGTGATTGAAGATAATATGGCTTGGTTGAACCACCAAAGAGTAAGGAACGAACGAGAAGGTTCACGAGATAAAGCAGGTAGCCAGAAGGGTGCTCTAAGTGAAGGGCAAATATGTTTAGAATGAATCATCTTAAACTTTCAGCGTATTCCTGCATAACCCTAGTATTATCACCCTTAACTCCGTGACCACAGAACTCTCCGTTGTTACTAATCAAGGGACTTGAGTAGGCAGGAACTACTTGCGTAGCATAGCTCATGACAGTGCCGTAATTCGAGCAATGGTAAGCTCCCGCGTAAGGCTTTACCTTTTTTCTATTGTCAGGGAAAACCTGCTCATTAACCCAAAACTTACCACTTTCAGTATCAGGCTGCTCATGCATAGCCCAAGCTAAGTGCCCAAATTCGTGTTCTAAAACGGTAATAGGAAATCTTTCCGATAAGACAATAAAGCTATCATTCATATTCATCATCGTCATGCCATGAATTTCTTGTGCAATGACGACAGGGTGATTCTCACCAAGAACCACCACATACTGTTCTATTGGGTTACTTCTAAGATGGTCAATTTCGGAAGCGCCTACTTCTTCTTGTAAGGCAGAATGTAGAGAGGAAACAGATGAAACACTCTTTGGCATAGATATAAATTGGCTCTCTTTAAAAGAGCGAATAATAGGTACACAAGAGTTGGCCAATATTGTGTTAGACATTGCTACTGCTTCATGCAGTTTTCCGACAATTTCACTTTTATACACAACGGACTCATCAAGATAAAAAGTTATCTTTGATTGAACTGGCTTGTTAATCTCACATTTAGGAAATATTAACTCCGGGCTAAGATTGCGCTGGCTGATCATGATAGCAAACACGATTAACACACAGCCACATACGAGAATACTTTTGTTTTTTAACATAAACTTTTCTTCTTACAAACCAACCTTAAGCAACCAAAACTTGTACGAACCACTATTTTGATGGTGACAATGATGGATTATGTTCGTTCCCCTAAATCAAAGTTAACACGAAGCTTTTAATCATTAATATCAAGCCCAACGTTAACAAGAACACAACAGCACGGTAATTATTTTTATTGTCAGTCACTTCAGTACTATTTCGGCCACCTTGAGAGACTAGAGCGCTCAGAACGAAGATTACAATGGCAATGTAGGCGTAGTAATCGCTTAACGAATACTGTTTGAAAGATGGGACTAACAACCAAAGTACGCTTAAAAACAGTATGGCGATATTTAAGTAAATAAGTGAAAGAAACAGTCCTCTTGCTAGCATTACTCCTTCCTGAACTCTCTTCGCTGATAATCAATAAAGAGCAAAAACAGCACCAGATAACCCGATTGTAGTGCAACAATATTAATATCAACCACCTCCCAAGGATTAAAGTGAAACTGTGTGATCGAGTAATAAACAAGGTCATAAAGTAAAATAAATAGGTTATGACCAGCATGAATGGCAATAACCACTTCTAGGCGGCGATATCGCTCAAAGGCCCAACATAAAAATACCCCTGACATAAAGGCGTACAGTTCCCACTGGTGTATTGAAGCGAATATTAAGCTTGAGAGTAATGCGGCGCCGGTAACCCCCAAAACGGATCTGAAAATAACAAACAACAAATAACGAAAAATAAGCTCTTCTATCACGGGAGAAATAAACACACCGTCCATAGCGCTGCGTAACACACTCGACCAATCAATCACACCATCATAGGCTGAAAACAAAGGAGTGAAATTGTAGGCTTGGGCCTGCCAAGAGCCTGGAGAAAACCAATCAAAAACAATATATTGAATATAATTTGATACAGAATTCAATGAGATCAAACCAAG
This sequence comes from Vibrio sp. L5-1, assembly GCF_021728315.1. NCBI lineage: Bacteria > Pseudomonadati > Pseudomonadota > Gammaproteobacteria > Vibrionales > Vibrionaceae > Vibrio > Vibrio sp. L5-1. Next base: position 55,318 of record NZ_JAKKCQ010000013.1, on the reverse strand, counting down.
CAATACCAATACGCCTTCACCCCATGTACATGTATTTCTAGGCCAGGAGGTTGAGTACTGCTTCCAATGCTTATCTCGTCGAGCACCAACAAACAGCGCGAAAAAAGCGCTAACGGGTAACAAGTAGTAGGCGATAGCTGAGTAGAGCACTCGATCCAAACTCGGATTAAGTATCCACTCTCGGGTAATGCTCAGGTAGTAATCAAGCAGAATATAACTTGGAAAAAAATAACCTATATAGACTACCACCACAGCAGATATCATTAACCGCATCGTAAATTACTCCGAAAACCTAACGGCCCCCAATACGATTACTGCCACCTTTGTCCTGGCGGTCGTTCATATCATTGCGCAAACGAGAACGAGCCTGTGCAGCACGAGCTCCCGAGCGATCTCTTCGCTGGCGATACTCACTATAACGAGCTCTTGCAACTGGTGTGTGTGCTCTATCAAGCGAATCACGGATCCAGCTTCCAATTCCACGACTAGGACTCCCTCCAACAACTTGCTCAATCTCATGAACAGTAGCTAATACTTTCATTGTTAAACTCTCCCTCAATTAAATCCACGATTCCAAGAGAGAGCGGACGGACAACTGACCTGTCGGTTTAAAATCTGTTGCATTCAGACCTAAACCTCCCTGCTTGGAGGTTAAAAAATTAACGTGCTTATTTGGGAGAAAGTATTTAATTATGGTTAATTAATGATGAGGCATTGAGTTTCTTAGTTCATGGTTATTCAAGTGGTTTTCCTTTGCATCAAGAGAGTTCAATCCCCCAAAAATCACTCGTAATTACTGTTTAATAAGCTGAGTTTTTCTCCACTCCTTCTAGCATGGAGAGATCCCCCTAACCATCCATAAACTTGCCATTTGACCTAAAAACCCAAGGAATAAAAAAGAAAAAGGAATTATTATGTTATTTCTTCGACAAGTTATTGAAGCAAAAAACAAACGCTAACAGGTCGCATCGTTTTAATTCAGTCACTGTCCTTGTATGGTATCAGTGCGTCACTTTTCGCTCTCTTTGTTCTCATCTTGTTCTATCTCTCGCAATTTGAGTTCGCACGTAAAGAGACTGTGAAGGAAGACCTAGCTCCACAAAAAGACGTCATCACTTTATATTTTGCTCGTTCAGGAGTACTCAATCAGCTCTGGGGAGAGGAAGGACTAGAAATCACAGAGGGTCAGCCGATTGCACGGATTCAAAATAGCCAAGGATTAAGCAGTGGAAAAGAGCGAACCACAGCTCTCATCCAAGAAATAGACACACATTTGAAAATGTTGGAAAAAAAGCGAACTATTTCTGACGCCCTGTTTAACAAGCAAACTCTCACTTTGCAGCACCAGTTAGAGCGCCTGAATCAAAGTTTAAGCGCAATTAACAAAGCCAAACAAACCAACACCATACGCCTTGACCTACAAACCCAACTCTATGAAAAACGACAAACCTTATCTCAAGATGGATACCTTTCAGCAACAGCCTTAATAGAAGCTCAAGAAGCATTATTAGAATACCAAGAAGCGAATCAAACAATAGATAAAGAGGTGAGTTCGCTTCAGGTCGAGATAGCACAAATACAAACCCAACAACAGTTACTGCCTGAACAACACAACTTAAAACTACTTGAGATACAATAATATATCTCTTTATTACAGGCCCAAAAAGTAGAACTAAACGGCGAATATGAATTTACACAGAAGCGTCCAAGCAAGGCACTGTTACAGCTATTCAGGCTAAAGTAGGGAGCCAAGTATCCCCAAGTACACCGATTTTAAGTATCATCCCCACCAACTCGCCCCTTGAGTTAGAATTACTCCTACCCACACGCTCTGCTGGTTTTTTTCAACAAGGTGATACCGTCAATATCCGCTTTGATGCTTTTCCGTATCAGAAATTCGGTTTAATGACTGATGCTATCACGAGCATTGACAAAGCTTTGATCTTGCCAAGTGACAAAGCCCTCCCCATTCAGACAGAACAAACCATGTATCGAGTAACAGCCTCTTTACCAGAGCAATTTAGAACGCCTATGGTGAAGAATTTCCATTGAAAACAGGCATGTTAGCTGAAGCTGATAATATTTTAGAAACGCGCACGCTCCTAGAATGGTTACTTGACCCAACATACGCGATCCAAGGTAAGCTTTAATGAGCGAACCGTACTAAAAAGTCAGCTTAAATGTTAGACAATGACTAAAATCGAACTAATCAGAAAAGAGGTTTTGGTTTCGAAGCCAAGTTGAGCGCATATGCTCTACTGTAAATTGAGTTTGATGCTCAAATGCCATCTTCAAGCCTGGGTGGCTCATTGCGAACGCGACGGCGTTCGGACTGCAGCCTTCAATGTCAAAAACTTCATAAGCAAGCGATATAAGTACCTCTAATACCAATGAAGGCCCAGACAAGAAGAGAGTTACATTATCACTTGACCGTAAATGGTCATACCGATAGTCCGAAAAACGAAGCCAATACTCCTCGCTCTCCATCACTCTATTGTTAACGTCACAGTCGCGAGAGGTGAAAATATCATCAAATATAATGCCATTATCTTCCATATAACGGTAACGACTGCTCATCATCGTTAAGACAATTCTTATTAACTTGGATCCCTTAGGCGCTATCAGCACATTGTTGTTGAATTCGCCCACACTATTTTTGGCTTTCGTTAATGCCAAACCCTCTTTGTGAACGGGAGGCAAGATAAAAGGGTGAAAAAGTTTATCTTCAGTTATCGCAGCAACATCTTCATGCAAACTTTTGATTTGCTCTTTATCATCATCAAAAAACGTCGCTACGAGATTCTCTACTAGCTGATGATCACCTTGGCACCGTGCAAAACGAGTCAATTGCTGAGTTCGAAACACATTCATAACGAGCTCGGCTTTAAGTACATCGACCATGTTATTACTCACCCATTCAGGAAAGCGCCGATTTGTTTTAGGAAAACAGTGCTCAAAACTTGGAAGTGTGTCGAAATCAACGTACATTCCCCCTTGATGATAAAGAACCAACAACCGAACGATATCACTTGCTGCAGCTAAATTATTTCTCAGAAGTACTTCGTACAGGTAGTAAGGTTCTAAATCAAAGCCGCTAAATACAAATAATGAGTCAATAGACGCAATATCTATCAAGGTGACTAGTTTCGTTAGCCGGTAGTAACGATGCCTAACACGGTAGAGCCTATGTTCAAGCTCAGTTGCGATGTCGGCATCATAGACTCTAGTATGATCAATTAACCATTCATCGAGGTGTCTCTCCTTACTTTCTACAAACGCCTCAAACCAGTCACTTTGGTGCTTTATAAAGGCCACATCTTCATGACTGCAGTTGTGTATTCGACAGAGAACATCCTTAATCTCACTAGCAAGTAAACAGCGGCTATCGTAATAGATGAATGTATCGTCTTGGCAAACTTCTTCCCACACATCAAAATATTCAAGCTGGCGCTCACTCAAACAACCGATCCAAACAAAAAATACCTTATCTAACATCACAAGGTCCTTTGGTTCGAGCCAACTAATACGCTGTAACACATCTCGAGCAAGATATTGTTCCTTGTCAGCTAAAAGCAATTCGTCCAATAACCGAATGAAAATAGACACAGATTCTTGATTTATCTGCCCTTGAAACGCCAGTAACTTCTCTACGAAGCCACATGCTTTTTTCTTATCAAACAGCGTGGAATCAGAACTATTGATAAGCTCAAAAACAAGTTGGAGATTGTTATCTAACGCACTGCCAGCTGTCATATTCATTACCAATTGTCATGGAGTTTTTGCGTAACAACTCTACATCAAACACAGTGCGACGCGTCCCTTTATAGGATGGAGAGAGGTAGATTTTTTTGATGTCGTTTATATACTGTTCGCTCAACTCGCCCATTGGTTCGATATCAAAAGGGGCATACTCAAGGCGAAGTTGATGCTGATAAAAGTCCCAGTTTCCTTGAACTGAAAAAGAGAAGATAGCTGGCTTGTCATGATTACTCAAAAAGTATTCAAACGTCCCTTGCGATGAAAAACTGCCATCTTTATCCAACCTCAAATGTTCGTTGAGAATGCGGTCACCAATCAACGGGAAAGTAAACCAACACTGCCACCAACCTACCAGCACCTGCCGAGTAATAGATACGATGGCATTATCTGACATAGAGACAAGAGAAGGCTTGTCAGCCATAGGCAACGGGAATTGAGCTACAAACAGTGATAACAAATACGTTTTCATAATGTGATCCGTGAATAGGAAACATCTTCATGAGGAAAAAGTGAAGTAAGTAAGCGGCCTACCTCACAAACCATCATCCATCATTAAAAAATCAAGACTTAGGAAGAGCGGCTATTGTAGCCCCCGCTCCAATCACGACCCTTTGATGAATTTCCTTTTTTCGTCGCTGCTTTATGCAACTTTTTAGGTTTAGAGGTACAACCGTCGTATCCCTTCCCGCCCACAACTTTATCAAGCATATCCTCTGATAATGACGCTACTTGTTGGCACATAACTTTCTTCATTACTCATCCTTAACGTAACCAATATTTCTCCCTGAATAACGCCTTTACAACGCAGCAATAGATCTTGGCTCTTGCGTAAACGTAAGGCCTACAGGTATTTAGCCCTAGCTTTATCAAGGCTTAAATTCCATCAGTACCACAATTAATTTATGAGTTAATTTATTGATAACCCTCACTTCTTATTGGCTTATCTACCAGGGGCATAAAAAACCACGCCCCCCCCCCCCCGACTCCCTCATAGATAATCAATCGTAATTTCTCCTTTAATAACATGTCATTAGCCGTAAACGCTCATAAGGTTGAGTGGCATTTAATTAATCAAAAAAGAGTACAGCAACTCGTTGCTCAAACTATAAAAAGCATGCACAGGCCCCCAGGACCACTCACAACCAAAGAAAACAGAGTATGTCAGGAACTCCCCATAACCTTCTTCATCGATTACATTACACACATCTAAAACACGTACCTTTGGTGATGCAATCCGAAGTATCAGAATGCGCGTTAGCGTACGTCGCGATGATTTCCGGATAATGTCGCATCACTTAGACGCATGGTAAGGGTTGGTGCACAGGGCATGAATTTAAAACAGGTCATGGAATTAGCTAGTCGAATAAGACTCATAGCACGAGCGGTACAATGTGAAATAGAAGAGTTAGATCAGCTTACTTTGCCATGCATTATTCATTGGGACTTAAACCATTTTGTAGTGCTAACGAAAGTGTGTAATGGAAAGGTTGATATCAATGACCCCGCTCAGGATAAGCGCCAGTTATCTACAATTGAATTTGCTCGCTGCTTTACCGGGATCGCACTCGAACTACCCCCCCAGTAGTAACTTTAAAAAAACAAGACAAACGCGAGACCAGGCGAATTAGCCAACTGTGGGAGAAGATTCATGGGTTAAAACGCACCCTAGTTACACTATTAATGTTATCAGTGGTCATTCAATCCGCCGCATTAATAGCTCCTTATTACATGCAGTGGGTAGTTGATAACGTAAGCTTTCGTTATTTTGACCAAGCACCTTGGGTGCTAAACCAACTCAGTTTTGAAATAGAACCCGAAGAAAGTATCGCAATCACAGGCGAATATGGATGCGGCAAGACAACCTTACTTAAACTCCTTCTTGGGTTACTCTCCCCGACGACTGGAACCATTTACCTAGATGGTATCGATATCCAAAAGCTAGATAAAACAACCTATCGTTCACACCTAGGAAGTGTAATGCAAAATGATCCTCTACTTTCAGGAACACTGAGTGAAAATATCACCATGTTTGATAGCCCATATGATGAGGAAAGATTAAAAGAGAGTTGCCGCCACGCTAACATTTTAGCCGAGATTCAACGACTACCTTAGGCTTTTATTCTTTAGTTAGAAAAATGGGAATTAGCTTTTCCGGCGGGCAATTACAACGTCTTTGCCTCGCTTGAGCGCTTTATAATCAGCCCAAAGTTCTCTGCTTAGATGAATCTACGAGCCACCTTGATGCTAATATTAACCAACACGTGCAGCAACTAAATATCACTCGCATCATCATTGCGCACCGAGCAGAAACCATAGTTTCAGCTACGCGAACCATTCATTTAGAGAAGCCCCAATAGGTGTAAAATTTGACAATAACACCACGACACGACCACCGCTGCGCCAATAAATTACACGTGATAATGCAACTTAAGCAGATAGAACAACAGCAGCCACAAAGCTTATTAAACCAAAGGATGGGGCGCAGCATTGGTCGTACCAAATTAAACAGGGCTATTCGCCTATCAAATCAGAGCTGCCAAATACAATAATCTTAGTTCCTTTAATTCCATTATTTATAGATATGTGACAATTTTATTATTAAACAAATTCTCAAGGTCTATTTTTATTTAAATAATCAGGTTATTTATTTAATCATCGATAGATATATCCCACTCTGAATAAAAAGGAATTTGTCTACTTGAGTGAGTAACGGTTTTAGTGGTAATCGTTATGTTGATGTACAAAAAGCAAACTAATCAAGAGGGATATGGATATGGAAAAATTGAGTTTGGATAAGGTTGAAAAAGTAATAGGAGGTAAAGGCAGCTTGTCTGGCTGCCTTACAGCACGCACGTGCCGTGTGCGGTTCTATCTATTCAGACCTACACAAAATCGCATGTCTACTAGATAAATAGTGGGGGACCTTCTCCACGTTGTTTACATTATTTAGAAAACCATATAATAGGCCTGAAGGAGGTTTGTCCGAATTCCAGATGCTAAAGTAGTCCAGAGGTAAGCCTCCAGAAATCAATAAGTTATTGTTTTCATGGTGGAATATAAGCTCTTCCAGCTCTTCAAAGGTTGACATTTTCCAGCCATCTTTATTATTAAAACTCATTTTGACGAGGTCATTACAATACCTTTCAGCTTGGCCGTATGGATTATTTTCGTTCTCGTAATTTTCCAAAGTTATTCCTTTACCATCTCTTCTAAACAGTGCATAAGGGTAACTATCATTATGAATTATCGCATAAGTTCGCCCTTCGTTTTCTTCGATATTAGAAGCGGTGTACCCTAGCCTGTCCATAAATTTTTTTCGTGGAACAAATAGGTACTCTTTGCCGTCATATGAATGAGACATCACACAAGTCCCATCCAAGGACTCTACTTGGGCTAACGTCAGCGCTTTATCACATACACCTTCCATAACATTGACGATTAACTCAGCTTTTATGCCTTCAAACTCGGCTTCTATCCTTGTGTTATTATAAGAAGCACCTGATGGATCCCAAACACCGGCTTGTACCTGGTTATCCTCTGTGAATGTAATGTTTGATACATTATCTAGTATTCTCAGCTCGGCTTGTTCAGTAAGGTCTTCTTCCCCATTTTCATAGACACCAATTATCCGCAATTTCATCTTACTATTTGCGGGAACAGATAATTGCCCTTCGGGGGGAAGTATTTTTATTTCGACTAAATTACCTAAGGCATTGGGTTCTTCGGCTCTGAGGGTGAGGTTGATACATCTTCCACAGATAGCATCTTCCTTGTCGCTACAGCCTGCTAGCACAATCCCTATTAAAACAATGAGCATGTATTGTCCGAACTTTTATTTAATCTCCTTTTCAGAAAAATTACGCTCACTTCTTTCGAATATTAATTTATAAATTTATGCTCGTTTGTTATTTCACTACCCAATCCTTCAATCTAGTACCTTAATAAAAAGTTGTGCGACTGCACCCTAACTCTTTACTGAGCGTATGCTTATTCATCCCTTGCTCTGCAAGCTCTTGAATGCGTTGTTGAAACTGCTTATTAGGAAATCGTCCGAGGTGTGCGAGCTCGCTCCCTACCCTCGTTACAGCGCTGTAAGATGCGTTTTCTTTCCATCTCTGCGAACACCGAAATGGTGGTATAGATAACCTGGCCCACATCACTGTTGATGTCCAAGTCTCCTAGATCAATGAAAAACCAAACCTGCGTTCTTTTGCGCTAGCTGATGCAATTTGCAATGCATCGATAGTATTACGAGCAATACGGTCGACTTTAGTAACGTGAATGACGTCCCTTCCCTCACAAAGTCCAACAACAGACTAAGCTGTTCTCTATAGGAGGATTTACCACTCGCCTGTTCTTGGTAAATTTTTTCACAGCCTATGGCTTTAAGCTGTTCAAGTTGAACGTTTGGTCTTGAGTACTAACACAGGCATAACTGATTTTCATAAAACGAACCTTAAAGTGAACATTAAGATACCTTTATGTACATTGTTTCATATTGCCTCCAATCACAGAATCATACAAATTGGTTAAATCGTTCGATTCGTTTATAATGAACGAAAAGGAGAATATTATGCAATCACTTACAGCTAATACAGCTAAAACCAAATTTGGCGATTTGTTGATGAAAGTTCAACGTGAACCCATACAAATCAATAAGAACGGCTCACCAGTTGCGGTGATGATGTCTTGTGAAGAATATGAGCAACTTGAAGCTCTGAAATTGATGGTTGTTAAATCACGCTTCGAACAAGCAGAAGCCGACGCTCTATCAGATAACCTAGTTGACGGTAACGACTTCATGAATGCATTTGACCAAGGTAAATTTGATTAATGATGCACTATAAGCTTTCTTCTGCAGCGCAATCTGATCTCATTGAGATTCGTCGCTATACATTAGAGCGAAGGGGGCAAATACAATGGACTACTTACTTTTCAGAACTAAAGCAATCTATGGAATTACTGGCGAACAACAAGTTGCTCAGCATAGAAGTTTTTGAACTGGGCCAAAACTACTTCCGGTTTCCTTTAAAGCACCATGTAATTTATTACATCCAGAAACAAGAGCACATAGTTATTGCAGCCGTTCTGAGTAAACACATATCTCCAGCTAAGCACTTTTCACAAATCTCTTAACCCTCAAGCTAATTTAAGGGTTAACTTGCGTTGCTTAATATAGTCACGCAGCGTACTCGGCGCTTCATCGAACAATTTTTCTGTGGGACTAATCCCCAAGCCCATCTTTAAGTACTTCCTTCGCTCTCATCGAGATAAACTCACGCTCTATTTCTGCCGTAAGTCCTAGCACCGTAGCGGTTATGCAAGATTGCATTAAACCATCCAGTGGTAAGTTATGTTTAGCTATATAAACATTGATCTTCTTTTCCATACGCACTTCAAGTACCTCAAGCACTTGTAACATCGAACGAGCAATTCGAATGACTTCAATAAACACGATGTAATCTCCGTTCGTCATACCCTCGACTAACTTACGTTACCGCCATTTTTTCTTTCCTGTTGCCACATCTAGGCTGTCTGAGGAGACTCTTAAATACGCGTAGTTCGCCATGCTTTCTACTTAAGTAAAAGCGATCCAAACTGAACAAGCTGAGCGAAAAAGTTGAACGAGTAACAGAAAGTGCGAACAGTGTCAGATAAGAAAACAGCACCGGATGTCGGTGCTGTTCAAAGTGTGATAGGTTACTTACAAGACGTCTCTAAGGTTTTTTCGCTCTTCAATTTCTTTTTGCTCTGGAATAGTTCCGGGCAGTGTGATTTTTTTTGGGTTTTGCTTAATGCTTTGCGCTGAGCGAGCAGGCTTAGACGCCTTAGATTTTAAACTGAATACCTGTGGATTAATAGTGAGGCTTTGTCTCACTTCAACCGCAAACTCTTGATTTTCATTTTCAGGTAAATAATTGCTCTTAAGATATTTAATCGACAAAGATTCTTTGTTTCTCTTTAACGTAAACAAGCACTTTGTTAGTCGCATTACCGATGTTAAACCTGCGCCTGATGCCATGGTAATTTCTTGGTTACCGCGGATCTCATCTTTATTTACATGATGGACAAGCAACAAACTGGCACCTGATTCACTGGCAAGGCTCTGAAAAACATTTTTGATTAAGCGATCGTGTTTTACCTCTTCACAACGGCCTATTGATTCCGTCACCGTATCCACTATCACTAAGTCGAATTCCGAGAAGGTTTGCTTGAGTTGTGCTAAATACTGCTTATGTTCTGCCTGTTCTTGTGCAGAGCTATCTGGCGGGATCACTATCGGTTCAATATCGGTTAGAAAGTGGAGATTATTTTTTAGCTCTGACTTAATAGTGGCAGTGCAATTAGTCAGCTTTTCTTTCATGCGAGATTGAATCACGCCAACTCCGTCTTCTGAACTCAATACCAAAGTTTTTGCGGGTTTTCCGGCCGCGCTCATCCCGAGTAAAGACATTGAAGAAGCGTGTTCCATTGCAATACACAATGCTAGATGAGACTTACCGACATTAGGCGCAGCAATCAACATGCCTACATGTCCTTTAAGTAAACCTTTCAGGCTGAAGCTTAGGTTTTGACTTGCAGATGAAGACATCAAGCTATCAAGAGATTGAGTGTTCATGATCCACCCTCCCCTATATAAAATATCTGTATACCATTACCTACATCGCGAAATTGAAGGCTAAAGTCTTTTTCGATTTGTACGGCATTAGCCAACAAATCTTTTCTGAGATCACTACGGAAGCTATGGCTGACTTTTGAAGCAATAGATTGAATGTAGCTATCGAGTGCCCACTCAAACTTCTTGTTGTGTAAGAATTCAGCTTTATGCGTAGTAATGTATTTTAAGAATGAACGAACCGACGGTTTACTGTAGTTGGTCATTTTGTGTTGTTCTAATCGATAGTAGTAACCATGGTCGCGTATTGCTTGCAGTAAACGCATATCTGGCACTAAGAACACGTGGTTAGTGAGGTTCTTACTGTTCTTACGACCTGTTTTGAATTTACTTCGATCACAATAAAATCGGTAATCTTGAACAAACTCTAACGGCTTTTTGCTGACTACATTCTGCTCTTCATCAAGTTCATTTATCACCAAGTGAGCCGTTGCTAACTGAGTAATACGACGCTCTATTTGATCATAGTTCGCGCGAGTGGTCGCCATACCCATTCGGGTTGCTAACTCATACATACCCATTGACAGAACAGTCGCATCTCGATCAATAAATGAATCGAAACCATCTTGTTGAGTATCAGAGATATCACCGTCCGTTATGGTTTGGTATACCTGAGACCAAGTTAAACGTGAGCCAGCATCATAAGAATTGTCGTCCAATTGAATAGTTTGGGCATAGGCCAGCATGGTTTCTAAGATATCTCGATGTGGTTGAAGTAGGTAATCAACATGCAGATCAACTCTGAAGTTTTTTCCATAACTGTTAATATTCACGCTTTCTAATGGATAGTTAGGATCAGTCCCCCCGCTTTGTGCAATCTCAATGAGTTTGGATTGCATTGTGGATGTTAAGCGTGAAGCTGGATGAAAGATGGTAGCTCTCGAAAATAAAATGGATGAGATAAACCGATTTTTACGGTCTTCTTCATTAATAACCGTCAAACTAGAGCTAGATGTTGAAGTCATGATCATTACCTAATAACGCGATAGTATTATTCTAACAGATAACCTTACTTACCTCACTAACTTCGGTAGATGTCTATATGATTTCGGTAAATATCTATAGTACATCACATAAATTATGTATAAATATCGGTAAATAACCACTTACTTCGGTAAATGTTTACTTGAGTGTTAAGGATCAAACTAACTATTGGATTAATAATCAAGCCTATGTTTTGATCGTTTTTTAGACAACTTTGCCTAATAACCATAAATTAAATTTAAATCATGATCTTCCCTATCTTCTAGATCGGTTAATGTTAACAGTGAAATTCTTTAATTCGGTAAATGTTTATATGTTTGATCGTTTAATATCAATATGTCTTCGGTAAATATTGATATACCTTCGGTGAATATCTATATTATTTCGGCAAATGTTCATATTTTTAGGCGGGTACTAAGAAACTAGAACCTTTAGGATCTAGTTTTATAACAATACCAACTTCACTTAGGTTCAGCCGGTGACTTAACGAGCAACGTCAAATCTCTAGGGAGCTTTGACGTTGCTCATTAAGTAAGTGTTAACACTCTAACAATCTTATTTGATCCATTAACTTTTTGTTATGTACTTGCATCTTAGGGGATTACTACTCTGATCGTTGTAGGTATTCACCAGTGATATAAAATAAATGGGGGGAACTAAGTTTTTAGCTTGGTAAAAATAGTAAGTAACAGTGTCACATTGTCTAGATGGAAACACGTTATGTGGATCATTGATTGTTAATGATCCAAGATGCTTTCCGTCAAATTGTGATCGTAAAGAAACCAGTTTGCTGTCAGACAATTACTGGAGTGTACAATTTAGGTAGGGAGATGAAATACATTGCAAAATGGTCCCAAGACAACAAAGTACATTCAGAACATTATAAGCCTTGGAGGAGGCTCAATTTGATAAAAGTGGATTTCTTGGCTGATTATCTTCTTGATACTCAAGCTTTACTTCGATGATACGCATAAACTGACTAGAAAGCACAGATAGTACGTAAATGTTTACTATCTTCCAAAGTGTGGTTAATGGCGTCAAGCAAGGACTACTTCTTCTATCTTTTTGGCCTATTGTCACGTCTTTTTCACAGTTAATTAACTTAGTAAGCGATGTAAGTTAGACACAGCAAAACCTTGATTTGGTTTATGGTTGTGGGTGCTTGGTGATTTACAGATGTTAGGAATGGGAAGAAGGTCAACGCGTGTTGATTAATGTTTTCCTTATATGGATTAGTTTATTTGGGTTCAGTGCTGCTTACGCCAATGATTGGGGGATGAGTATCCCTTGAGAAGAAGCTGAGTTGCTTCCGTCAGAAATCAAGTCTTACGACCCCCCCCCTACTTTAAAAGTTAAAAGGTTAAGATCCCCACTATAATGTCTCAACCCATACCCTCCCGCCGGCACCAAAAGTGGATCCGGATTTAATTTTTAATACTGTACTTAAGTGCTACCCAGAGAAGAGTAAGCTTGGTGCTGGCATGAAATTCAATATCGATGAATATGACCCAGAAGGATGGCTTGAAGCCACAAAGCATTACATTGGGGTTATTGGCAAGATGCCGTTTTACTCGACAACTGAACAATCTCGCGAGCTGAATGGGAGTATCAACGTCGTATCGCCACAGTTACCTCAGTAGCAAGCAAGCTATCGATCGATAGAAACTAATGGGGCTTTATCTCTTTTTGGTGGTGATGTGTGAAGCTACATATACCGATTGGATTGTGTATATCGGAGCATTCTGATAATCCATTTAGGTTTAAACCGATCACTGATTCCCGCTGTTTTTCAAGCAAGTTGTCGTTTTTTTACAATTCAGTAACACTAATGGTTACGCTGCACTTTTTAGGGTCAAGTACACCTCATAGATATAACTCCAGTCTCTTGTTTGCCGATTCTGCCTGGATGAGCCAATTGAGTCTGGCCGTAGATTTATATACGCTGACGGAGAGTCTCGTTATCCTCGCTGCATTGTCTCTGTTGAGGTGTTATATACTTTATGCTCATTATTTACCAATCTACAAAGTTATCCATCCAACATTGAGCTTCTTCAATGGAAGATAACCCATCAAGTGGCCAAGAAGGGCAATACTTTATTGGTTTAAACAACGACTCTAAGTATGGGTTGTCATTGCTTACTCAAGGCCTAGAGTAAGGTAAGATCTACTACTCCAAGGGCATACATCTTTGCAAGTATAGTGTAGCTTCTCATAGGAGCACCGTTGTCAGAGTGCAGTGCTCCTATGAACGCACCTTTCTCGCCATATTGTCCTTTGGAGTAACTCTGCTTCCTATTCCCCCAATTCCAGACCTGATTTGGTTTGCATACTTTGGAGCATTGCAGGTATCTAAGATCTGCTGTCTTTCTGTTTCTGATTGCTTGTTGTGAGGCTCATTTTTATGAAGGTGTTGTCGCTTGTCGTCTGAGATTTCTCCTGTATTCTGTGTCCAGCGCTGAAACGTTCGTATGGACAATCCAATGGGTAGTGCAAGCTGTTGTCTTTGTTGTCCCCTTACGTACAGCTTCGTCAACAATAGTGACAATTTTAAGCCGCTCTGGAATAGGAATCAGTCTTCCTCGCTGGTTTCCCTGAGGGCATTGAACTTTTCCCGCAGAATCAGGTAATAAAGCCGTTTCAGTGCGTGATTTCTCTTTACGTGCTAATTCTTTTGTCTAGAGTTTTTATTTTTCGGCGATATTCACGTAGTTGCTTATTTTCATTGTGTGATAATGAGGAGGCCGATGTTGTACTCTGTGCCTTGATTGATAGTGTTCGCCTGGCTTTAACGTCATCGACAAATAACCCTTTAGCTTACAGTATTCAGCCAACTCTCGTTCAGACATTGTTGCAGTATCAATTACGATGAAAAATAGCTGCTCTGTTGAATAATCAGTTGTGTTATTTTCTAATGACGATTCTGTTGATAATAGACCGCTTTCAACAAGTTCATTTATCCACTTAGATACCATGGAAGGACTCACTTCTAATTCTTTAGTAATTAGGAATGAGTCCAATTATACGGTGGTAACAACCAAGTTTGACCTTTACCTTCAAAAACTCGCTTTCCTCTCCGCTCTACTTCCGATACTTATTCACAATTAAATGGCTCAATCACACATTAATTGTTGGCGCTATTTGCGCTGTAATTTCATCGCCTCATTGTGTTGAAGGTGTAACTGCCCCCAATTGGTTTGAATACGTGCTTAAGCTTGGTAATAGACACATCAAGCATCGAGGCTCTACGCATGTATTTACTCATGGTTACTCGCTGCCCTCGCCTTTATTTCGGTTTAGGATTCCTACGGGATCGGGATGGCATTTGCTTGGGGCGGCGCTAGCCATATCTTGATTGATGTGATGACAGTGTCTGGGGTCCCTTTCTAGCCTTACAGCGACAGAAGTTTTTATTTGTTTGGAGGAATATTTCGGACAGGCTACCCAATTGAATATGCTATTTCGGCCGGAGGGGTGATGGTGTGTACTACCCTCTCCCACCTTACTTGTGGGACTGGTTTTCACCTTTTCTTTTTTGATTGGGGATGCATGTATCAATAAGGTGTGATTGAGGCGCTTGAATGGAAAGCTAATCGTTTTAGACTAATTTAAATACGGGGAAAAGTTGTCAATGCTCAGCCTGAGCATTGACAACTTTTCCCCGTATTTTGAAAGATAATATTAGTGGGTTGATTTGTGTTTTTTCCAATAATCAAAACTATTGAGTAGTGCTAGTTCAATACCTTGTCCGTGATATTGACACGATACATAGAACCGTTCGATATAAGCATAGAAAGATGGAGCTCGTTGTTGGATTACTGGCTTTTTTTTAGGATAATGAACACTGATTATTAGGTAGCCTACTATTTGTTTCTTTTTTGTTTCAGCGACAAAAAAATAAATGTTTTTATTCTCGATCTTTTCTTTCATCAAGGATTCGGTGAAAAGTAAGTCAATAATTCTTAGATTACTTAAGTTGTAATCATTCAAGCTGTATTCGTTTTGCTCTCTGTTGTAATGCCTAATTTTACTGTGGCTGCCTGCCAGCTGTTCATGACATAGAGCATTGATAGAGGATATGTCGTTGATAGTTGCTTTTCTTATTCGCACCTTAATCTCCTTTTCCTTCGTTACTTCTTGTGAAGCAAAACAGTAAAATGCTAAGCAAACACCTTCTATGCTTATAGTAATTAAGGATAATTTATTGGCTGAGAGAAGGTGTCGCATAAACGTAGTATTCATAAGCGCGTTGTTTTAAGGCTTGGATTAATGTACTGGGTAGGTTTCTTTCTTTTACCCAAGATTCAAATACTTCTATTGATTGAAAGGTGATAGAAGAAACAAGGCTAGATTGTTGAACTAAGTGATTAAGCCAGTAAAGTGTCTGCAAATCTTCTAATGGTGCTCTAGGTAGTTGTAGTCGTCCTTGCCTAACCTTTCCCTTGAGATAAGGTTTAGCTGAAACCTCAAAAGTGTTTTTTTTTGTGTTGGATTCTGAAAAAGGGTCTGGGTCTATCAGTATTGTGCTATATCGGACATAGAGTAGGTACTCTTGCTCCATCTCACTAAGTTCATTGAAAGAATCTATTTTATTCCTTGGAATTGTAACCTCATGTATAGGGAAGTTTTCATCATTGAGCAACTGAAGCAAGTTGATTGGTTCCGCTGAGTAATGCTCTAGTAGTCGAGAAATTGATTTCCAATGATGTAGTAATTCTTTGATCAACCCCATGGTGATAGGGCCTTCGGGATAGAGCTTGTACATATATTTAATGTCTTCTTCGTTTGAAATAATATGATCTAAAGAAAACGTATTGATTAAAAAAGCAGGATGTACATAAGTTGCGATGTTTCTGCCTTCTACACTAAATGGGTTATCAAATAGGATGACTTGAACTTCAACTTTTTCTAAGGCGTTTCTTAAAGCATTAAACAATACCTCATTGGGTTCGGAGAGATAAATATACACCCTTTTTTTCACAGTTTTAGTCGTGACAGTAAGGGGGTGCTGTGTTGTTGGATTATATGAAAAATGAGACGTTGCAAAGTAGCTAGAAAAAAGAATGATATTTGGAGATGCCCCTTTCTTTTTTAACATCCCTTTTAGAATAAGACACCCACCGATCATGGATGACATAAGGATGATTTGCTTTAGATTTTTTAAGCAGAGTTCAGAAAAAGAAGCCAGCACATCACAATAAGCGTGAGCGGGAGTCGCTAGGACTAACGTATCCCAGGAAGAGGGAAGGGGAGATAAGTCTGTATAAAGCTCATCAAATTTAATAAGACCAACTAGTGGTGCTAATTGTGGATTACTTACTTCACAGTTAGCAACGTTTTCGTGCTGTCGCATTAGTCTTTTTCTATTCTCCCATTGATGAGAACTTTTGCTTATGAGAGCTATTTTTTTGCTAAAAGGAGAAAGAATCTGACTGGTTTGAATGCCGGCGGGTCCTGCGCCTACAACTAATGTATTGCCTAGAATCATAATAAAATCGCTATCTCTATTTTACCAGAAAGGTATCTTTATTTTCTTTATCAATACCATGATTTTCTATAGTAAAACTATAGAGAATATATCTTTTATTTAATTATTATTAATAATAAAAATTAATGACTTAGCTTTACTCTCCTTCTTGCCAATTGCGCGTGAATTTGAATATTTTCTTTCTTGGGAAAGCGCAATTTTTTGGCCTCTCCAGTTCCATTTTTTACTTAATATACCTTGTTTATTAATAGTTAATTTACGCTGAAATTAATATCCAAACCCATTTTTTGGGTTAATTTTAATGAGGTTGGATTGAGAAAAGCTAGAAGCGCCTTAATCCGTAATTAACCAGGGTGGAATGTACTGACTACAGAGTTTTAGTTATGCCTTCCCCAAGCACTCATTTAATAATAAAAATGTCTGGAGAAATACCTATGTCAGTAAGTAGCAATAATCAAGAACATCCGATGGATTCACACTATTTGCCGGAGCCTTATCGAATCAGGGTTATTGAACCAGTTCAAAGAACAACGGAGCGAGAACGAGAGCAGGCGCTGATGAAAGCAGGGTACAACCCTTTTTTATTAGAGAGTGACGATGTGTTTATCGATTTGCTGACTGATAGTGGTACAGGTGCAGTGACGCAAGCCATGCAGTCTGCAATGTTGAGAGGTGATGAGTCGTACAGTGGCAGTCGAAGCTACAGGACACTTAGTCAAGCGGTAAAAAATATTTTTGGTTATAATTTTACCATCCCCACACACCAAGGGCGGGGAGCTGAACAGCTATATGTCCCCGCTTTGATCAATAAATGTGAGCGAGATAAGGGGCTAGAACGAAACAAAATGGCTGCATTTTCAAATTACTTTTTTGATACCACACAAGGGCACACCCAACACAATAACTGTCGAGTGATCAATGTGCCTTTACCTGAAGCTTTTAATACTAAAATTAAAGCAGACTTTAAAGGTAACTTTGATTTGAAAGCGCTCGCAGCTGGAATCGAAGAGGTTGGAGCTAAAAACGTGCCTTATATTGTGAGCACGATTACTTGCAATTCTGCAGGTGGCCAGCCAGTCTCTATTGGAAATCTTAAGGCTGTTTATGAATTAGCGAAATCTTATGATATCCCTGTTGTTATGGATTGCGCCCGCTTTGCTGAGAATGCTTATTTTATTAAGCAGCGTGAAGTAGGCTATTCAGAGTGGAGTATTCAAGAGATCACTAGAGAAGTGTTTAAATATGCCGATATTTTTGCTATGTCAGCAAAAAAAGATGCAATGGTTCCTATTGGGGGGCTACTCGCTTTCAAAGACGATAGCTTCTTAGATGTGCAGTTGGAATGCAAAACGTTATGTGTGTTATTGGAGGGCTTTCCAACATATGGAGGCCTCGAAGGTGGGGCGATGGAACGTTTGGCTGTTGGGCTTTATGATGGAATGGAAGAAGACTGGTTAGCGTCACGCTTGCAGCAAGTCGAATATTTAGTTAATGGCTTAGAAGCGTTAGGGGTTCGTTGCCAGCAAGCGGGTGGGCATGCTGCCTTTGTTGATGCTGGTGCATTATTACCTAATATTTTACCAGAACAGTTTCCGGGACATGCTTTGTCTTGTGAGCTTTATAAGGTGGCAGGAATTCGAGGTGCAGAAATCGGTTCTTTATTACTAGGGTGTGATCCTGAAACAGGAAAGCAGCTTCCTTGCCCAGCTGAATTGTTTCGTTTAGCTATTCCCAGAGCAACCTATACACAGGCCCACCTTGATTACATTATTGCCGCTTTTAAAGAAGTAAAGAAACGTGCTTCATCGATTGCAGGTTTAAAGTTTACTTATGAGCCTAAGGTATTGAGACACTTTAACGCTACATTTGAACCTGCACTTTAAGTCGTGCCCCTTTGCATACAGCAAAGGGGCTGTTTCTCTTTTTCTGAAAAATTAAAGAGTAATGAGGGTTATGGGTTAGTGTGATAGCTTTCTAGGGGCTGATAAACTAAGTTGTTTTGAGAGGCTAAGATGATGAATTTAAGTTCATCTTTTTTAGCTAGGCAGATTTGGCTCGATTGCTTATTGACGTTGACGTTGACGTTGACGATGTCAAATGTGTGCCAAAAGTAGAAATAGCTGATTATTAGTACAGAGAGGGTAGTAGAAGATAAGACCACAAGAGCCCATTGATAGAGTCTTAGGTAGTTATTGGATGTTCTTTTGAAATGGTTAGAATGAAGTGATTTTATCGGTTTGGGTGGGTCTAGAGAAGTTTCAAACTCAGGGATATGGAGCTTGTAACCTTTTCTTGGAACATTAACGATCTTTATACTATCAAGTTCTAATACTTTTCTGAGGTTGGTAATAGCGACTGGCAAAGAGTTAGGGCCGATGATATCCGGGTTACCCCATGCAGCAATGACTAACTCTTCTTTAGTCGAGATAGATTCTTCTTTTTGGATCAGAGTTTCTAATATGCAGCTTTCAGGCAGGGTGATTGAAAATGATTTTTGATTACTGAGAATGAGTTGAGCCCCCGATTCGTCTCTTTGCAATACGCAATTACCTATAGGTAGTTTTACGTTGTCCAATTGTGCTCTTAACATAGCATTTCTCCATATTCTTAGGGGGGGTTATTAGGTTATATCTAGACTTAATATAATGTTTCATATTTTGAATTGAAGTGTGAGTTTTTTAAAAAATGAAATTGTGCCACCAATTTCATATTAAGCTAAAGGTGAGATCTTTACCTCTTTTTTCTTCTAAGTAGATTTGCATCCAACGCCAGTCTTTATCCTTACAGGCTTTAAAGGTGCAATGAACATTTTTGCCCTCAACGATATCATTGTCGCAGAAGTCGATAAATGATTGGAAAGAACGGCATATAAGTGTCTCCATACCCCAAAACTCCTTTTGAGAATGTATTCATATCGTACCCTTTCAATTTATAGTTATACATTCTGAATTTTTAATAAAAAATGATTATTAATAAACGTGTTTAACCATTAGTTTGTACTGATTTATATTATTTATAGATAAACCAGTATAATAACATTAACTTATACGTTATTAGCTGGGTGAGTATATGAAATTATAAATTCTTTATTTGTATAGGATAGAATCCTTCAAAAGAGCAGTCCTTATGAGGTCATGGTTTTTTTTAGTGTAGTAGGAAATAAAAGGAGGGTGAGAATACTAGAAAATAATCAGTTGTTGATGTTTGTTACGGTGGTTCTTCTTTACGCCTTCCAGCTATGCTTTATAGTGTCGCTCAGACGGTTTTGCTACGGTTTTTAGTCACTTCCCTCGTAAAATCTTTTGGGATAGCGTGTTTGTCGATGTTCTCAACCCGAAAGTAGCATTATTTTGCTTTTCTTCCCCAGTTTGTAGCGCAAGAATCGGAAATATAGATTGTTTTAGGGTGGGATTAACTCAAGGTCTTTGAGTTCATTTATTAGCCATAAATTAATGGTTTTTTTGTCAGGTTTTAACCACCATTTAAACGTTGGCTCACCTCGAGTCAAGCACTCTGCACTTAGCCAATTTTTTTGGATATAGAGGATGAAGTCATGCTAAGTCTAATAATGAAGTTCCCCAAACCTATTTTGTTATTAATGGCTTAGTCGTGTTACTTGTAGTCATCCTATTTTTTGTAGGATTCTAGTGATTATAGAGAAGGAGAAAGGCTCCGAGGAAATAGAGCCTTTTTTGAGAGGGTTACTGATGTTTACCTAGTATTGATTGGATAGCTTCATCAAGTTCAGCTTGAACATCCTTGGATAATCGCCCAAATTCATACGAGAAGTTACGGCCTTTCACTCTTTTACGTGCGAACATACCTTTGCTGTCGAATTCAGCTAACAAAGTCACGGTAGCTTTGTCTGATTGTTGTTTGGTTTCAACAATCTTTAACTCAGTTTTAATGCAAGTAATCAGCTCGTCTTTGGCGTCTTCTTGGCTCTGCTCAGGCTGAGCATTGACAGCTTTACTGGTTATTTTTTTTATGAAATTACTCAAAGCTTTATTATCATTGGTAAAGGCTTTCATCACTTTAGCTAGCAGTGAATAATCAGTATGAGACAAGTCGTTAACGACAGGGAATAGTGCAATCAATTTACTGTCAATACTGGCTGCTTTTAGCGCTCGACCTACTGCTTGGCGGCTTATATTTAAGATTTTTGCCGTATCCTCTTGAGTGAGTTCGCCGTTCTTCATGAGAGTTTGACACTGTAATCCAATTTCGCGCTGGTTGTGCTCTTTTGCGGTTTGCAACTGTTTTGCTAGTGCTTTGGCATCGGCAGTAGACAGTTCGTCTTGGGTGACGAGAATTCGAAATGTTTTTACGCGGCCTTCTTGAAATAAGAACCAAGCACGGCGGCGAGAGCCATCAAGCACATCGATACGACCATCTATTTCGCGACCAACAGCAGGGTAAAACTGTTGAAACTCTAACGAGTTTAAATCTTCCAATGACTCTTTGGTTAGCAAAGATTGGTCACGGCCATTAACATCAAAAGTCACAAAAGAGTTCTGCTTAACCTGATCGTGTGACAATGTCACTTCGTTAAAGGTCGCTGTTGAACCAGAAGCTAGTTGCCAAACCATTTTTTGGCCAACGGACTCTAATCCGAATGTCGCTCTAAGGTAATCTTCAGCGTTTTGTCCACTTTTTTCTAGCTCAGTGCTGAGTTGATTTGTGAGTGTGTCTAAATTAGCTTTGGCCGCGGACTGTTGTGCTTGCGCTGAACCAGGAGCATTGCCTAGAGGGCTACCGCCACGTTTTTTCGCCATTATTTGTTCTCCTGTTCACGCCAAACGTTGAGAAGATCGCGCAAGATCTGGCTTGTCACTTCATAGCTGTTTTGTTGCGCGCTTTGGAAGGTTGCTTTGCTTTTCGGGTATTCACTTTTGGACAGGTCAAACACGGTCGAGAGTAGGGAAGATGACTGGCGGACAGCTTCGCTGTGCTTAAACTCTTTAGAGTACAAGTAAGGAGAGAACTGATCGTACAGGTTATTCATTAATTCGGTCGTGGTTGAGCTATCACGATGGTTAGTAAGTAGTATTTTCATGAAGTCGTAGCCTTCATGGTTTGCGTTCTCTAACAGCGCCCACACTTGTGGAATGTAACTGAAGTAAGAGCAGGTAGCATCAATGTCATTCTCTGTAATCGACAAAGGGAACACTACATTCGTTGCGGCAAAATACGCGTTAAAGGTCGCATAGCCGAGCGAAGGTGGGGTATCGATAATGATGATATCGAACTCGTCTTTAACGTTATCTATGATGTCTTTTAGTAGTGAATAAGGTGAAGCTAAGGTTTGGCCGAACACTTGCTCATGAAACCAACCTTCCATCGCCCGATCACTTTGTGCTGCAGGTAAAATGCGTAAGTTTGGGATAGTCGTTTCAAGAAAGGCTTCAGAGATAACTTGTTCAACGGTTTCACCTTCATCAAGATCGAAGGTTTTCATCATCAGATCACCAACAGACAAGTTACCTTCTTGCTCGGCTTCGGGGGCGTAATACATTGAAAGTGTGGCTTGGCCATCCATATCTATTAAACCAATACGGTACTCTTGGTGAAACTCGGTCGCTAAACCTGATGCGATAGTTGCGGCAGAAACGGTTTTGCCAACCCCGCCTTTTTGGTTCTGGATAACCATCACTTGCGTTTTTTGCTGCTCACTGCGTATAAACTTATCGTCTTTACGTAGATTATTTGGCAGTAGGTTACGTACCTTGTACATTTCCGCGATATCGATCGACCATTGGGAGTCTTCATGACGACGAGGATCTATCTCAGCGGCAGTAACGTACCGATCAAGCGTTTTTGCATCAATGCCAAGGTAGGTTGATGCCTCTGCTCGGGTGAAGTTACGCAACTCTTTGCGGTGATTAGCCAGTAAACGTTGATTGCGACGTTGAATATAAGCGTCTGCACCGGTTTTAAGCGCTTGAAACGTGGTTGTAGTGTGTTGGTTTTCCATTTCTGCCTCCATATAGGAATGAGAAATAGTATATACCTCATTTTTTGATGTTGGTATCTAAAATTGAGGGATTTTTTATTTTAACAAATGATTATGACAAATCAATAAAGCAGAACACTTAAATTATTTATTAATTACAAGTATTCATTTTCCAAATCCGTATTAATAATCGACTGAATAAAAATAAAGTTGAGCTGAGTCGTACAACCCCATGACAACAACAGGAAGTTATTGATATGAGAGAAAAAGTCCCATTTACGGAGAAAGCCAAGCGTTTTTGGTTAACGCTTGTCGGTGCTGGCGTTTTTATCACACCAACGTGGACGAGTGCTGCTGAAGAGAAGGCTCTAAAGGGTGCGGTGGATTACTATGTGTTTGGTTTAACGTCGAGTGAAAACTTGTCGGATCAGGAGAGCAGCGCAGCGGCTGGCATAGCACGCATTACATTAAATTGGCTTGCATATCAAAAAGAGAGTGATACTGGAGCTTTGCAGCTGAGGGTCGATCATAAGCACGGTTATACAGATAGTACGCCCTATGAGTTTGTCATGGCTAATGTCGGAGGGTTTGGTTTAATCCAACCCGCTTTTAGTGATATAGGTTTAAGGTTAACGAATCTTTATTGGACACAAACCTTTAATAAACAATCTACCGATATGATGGTTGGTTTTTTAGATGCGACTGATTATGTTGATACTTATCAGTTGGGTAACCCTTACTATGGTTTTTCTAACTTACAGTTTAGTACCGGTTCCGGTTCCATCCCAATCCCAGATGAATCAACATTCGGCGGCGTTCTACGCCATATGATGTCGGAAAATTATTATTTTTATGCAAGTTTCTCTGATGCAAAAGCTGATTCGACTAAGCCTTTCGATGGTGTTGAACAGTTCATTAATGATAATCAATACTTTAAGTCCCTAGAAATAGGTTGGGTGGAGTCGAAAGACGATTTTTATTTGAAGAATTCACACCTAACCGTTTGGCACAGTGATGGGCGAAAAGAGCAAGCTAGCGAAAACTATGGCGCAAATTGGTCGTCCATATATAAAACGGGCTCATGGATACCATTTTTCAGAGCCGGTGTCGCGCAAGGACCTGAGGCTCTATACAAATCTTCTGTCGTGTTGGGCACCGGATATAGTGGGGTAGGGCCTGGTCTGCTTGGTATTGCTGTTGGTTGGGCTAAACCTAATAGCCCTAGGGTAGTGGACGAATCTTATAACTCAGAAATTTATTACCGAATGAATTGGGGGCCGATTTCCCTAACCCCTAACGTGCAATATCTTTATTCTTTACCGAATAACTCAAAAGCTGATGACAGCTGGGTTGTTGGTTTAAGAGGTAATATTCACTTCAGTTTTTAATGTAAGCCAAGCCGCTCTTCCCTACACCACAAACGGAAGAGAGGCCCTTTACTGTGAAGCTTTAAATCGGTGCTTAGAAATTAAATTAATTACCAATAATTAATTTATAAAAGGCACGGGATTTATATATTTTTATTTGAATATTAATAAATTGGCGGACCTATGATTACCAAGGGCAGAAGAAAAGGTTCCTTCTCTCGAGACAAGATTCAGCTGGATTACAATGTGCTCGAAGGAGCGCGCCAAAGAATATTGTACCTTCTCGATAACTTTAGCCACTTTTATGTCTCGTTTTCCGGTGGGAAAGATTCTGGTGTTCTTTTAAATTTAACTATCCAAGAATCAAAAAAACGTGGTCGATTACCTGTTGATGTACTCATTGTCGATTTCGAAGCCCAATACCATGAAACTCATGCTTTTATTGAGCGTATGGTACTTCGTGGTGAAGTAAATCCATACTGGGTTTGTTTACCGCTGAGCTTAAGAAATTCAATTTCACAATTTCAGCCTAAATGGCTTTGTTGGGATCCTGATAAGGAAGCGCAATGGGTCAGAGAGATACCACAACATGAAGGCGTGATTTCCGATCTGGAGTATTTTCCGTTTTTTAAAAAAGGTATGGAGTTTGAGGATTTCGTCTTTAAATTTGCTCGTTGGTACCAACAAAAGAAAGACTCGCCAATTGCTGTGCTCATTGGTATACGAGCGGATGAGTCTTTACATCGTTTTAAAACCATTAAAAATCGTGCCAAAAAGAAATTAGATGATAAATATTGGACGACTCAAATGCAGAGCGATGTCTACATGGCTTACCCTCTTTATGATTGGAGAACTCCAGATATTTGGATCGCTAACTCGCGCTTCAATTGGGATTACAACTGTATTTACGACTTAATGCATAAGGCTGGCGTTCCTCTTTCACAGCAACGGCTTTGCCAACCTTTTGGGGATGAGCAAAGAAAAGGGCTTTGGTTATATCAAATTTTGGAGCCTCATACCTGGCAAAAATTAGTAGCCAGAGTTGAAGGCTGTAACTTTGGCGCTCGGTATTCAAAAAATCAGGGCCGTATCCTTGGTTATTATCGCTTTGAATTACCACCGGGGCTTAGCTACCGGCAATACAGTAAATACCTTCTAAAAACTATGCCGCCACATGTTGAACAACACTATCGTGATCGAATTTTTAAATTCTTACAATGGTGGCGTAAAAACGGTCCTCAAAAAGGAGTGACCTGCATCCCCGATTACGCAGAGAGTAAATTGGAATCTAGGAAGCAAGTTCCTAGTTGGAGAAGAATTTGTAAAGTACTGATTAAAAATGATTATTGGTGCCGAGGACTCTCTTTTGGGTACAACAAGTCCTTAGCAAAGCAATACCATGCCCTCTATGGAGAAGAGAGTAATACTAATGAAAAGTGAGCCTATTCTAGCTTATCAGCATCGTCCCAAGAAGCCTTTGAAATCTATCAATCACTCGAACAAACAAGTAATTGATAAGGTAGCAATTTACAATAAAGCCGCCAAAGTACTCATCGAGCTTATTCCTGATTTACCGCCGGCTTGTCATGTTGAAATGCTTCCACTTGATGAAATAGAAGCTAACCAATACAACCCGAATAAAATGGCGCCTCCAGAAAGTAACCTCCTAAAAACGTCGATGGAGAAAAATGGCGTAACTATGCCTATTTTGGTCAATCGTTTAAAGAATGCAGCGAAAAAATACGTCGTTATCGATGGCTTCCATCGTTATCAATTACTGTTAAATAACCCAGAGTTACAAGCCTTAAAAGGTTATATCCCCGCAGTGGTACTTAATTTACCTGAAGAAAAGTGTATGTCGGCATCTGTTCGTCATAACCTTGCGCGAGGCTCCCATCAAGTAGAGCTCACTGCAGACCTTATCATTCAGCTTAAAGAAATGGGTTGGACGAATAACAAAATTTGTTACGAACTTGGGATGGACCAAGACGAGGTTTTACGATTGCAGCAGGTCACAGGCCTGGCTGCAGCCTTTAAAGATCAGGATTTTTCCCGCTCATGGGAATAATCCTTTAGTAAGATGAAAACCAAGACGAACTTTATTCTGTTTAAGTCAGATTATGTGCCTAATTTAGTATGTAATTATTATTTTTTTCTAAGATTTAAGCGCTAGAGTTCAGATTCTAGCGCTTTTTAATAGTCATCCTTCAGAAGAATTAGATAGAACGGATGGGGTGATGTTCATACATAAAAGCAATGTCGGACTAATGAAAGGTAACCACTTATGGATAGTACAAAACAGGTTATGGACAGTGCAAAACCAGCAATAACAACCAAGCCGCCTTCACTTATTGGAGGTGCTTGCATCGTCGCATGTATTTGCGTTGGTGCTGGTATGCTTGGGCTCCCAGCCGCTGGGGCTGGAGTCTGGACCATCGGGGCTTTAATGGCTTTGGTTTTCACCATGATTATCATGACAACCAGTGGTTGTTTATTGCTCGAAGTTTTAAAAGATTACCCTTACCGGTCATCTTTCTCTTCCATAACGAAAGATTTGTTAGGTAAAGAGGTTAATTTCTTTAATAACCTAATGATTTACTTTGTTGGGGGGATCTTGCTGTATGCCTATATCACCTCTTCAGGACTAATTTTGAATGAATATTTTGGTATTGCCCCCCAACTAGCCTCCATCCTTTTCGTTTTTATCTTTTCCGGGCTAGTTTGGCATTCAACAAAAATGGTCGACCGTATTTCGATTGTGCTAATGCTTTTTATGATCATTAGCTTTAGCTTTGGCACCGTAGGCCTTTGGTTTAATGTTAATCTCAGTACTTTGCTTGATACTGCTCATCTGAAATTTGAGTATGCGCAATACGTTTGGGTCTTTTTCCCCATTGCCTTGACTGCGTTTGGGTACCACCATAGCGTCTCAACATTACGAGATTACTACCGTGAGGAAAGGCTCGCACAAAAAGCCATCATAGGTGGAACGATCATCGCTCTTTTTACTTACACCGTTTGGTTAATGAGTATTTATGGGAACTTACCAAGAGTAAGTTTCGGACCTATCATTGCCGAAGGTGGCAATATAGATACTTTACTCATTAGCCTAAAAGCAGTATTAGCAGAAGAGACGTTATCAAATGTCATTAGCGCTTTTTCCGCGGCCGCTATTTTGTCGAGTTTTATAGGAGTTGGCTTGGGGGTATTCGATTTTTTAGCCGATTTATTCCAATTTGATGCCACTTCGAAAGGCAGAACCAAAACTTGGGCGGTCACATTTATTCCGCCGTTGATTTTCTCTCTTCTCTTTCCTTTCGGCTTTCTTGCTGCAATTGGTTATGCTGCATCGGCCGCTGCAATTTGGGCATGTATAGTACCGGCCTTGTTAGCAAGGAAATCGAGGCTGCAAGTAACCTCTCACAATTTTGAGGATAATGAAGAAGGTCATAAAAAATCAAAGCCTTACCAAGTACCGGGAGGAGAGTTGGTGTTGGTTGGTGTATTTATTTACGGTGTGGTCATCATTGTGATCAATATATTAGTTATGTTCGAAGCACTGCCCGTTTTTGAGGGAGTTTAACCTTAATTACTTAAGTGGCACACCGTGCCACTTAACTACCCGCATTAAAACTGGTTTTGTTGCGTCATTTATTGAAACTAAATTCAGAACCTCGATCTGCTCATCTACATTCACACTCTCTCGTAGCCTTATTCCTAAAATTCTTAAAAAAACAACTGATTGGGTTCAATATAACTAATCACTCATTAACCGTGGTTCTCTGACCTTTTAGATTGATGAAGATGCAGTATGGCTGGGCGCAAAGCAAGTTGTAACATATATCGAACTATTTCTAGGTCA
Source organism: Vibrio sp. L5-1 (assembly GCF_021728315.1). Classification (NCBI taxonomy): domain Bacteria; kingdom Pseudomonadati; phylum Pseudomonadota; class Gammaproteobacteria; order Vibrionales; family Vibrionaceae; genus Vibrio; species Vibrio sp. L5-1. The sequence continues at coordinate 27,232 of NZ_JAKKCQ010000013.1, read as the reverse complement.
TCTGTGCGACCTGCGCCATGATGTATTCCGCTCCTTAGTGTCTATTCAAAGTCACGGTTTCAATGAACTTGTTACGTAATAAGATTGTCGTAAGGGTAGTTCATCGTTTTTCATCAGCTATTGTACTCAGTTGCGTATTCAATAAGTACCTTTTCAATTACATAGGCTTGAAAGGCGATTAACGTCGTACTCACAATCAGTGACTAAAACATGCCGAAAATTGCCGACCATTCTGAAATGTTTTCACCAGAACTAACTTCACTAACAATCGAAGCAGTTAAGATCGGGTCAAAGCTAGGGATATTCTTAATCGCCTTGTCACTCGGACTCTGTTGGCTCAGGTGTAGTGATGCACTGAATTTTGCCGCTAATGTTGATAAAGTCACAGTATAAGGTTTGCAGTAAGTTTCTCATTACGTGGGATAACTCAGTTAAATCAACCACCACGAAGGTTTATCTATTTGGGCTTGTTTTATATACAAGGAGCCATTAATTACTTAAGTGAGCTATTGTTTCTTCAAAGAAAGGTATATACATGCGAATACAATAGTGATGCTGCCTAATGCCGTCATCCAGTCTGGAATCTCATGCCAAAAAATAACCCCCCAAAGTAAGTTGAAGACCAGACCGATATAGCGGGTGACTGCAACCACTCCAGCATTTTCATGACTGAATGCTTTTGTTAAAAAAACTTGCCCAATCAGTGATACAACACCAATGGCAATCAGATAAATCCAGGCAAGGCCCTGTGGTATCACAAACTCATCTTTCATTAAGTAACCTGATACCAGCATAGCAGTGAAAAGAAAGTAGAAAACAATCTCGTAAATATGGTGGGTCTTGCTTAGGTGGCGAATAGTAATAGAGGCTGCCGCTGCGAAAAAAGCACTTGCTATCCCTGCTAGTGCGTAGAGATTAAACGTGTCAAAGTTAAAAGGATCAACAATTAAAGCGACTCCGACTAAAACGAGAGGCAAAAGGAGCGCCGCTTTTCTAGGCAGCTTTTCGCCTAGAATCAGGCTGGAAAGCAATATAACGAAGAACGGGGACAGGTAAGCCAAAATGATGGCATCCGTTAGAGGCATGTGGGCAATGGTGTATACAAAAGCCAGCAGATAAAACGCCCCAAACAGACCTCGGAGCAGAAGCAATGGAATACCCGTGGTAGAAAACCTGATATTTGTTTGCCACATTAACCACGAAATCAGAACCGTTCCTATGGCGCTTCGAAAGAAGACAATTTCAGAGCTAGGAATCGTTAAGCTGGCCGCTTTAATAAGTGCGTTCATAACACTAAAAATAAAAGCAGAAAATATAGCTAACGTTACACCGTTACTCATGAGTCTCTCTCTAAAGCTCGTTTGCTCGGCGTACCCACTTGAGGTATTTTTGCGCTTGAGTGTGACATTCTTCAATCAAGAGGTTAGGGAGTTGAGACTCTCTTAACCAAGATTCGAACATGGCTAATACACGGTTGATGCTCGGTAATGCAATCCCATGTTCTATACCCAATACTTGAAGCCAGTAAAGAGTCTGTATATCTTCTCTGGGTATTCGAGGTAAATACAATTCGCCTTCCTCTACCTTGCCTTTGGTGTAGGGCACGGCAGAGAAGTCGAAGTAGCATCCATTGGTATCCGGTTTAGAAAAAGGATCTATCAGAATCGCACTATATCGTACGTAAACTAAATATTCCTGCTCTATTGGTGTGAGCGACATGAATTTTTTAATTTGACTACGATGGATGGTTTCTGGATGCACAGGGTAGTTGTCATCATTGAGAAATTGTAACAAATTAAATGGTGTTCCGTTAAAGTGCAGCAGCAATCTTGATATATCGCGCCATAGTTCAACCAAAGTGTGAATGGTTTCGGTTGTGATCGGCCCCTCAGGGAAAAGTTTGTACATGTACTTAACTTCTCTCGTCTCACTTAAGATATGATTGAGCGAGAATGGTGTAATGAAAAATGCGGGGTGAACGAAAGAGGTAATGTTTCGTCCCTCGACGCTAAATCCATTTTCCAACTCGACAACTGCGACACTGACATCTGCTAAAGTTTGAGCCAACAGATTCAGGACTGCACATTCAGCTTGACTGGAGTATGCATAAATACGTTTTTTTACTGCTTTTGTAATGACACGAATCCCAGCTTGTCCAGTTATGAATTTAGTGGCTGCAAAGTAATTGGAAAACACTAGCACATTAGGGGCTAAACTCAGCTCTGCAAAAAAACCTTTTACAAGCTGGTGCCCTCCAAATAAGGATGAAATGAGAACCACTATTTTTATAGTGCTTAAACAAGATTTGGGTAAAGCTACCAGAACATCTGCATAAGCATGAGATGGTGTGACTATAACTAATGTATCCCATTCTCCACCTACTGCTCGTAAATCTTCAAAAATAGCATCAAATATCACTTGTCCAGCCAGTGGCTCCAAAGAGGGTTTTGCAGCAATAACATGTGCAATACTTTCGTTGTGTAAACTTTCGAACATGGCTTTCCAGCGCTCGGATGAGCGGTTTACTAACCCTAATTGTTCGCACTGGTTTTTAATGATTTTTGCTGTCTGAAATGCGGCTGGACCTGTGCCTACGATTAATACTTTTCCTAATGAAGCCGTCATTCTGCTCGCTCCATCAAAACGGTATCATATATAGCTGTATCGTTTGGGATCAGTTTTGTTCCCCATCCTTCAATGAGGTTAGGGTTAAAAGGGTAATTGAATGCGGATTTCAAACCGTTGCCAAACCGGACTAAGATACGGTGAGAGCGGTTAAGGTGGGGTTGAAGTTGCTTAAGTAGTTCCCATTTGTGTTCTACTAAAGATGCGATTACGACATGGGTTGGTCGAAAAGAGACGAACTCAGTAATTAGATCTTTGCAGCTAAAAGTGGTCGACAAGTGAGATAAGTCTAGTTGATTCGCCATCGTCACTGCTTGCTCATCAATATCGAGGCCATGAACTACAGCACCGGTAAACTGAGATATAGTGAATGCAGAAATCGGATACGAACCAGAGCCGATAAACAGCACTCGTGAGTTGTTTCCAATCCCTGCGTTCTTTAGTTCAATTTTGGTGTTTTCAGACAGTTGGTATAAATATTCACTGAGATTGAGCTGATGCTCTCTGGCACATTGGGATTGATGCTTCTCCAACATACACAAGGCTTTTATGGTAGTTTCACGAAGTTGTTTAATTCGACGGTCATGCTCAGGGGTAACCTCCAACTCTTTGCTAATGGCCTGAGGTTTTTCTTGCAAAATCCAAGAAGATAATTCATCCAGTTTCTCCTGCAAAAGGGCAAAACACTCACAATTTTCAAGACTGTAGTGCGTCAGAGCTTGGATCTGAGATTCAAATGTAGATATAGCGAGTAATAATTGATAATGCCTGTTAGTCATTGTCATAATAAATTCCAATTACGCTTTTAATCAGTGTCAAGGATCCGAATTGGGGTGACGTGAGTATGCCCATGTACGCAACAACCTACGTTCACCTGAACCTGATATATCTGGCTGAGCCTTTCAGAATCGAGCACGTCTTGTGGTTTACCACTGTGTTGTACGACGCCATCACTAAGCAAAAGAAGGTGGTCGCAGTACCGAGCTGCAAGAGAGAGATCATGCAGTACTGCAATGGTGATGATACCTCTTGCTCGTGTATATTGACGAACAAGGTCTAAAATTTGAACTTGATGCCTAAGATCTAGGGCACTTGTTGGTTCATCTAAAAGCAAGACGTCGGGCTCAGCAACCAGCGCTTGTGCCAAGGAAACTAGCTGTTGCTGACCGCCACTGAGCTGAGAAAACTGTCTTGGAGCGAGATTTATCAGACCTAAATAGATAAGGATGGATTCTGCTTTTTGTTCTTGTTCAAATGTGACATTCCAGCCCAGCTGATGCACAAAGCCAAGCAACACAAACTCAAAAACAGTTAATTGACAGGATGATTTGTTGAGCTGACACAGGTACGAGAAGGCGCTAGGTGCTAACTTTTTTCCGTCCCCTCCACTGGAATTAACCTTCCCATCAGAAGGAATAATGCCCATGACGGCCTTGAGTAAGGTCGTCTTTCCTGCACCATTTGGGCCTAAAATAGCAGAAAATTCTCCGCCCCAAAAGTGCGCTTCTACCTTCTCCAAAACGAGTTTTCTTCCTACGGTGACGGCGAGATTATCTATTGAAAGTGACTTCATTAGATAAACCTCCTGCTTATTAGAAAATAAAGAAGTATCGGGACACCTATCAAGGATGTGACGATACCAATTGGAATGATAGTGCCTGGTACGATCAACTTAGCAACAAGGGACGAGGTACATAAAAGCAACGCGCCCATCAATGCGGCCAAAGGTAAGTAGAAACGCTGATCTTCGCCGACTAATATTCTTGCGAGGTGAGGGGCTACTAAGCCAATGAAACCAATGGTTCCGACAAACGACACTGCGCCCGCAGTTAATAAGGAGCAAAGCAGAAACATCTGTAGCCTTAACTTGCTTGCCTTAATCCCCAAAGCCAGTGCGCGATCTTCGCCCGAAGTGAGGGCGGTAAGTGCCCACACTTTCGACAGCGCAAAGAATAAACTGAACATGAAAACGACTCCTGAAACAAAGAAGGACAACCAACTCGCTTTCAACAAACTGCCAAATAACCAAAAAACAATTTGTTGTAGCACCTCTGGTGACGCTAAATATTGGGTTAATGACTGGAGAGCTTGGAAAAAGAACAGAACGACAATACCCGATAAAATGAGTACTTTGGTGTCCATATTTCGACTCTTACCAATAAGGTAGATCGCTAGGCTCGCTAATCCAGACGTCAAAAACGCGGCAAACGGCACGCCTAACCAATGCAAACCAAACACTGAAAAACCGGTTAATAAAGCCATGGCAGCACCGAATCCAGCAGCGGCGGAGATGCCAAGGGTATAGGGGCTTGCTAGGGGGTTGGCTAGCAGGGTTTGCATCAGGCCGCCAGCGAGGCCGAGTGAGGCACCAACCATGATACAGGTGAGAGTGATGGGGAGCCGAAGTTGCCAGACGATGAGTGTTGATAAGTTGTCACCAGAGGGGCCACCAAGGAGAGCTTCAAGAACTTGCTCAACACCGAGCCACGATGATCCAGTACCAATATCAAACAAAGCGGAAAGGCTCATCGCCAGAAAGGTGACCAGCAAAATCTTACTCCGCTGCTTCTGCATTCGTTGATAAATACCGCCGCTGGAATTAAGGTTAGACGTCATTTTAATGCTTTTATTCATGGTTTACTTCCACCTGAATCATGAAAGTGCCTTTGAGCGCTTGCGGCATGTAGTTCTTAAAAAAATTTTGGTGTAATGTCTTAGGTTCAATGTCTTTAAATGCTTCTGGGTAAATCGACTTCGCTAGGTATAATAAGAAGACGTGATCGTAAATAGTACGAGTTCCTGAGTGGTACATACCGTAAACGTCACCATTTTGAACCGCAGTGAGTTGTTTCCATCCAGGACGGTTTAGGTATGGGCGGTATCTAGCCTGCACTTCTTCCATTGTGCTGTCGAAGCCAAGCAGTGCGCTGTCGCTATGCTTAGCCCAGTGGGCTCCGGATATAAAGATTACCTCTGGATCTTGACTCAAAACATATTCGGGCGTTAGCTGAGCAGAACCTTCAAACATCCCACTGGCGATATTATCGGCACCCGCCATGTTCAAAAGGTTGCCCCACATTGTCGTTGAGTAAGATTTACCGTATTCACTCGGCCCACCTGTACCCGCTTCAACATACACACTGCGTACTTTTTTGTTTTCCAGATGTTTCATAACACGTTGTTTTACCAGGTTAATGGCGCTTTCGTATTCTGTTGCAATAGTCTCTGCGCGCTCTTCTGCGCCCATTACTTGACCTATAATACGTGCACTAGCAACGTGGTTTTCAAGCGTTTGAGCGTTGAAGTCCACAACTACAACTTTGATGCCACTCTTTTCAAGGATTTCAACTTTTTCATCAAGAGCCTCATATTGCCATGCCGCAATAAGCGCAACATCTGGCTTAGTTAATAAGAGCTTCTCGAAATCAAAAGTACCAGTGTAAAGAGAGCCTGAATCGATAATCGTTTCTAACTCTGGAATGATTTTTTTATATGTTGCCCATTGAGATTGACGGTAATCTTTCCAAGAATTTTTTGGGAAAATAGCCACTTTTTTGTACGCATCTGGTCCCACGATGGCCAGATAGTCTTCAAAATAAAACCCTAGGAAAATATTGCTTGCTGGTTTTTCCAAATCTATCTCCCTTCCGAGTACGTCCTTGACGTGAATCGAAGCAAAAGCCTTGGTAATACAGCTCAAAGCCAAAATTGCAATGCTGAGGTATTTCAAGTTCAAGTGATAACTACAACTACATTTCATTGATATTATCTCTAATTAATAAAACACAACTCACATTAATTGTTATGTTATAACGTTTTAAATTAATTATTGATAATTAATTCCAAGGAAGTCGGAGAGGCAAAGCTTGAGGTGAATGGCCATTTTATTTTAAGAGAGTAGGACTGTGCCTTAGTATATAGGTGTCATTAACTATAAAATTATTTTGAAAAATTTTTTACCTTGTTGTTAGAGAGTGATAAAGGGTTGTACGATTTACTTAATTACCTTAAATAAATCGTACACTAGAGCCAGTGATTATATGTTGTACTCTTTAGCATAATTATAAATGACGAGAGATTATGGAACCGTCTGAGAGGCTGCGGTAAAAGCGACTTGTTTTTCAGAAGATGTTAAGATTAATTCTAGTTCATCTTTTTTAGTTAAACATATTTGACTAGATTGATTATTGACATTTACATTGACAATCTCAAATTCATGCCAGAAAGAGAAATAACCACCTATTATTATTGTAATTAAGATCGTTGAATAAATACTCCAAAATGCGTATTTAGGGTAGTGATTTAATTTTATCTGTTTAGGTAAGTCTAGCGAAGCTTCAGATTCAGGGATATTAAGTTTGTAACCTTTTCTTGGAATATTAACGATTTTGATATTATCAAGTTTTAAGACTTTTCTTAGATTAGTAATCGCAACTGGTAAAGAGTTGGAACCAATGATATCCGGGCTCCCCCAAGCGGAAATGACCAACTCTTCTTTGGTAGAGATGAGCTTATCATTCTTAATGAGAGTCTCAAGTATACAACTCTCAGGTGCTGTGATAGAAAATGATTTTTTATTACTAAGAATTAATTCTGCGCCTGATTCATTACGTTGTAATAAACAGTTTCCAATAGAGGCGTTTAAGTTTTCAAGTTTTGGTCGTAGCATAACTTTACCATCTAATATGACATCATCAGTGAAATTCGAAGTTAGTTCCCCCCGTCTTTTGATGATGATTTCAAGTTATCAACAAGGAGATGAATGTAGATTATAATTTATTTGGCATAAATGTAGGCTAAATAACCATAGATTATAATGCTAAATACTTACACTCCAATTAGTTATTAGAGGTTTCTGAGTTGTTTTTTATTGATGGATCAAGGATATACCAAGACATTCTCGGGGAGATAAAGAAGTAAAAAGGGCTAAGTTTCATCATTTTAATCTCCTTTCTTCGTGTGACAATAATATTTAAATTAATACATATATAGGTACTAATCAAGAGACATTATTCTATTTTTTATAAAAAATAAATATAGAGTAATTGCTTGGTTTCGGCACGATTTAATGAGTTTTTATACAAATCAGTGAAGAGAGAGCCGGACACAGGTGAAGTTCTACGATTACATCAGGGTCACTGAAACTTCTAAAGGTTTTTTATCAAGCGTGGAAGTCGCTCATTTTGATGAAAATGGCAGCTCGATACTTGGCAAGATGTGAATAATTTATTATTTAATTAGTTTTTGTGACGATAATCAAGTAAAAGGTTCCGATACGCAGTGAATGTAGTTGTTTAACTCCTCACCTGACAACTACATTCGTATATTGGAGAAAATTTAGCTTGAGGTTACATTTGCTTGCAGAATTCCTGAACTATTCTTGAACAGACCATTGAGGTATCTTTGACCTTTATAATTGAAGGCAACTACAACCCCATTATAATTAGTACCATTTTTAGCTAAATCAGTACAACCTGTTGCTTCAGCATTAACAACGTTATAGTAAAAATTAGATTTCGTTGCAGTGCCGCTGATTGTACATTCTCCATTGATGATAAAATACCCGTCTTCTTGTAGAAGCCAAGTTGAACCATCATCAGAATTTGTATGCGTTCTAGAAAATGAACGAATATATTTAGCTCATACTAATGGGACTGTTATTCATCCTAGCATCAAACCTACGAGAGTAGGTTGTTTATAATTGATTACTATAACAGTACTTTCTCTCTGCAGAAGCTATGAGGAAGTGCTGTTTTCTTGGAAATCTTTATATTCTAAATCTTTTTTGCTGATTTCCCATGTTTTATAGGTTGGGTTATCGCTTACTACCTCGCTCCCTTCCGGTAAGAATTGCAGCCGCTTGACCAATAATGCGCCTTCAAATCGAAGAAATAGTCCGTCTCACCGAATACCACTCAGAATGATAGATGCCGCCTTATTTGGCGATATCTGTGTCGATATTAGGAATTCAATGATTTGAAGACGCTTACGAGAAAACTAAGATTTATGATAAAGAGACATAATTATGTATAAATTATGTCTCTTTATTTGTTCGCTATTCTAATTTCATTATCAATAAAGTTATGTTATTCGCCCTACGGGGAAGCTGGAGGGACATATGGTTATTGAACGCAGATTTCTCTTAGGAACAAAGACGTTTCTTGGGATATTTTTTTTGGTATTCAGCACTATTTCTTCAGCGTTTCAGCCTCCGAACGAAAGGTTTTTTCACTATGAATTTGGCAGAACTGATGCCAAATACGCAGTCAATGTTGAGATGAGTAAGCTCAATGAGTTGTCAATTCGTCACGGGGCCGCGATTGATGGATTTGTTTACACTTATGACTCTGAAGAAAAAATCTATCAGATCGGTGGTGAGGGCGGCATCATTTCGTCCTTAGATACCGCTGGTTTAAATAAAATGGTCATATATAGCGGCAACTTTTATTGGGGAAGTGCTGATGAACCATCGATAGTAAAAATCGAATTTCATTATAACAACGGAGATAAAAAATCCTTTGGCAGTTCTGATTTTTCGTCCAACATTGTCAAAAGTGAACACGAGATTCAACCAGATTTAATTAGTATCTCATTCTGGTCTAATGGCTGGCTTATTGATGGCCTCAGATTTAACTATCCCCGGTTAGACAGTGCCCCTCCAAGTGACGATTTTTCTGAAAATTTTCCTCAGTTAAAAATAAAAAGAGCACTTAGTCAGGCTGGCGAGGGTTTTTTGTATGCAGTTATGCCGACCTCAAAACGGATTGGTTTATTGACCTACGATGGGACAACGATCATTGATGTGCCAACGCACGAGCTAAATTACGATCGTCTGACCATTCTTGAGTGTGGGAGCCATAACGGTTTTGTTACTCGCCCAGCAGTGCAAAACCATGAAAACGTCTTAGGTTTCACTGGCTATGAAAGCCTGGATGACTCATGCCATTTGGCCAAAAACAGCGAGTTTAAATGGTTTGCAGGCAATTCATCGGAGCTCAATTCGTGGTATTCGGATAGCTTGCAAGGGGAGCCCCAATGTTACTCTATAGATGGAGAACTCTGTGTCACTCAGCTTGATTACACCCAGCAGCACGAGATTACTAATCCTTTCATTTTGCAAAACATGGGAACCAATGCCAATCGGATTGCGGGATATCTTAGCAACATCAATCAATTAATTCTTAAATTCGATGGGAATCTTCAAGGGACAGGAACCTTAGCGAGTCTAGTGCTACCCGAAGCCTTCGAACAGACTATGACCTATTCCGTATCAAATAATTCACAAGCTTATATACAGGCTTTAGCATCTAACGGGCAAGCCCTGTTCATCCCACCAGGAACAAGTGCGGGTGAGACTTACACACATCGTTCACCTATCGAACAAGGCAAGCGCGTCATTGTGGATGTTAGCTTGACGGAGTCACCAGTGACAGTCTATTTACCCAACGGGAAAGTCCATCGACTTTCGACTGGAGATAGGAAAATCTGGACCTTCCTTGGCGGCGAGTGGTTTGAGGAAGGACGTAATATTAATGACTATCCAGACATTGTCCGTCGTGCTCGGCCCGTCACTTGCAATCAAACCTTAATCGATATACCCGGGCACTGGTGTGCCAAAGCGACCTCATTGGGACAAACATTCCGCCACCAGACAGTGCAAGCCAACATCGACGCTACATTGAGCAATATGGAGACCCTTTTCACGACGATGGAAGCCTATGAAGCGAAAAGGATTAAAGACATTTACCTACCGCGCATCTCGTCCTTACAAGAACGTGTCGCCAGTAAAAAACGTGATAAGAGGGAGCAATGTGCGTGGGCGTGGGTATGGTGGATGGCGGTAGCATGTGGCGTCACTTCCGATGAGTATAATGATTTACGAGATGCACTTGACGCTCTCAATCAAGAGTATGAAGCGACTCTAGAATCATCCCGGGAAAAAGTGCAACTGGCGCGTGGGAGCCGTTGGCATAAATTACATGAAACATGGGCTCAGAATGATGGAACCCATTTTGCGGGTCTACTTCTGGAAGAAAGTAAGACCTTAGATGACCTTAAAACACTTAAAGCGGGCTACGATAAAAGCGCGCAACAAGCCAAAACGGATTATCAGGCTGCAATGACGAAGTACCTTAATGATGCCAGCCCGGAGCATGTTCTGTTGAAGACGATTGAAGATCTGCCACTAGTTGGCCCAGAAATCAAACACATTGTCGATTATGCTCGCCACCCTTCTGCGAAAAATCTCAGACGCATGTTATTGGGGTTAGCGGGTCCAGTGGGAGAAGCAGTCGAAGGGGTGGTCGAGCTCACCACTGAACCAGGGACGTTAAACCAAAAGGAAATAAAGTTTCTGACCGACGTGCTGACTGATTTAAGTAATGACTCAACTATTGGCGAAGGTTTACAAGACGTCGTGTCCGATGCCATCAATGATTTAGGCGATGAGGTGATTGAGAGCATTCGTCAAGCGGGCCTGTGGCGAGATAAACCGGGTGAAGTAAACCTTATCCAGTCTGACTATCAAAATCTGGTTGACTGGCGTTCTCAAGCTCAACGTATTAACTATGACTTCTGGCAAGGCGATAGTGAGCAGGAAATCAATGTCCAGCAAAAGTTTACGCCTCAGAATAGCAACTTCGCTTCGTTCTTAGCCGCCCCGACGGTCTTTGATTCGAATTCTCTGACTGAGATTGAGTATGCGAGTGGCGGCAGCCTCTTCGCCACAAAACTGGCGAACATTTTCAATCATTCTTTTGGAACAGGATATGAAGATGTGGCTAAATCCAACCCTGCTTATACATCATGGACACGCGATCAGGTCACCAACGAATTGTATAAAGTCATTGCTGACCCAGCGTACTATCAGCAGCGCCAACCCTATTGGGTGGATTCTACAGCCATAGGAAAGCGTCCTGCCGGTCTGGTCTTTACCGATCAACACGCGATGATCGTTATGAATTCTGATCTGGTATCACGCAACAGTGCGGATTTTTATAAATTTTATTTCGAAGAATTGGGTCATTTGGTCAATTGGTGGCGTTGTAAAATTTTTGAGGTTAACGTCAGTCAGTGCCAATCACCGGGAGATGCTGGCGCGCGTTTTAGGGATGCGGTTCTGATTGACCCATCGCTCCATACCGCTGCGTTGCCGTCCTTGCTGGCTGACTTACCTCAGCATCCTAATGTCGACAAACAAACAATACAATTTGCTGATAACAGCTTTGCGACGTTGGAGGGCTGGCCGGACTACTACACCGTCAATGAGCACATTGGTGGTAATGGCAAATTTTCCTGGCTGTTGCGCTTAGGGCTGGATGTGTCTAGTCAGGATCTCAGGGGATTGGTTGATGTATTTGAGCTGGAAGTGATTATCAATGCCCCAAGCCCAGCACTGAAAGGCAATCCGTGGAAAAAATCGGCTAACGGCTACTGCAAAACCGATACAGACACTGACTGTAATATGCCAACGATGTGGATGTCGGTTGCTTTCCGAGATGCATTAAAGGTGGTCAGCGGGAGTATGCCACAATTTAAAGACGCGAAGGCATCACAAGCTGGCTTTGATATTCTGCCAATGCTGGTGAGAAAGCATGGCGGTAAGCTGCCATTTCAGCTCACGTCGGTCAACAGTACCGACTGGCGCTACATGGGCTCACACGATATCTATTACAAAAAATTTACCGGCAGCCTGGTAGCAAGACTGAATTTGTGGAAAACGCAAAAAGTGATGAGAGGTAAGACGCCGGGCACTACTTTCAAACCGGAGATATCATTAAAAGCGACCCCCGCCTCTGGGAGTTATGTTGTTGAAATTGCGACCAAGGATAAGGAAGATTTTGCGGCTTGGTTGGCCGGAGATATCGTATCTTCAGTGGCAGGATGCGCTGTAGGTTTTGTGGTGGGAGTGATAGCCGAAAGAGACCCGGTGACGCTGTGTCATGCTCTGTCAGATATCACCGAAGCGGTAGAGACGGCTTTTCAGGGATTGGACAAGCGCCCGACTATGTTCTTTGAAGCCGACGGTAATATCACCTTACCAGTATCGCTCGAATATCGATACGCGACAAGCGGTGATAAGATCCGCAGGAGAACCGCGACAGAGGCTCCTTCAGGGCGAGTCCAATACAGCGAAGATGGGCGAGCTCACTACTTGGTGGGAGAGGCACCCGGTTCTATTCCAGAGGAAGACATCAGTCACAATCGGGTCAGTATCACCACCAATCCACAGACTTCTTCTTTTCGAACCAAAGCTGGGAAAGCTTTCTCTAAACTGGGAGCCAAGTCGATTAACCCAGTTGGGGTTTTTCGATTTAGGGTTGGCTTTGATTATGCCGAAAAGGTGATACAGAAAGGAGCGTACGCTTTGCCGTCTGCTGTGATAGAAGACTGAGAGCGATAAAAGTTATTACGTCTGACGTATAATACCAAGGTCGTCCAACTCTAGAAAAAAATGGGGGAGAGTTTCATGATCGATTTCTTTTTTAACTGATCGTTTGAGCAGTGTTATGGTTACTTTTTGGTTGATGTAAATGTAATGCAGACTATCGATAAAATGAGTGCGCTCGCACTGATTATAAATAGGGCGTTATAGCTGTTGAGTTGTGGGGCATAATGAGCCATCACAACGGCACCTACGCCTTGCGATATAGCAAAGGCCATTGTCATTGCCCCCCAAAATTTCGTATGGAGTTGTGTCCCAACAATTTCTAAGGTGTAAGTTGATACGAGTGTTACGGTGCCAGGGGTAAACATACCAACGAGTAGAGATGAAGCAAAAAGTGCAATCATATTGGTATTTAGCAAGGGAAGTGCTACCCCTATAGCTTTACACGAAAAAGCCACCAATAGTGCTTTTTTAAGTCCGAACTTATCACCTAATATACCGGTCACGATTGGTCCAACCGCAGCTCCTATACCAAAGACTGCCCAATAAAAACCCCCGCTCGCGAAACTCATTCCTAGCTCACGAACAAGATAATCGACCCAAAAGAGAGAATGCGGTAGGTAACCAATGGCGTTAAAGGCATAAGCTAAAAGTACACAGCTAATACTTACACGCTCATATTTAGATAAGGCACTCAATCTAGAGGGACTTTGAGCGCCGTGATTTGGTTTAACCTCGAGAGACCATGTGTTCCATGTTAAGACAGTCGCGAGGAAAGCGATCGCTCCTATACCAAGCCATGCGCTTTCGACACTTTGAGAGATAAGTAGAGGTGTGAACGTGCCTGAAATCATCGCACCCAAACCAATTCCTGAAAACACTACGCCACTGATTCTTGCTTTCATATCTTGGGGGTGAAGGCGAACGATCATTGGTGGGACGAGTACCATAAGAACAGCTCCCGATATTCCAGCGATGGTTCTCAATGTCAAAAACCATTCAAAGGGAGCAGAATTCAAAGCACAGCCAAGGTAACTAAAGCTACTTAATAACAGAGAGGCACGTATGAGTGTAGCTATTGAGTAATATGTCTGTAAAAAACTTGAAGCAGGGGGCCCTAAGATATAACCAATGAGCGTTGCAGCGCCAAGAATGGAGGCATCTTCGCTTGAGAACCAACGGTTTTGAATGAGCACAGGCATTAAGGCTATGTAGGCAAAGCGTCCAATGCCATTCCCGACTAATATTGCAACTAGCCCTGCGAAAGAGGTGCGGTTTAATAGTTTAACTTGTGACATCTTCATCTTAAGCCTGGGCCTAAGACAACTGTTTAAAGAGAGCCCGGACCGACCTACCTGCATCGACAAGCGCCGTAGAGTTAACACCAGGTCTAGGTATGATAAAGGTGTAAAATTTATTGCCTTCTGTCGGAATGCCCAGCGCCCAAATGTTATTTTGCTCGATTCCGTTTGCATCGATCACATTCATGTTTGGTGTTACATCAATCCCACCGGGATGATAATTTCCATTGAAGTAAAGCCTTGTATATTGTTTAGCTAAAAGGTTTTTCCAGAGCTCAGTCCCATCGTCTTCCGGGCTGTGTATTGTGATCTTTCCATGAATTTTTATGTTGGCTTGTTCTTGTAGTTCAGGCCACATTGTTGATTTGAGAGTGAACAAGTTTGTATTCGAACTATGTCTTACGTCTGGCGAAGGACCAAGATTTAACTTGAGTACACCACTTTTTAGCAAAGCGACCATCTCTTCTATTCTTTCTTTTGGTGGACCTACGGCGAGCCGGTTCATCAAAGGAATAAACACAGAATCAACCCAACGATGTGATTCTTCCGTCAGGCCTTTAAAGTCGATAACACTTCGAATGAGATCTCTTAAGTCACGTAATACGTCGCTAGCCGATTTTATTGGGCTACTGAGGTTCCCTTTTTTAGCTTCTTTAATATCGGCTTCAAGGAAATCTATCAGCCAAGCAATATAGACGTCTGGAGAGGCAAGCGCGTAGCTTGGGACTGGTGCGGTAAGTTTCTCCCAACTAAACCTATCTTCAATCGAAATGGTTTTAGCAACGAGCACTTTCTGTTCATTCAGTCGTGAGTATAGAAACTGGTTACAAAATTTTTGGGCCGCAATAAGCCCTTTCTTTTGGCTTAGGTAGCTTTCGTAGTACGCATACTCCATGTCTTTTATAAGCAAAGGCAGTATGTCTTTTATAAAACTGACGTCCCCTCGTTCTCTAAAGTTGGCGACCTTCTCAGGTGTTAGAAACTTAGCATGGTACTGCTTAGATGTTCCTTTTTGGTTTTCCGCTCTTCCGGACAAAGGCAGACCAGAGCGTGAATAGGCGATGATTTTGGGCTCATTTCCAGAAGGTAAATATTGAAGGCAACCTTTTTGAGGGCGGATGAATTCTCCGCCACGCCCAATCGACAACTCTGCCAGAATGTCACAAGCCGTTAATCCGAGCCCTTGGAGAGCGACCGTTTGATTTGAAGTGATATTTTTTAGTTTTTCTTTTAATGGGTATGGATTAAAAATTTCTTGGGCAGTATCAGGGTTTATATATTTGGCTTTCGTGTGCCCTGTAGTTAAGTAGAGGTATTCAACATTGGTGATAAGGCTTCGGTCATCAAGCAAATTCCAAGAGTTATCATCTAATTTGGTGATATCAATAATTTCAGAAGGTACATAGTCGATCGTGATATGTGAAAAGGACATATCAACAAGGTAGTGAAATACCCAATTCAGATACTCACCAAAAAGAGCACGAGAATAGTATTCGTTCGGCAATATTGTTTTAGGACTTAGCTCATCTTTGGGTCTTTCGCACAACCATTGATAAAAATTAGGCCCTGAAATTATATTTTTAGCTTCACTCACACTCTCATCAGCGAACATAGTGATTTGAGAGCTGACTGTATTTACGAGTAAATGATTCGGTTGTTTGACATTATGACACCCAGAGCCTGGAAGGTTTGGGTCAAATACTTTTATATCTAATGGTTGATGGGGGGGATCTATTGAGAGGGCTATTATACGCTCTAAAACGCTTAGTCCTCGAGGGCCAATACCAATGATGCCAATCGTACTATTTTTCATAAGGAGCCTTGTTGATTAAAGATGTCACGGTGAGCCTGATTTAAACCTCGGATAATTTCGAGCAAATGGCCTATTTTCATCAGCGTCGGGGTCATATTCTACCCCATCAAATCTTTAGGCTAACAGCGTAAGAATAGAAACACATCGAAGTAATAATAATTTATGCCCCTTGCTCTTGAGTTTCTCTCAAAATTATTCGGTCGGTAGTGATCAATTCAACGAAGTTGCACTTAATCTGAACAAAAATTTAGACATAAAACCTCTCGGTGGCTTCTTTCGTTATTAATACCTTCGAGGCTCCTAACTGACATAAATGGCATGGTGCCGATGAGGAGGTTGAATGGCTTAGATATGAAGTGGGTTTTTGGGAATGGTGATTAAAATGTTTTTTGGAATAACATAAGTGCACCAAACTTTATGACTAGGGTTTTGGTGAGTCACACTTGGAGTTCTGTAAATAAGTGTGAGTTACGACACCAAAGTTAAAATACCTAAGGTGGCGAGTAAACCAAGGGAAGCAACTCTTGGTTAAGGCTTCATGAACACACGAATTATGGTGTTGCTGTTGAACAGGTCGATGAGCTTTATATAAAACCAATGAGTGCAAAGGAATGGGGAAGTGGTCATATTGATTGGCTTGGCTATATGAATTGACCCCAAAGGCTCGCATGCGTTTACAGAGTTCAGGTTACTTGGACTAACCTAGGAGAATAGCGTTAATATTAACCGAGGTTTTTTAATGAAACTAAGCCAATGTCACCTTTCATAATTGCTTCGTAAATGTTTATAAACATTGGAGCAGAGAGGAATAGAATGAAGGATTATCATGCGAATGATATGACTAAGCATAATTAGTGCAGGCTCTAGCCCAAGATAAATAGCAGCAACAGTCATAGACTCAACACTGCCTGGAACCCATGACATCAAGAGTACTAGGAACTCCTTATCAATTAGCTTACTGAATATATAAGCAAAACTAACCGTTACTGTAAGACTTAACGTTGTAGCAATGATCCCTGCTCGCGCATAAGAGAAGACATCTGCACCGGTTATATCTTTTAGACGGATCCCTATCAATGCCCCTAGAGCGGATGTCGCAATAAATACAAGTTCTGTCGGGACAAGAAAATTGTATGACGGTAACCCTGCGTTTACAAACATAGTTGCTAACATTCCAGTTACCATATACGGTGCAGGAGTCCCAATTTTATCGAAAAGTAAACCTGAAAAGTAGGCGAGGAAAAGTGGGAGAAGTATGCAAAGATTGTCTAATGAAATAGCAGGTCCAGGAATTGGTGATTTGTCCGTTGAGACAAGAAGAGCGGAAGCAATGATTAAGAATATGAGTCGAACTGTGTGAGTGAAAACTACTTTACTAGAAGGCGAATTGTGCTTTTCATTAATGACAAGAACCGCGGCCATTGCTCCCGGAACCGACCCAAGTAGGCTTTCATATTTTGACCATTTCTCTCGCTTATAAAGCCAGATATAGGAGGTGAGAACTTGTGCTGACATACAAAGGACGAGTCCTATAAAAAGTAATATCGGATAACCCTTGGAAAGAGTTTGTACAGGGACGATTGAGCCCACTGTGGTCCCAAGGATTAACTGGACACCAGTCAATGTGCTTTTGGGAAGAGTTAGAGTAAACCCTGCTTTTGACGTTAATAAAAGAGCAATCAGAGCACCGAACATTGCACCTAATGGTATCCCGAAATATGTAAATAATAGCGAGCCAACCAAAGCTATGAATGAGGCTAGATACATGTTTTGGTTTCCCTCTTGTTCAGCTTGAAAGATGATAATAAAGCGGAAATTTGGTTATTAATCACATCTATGTTATTGACCATTGTCTAATAGCTGAGCAAAGTTACCGGAAAGGTAAGATGCCTCCTTGCCTGGGATAGGAACCTGATGATGGAGCCAGTTCTGCCGCTTGCAGAACTGGAGCTATGAAAATAGACAGCTCTACAATCCTGAAGGCTTATCTGCTTGGGATTAATTTTGTGCTAGCAGCCTAATTGCATCTAAAAATTAGTGCGTATGTAGTCAACCAAACTTTGCGACATAACCAGTAAGCAAGAGGACGAAGATTTATTAATTATGTTAGCGGTACTTATCATATACCCCAATGTCTTTTTTTAAATGGTCAGAAAGGTATCTCACATCGAGAGATGCATTTTTATTTTTTCTACTTTTTAACTTAATTCGAAGATAGCGTAATAGAGTCTCTAAACCTCGTTTTTTTTTGAATTGTTTTTTCTAGTTTTTTATTTATCATAGCAACGTACTCTTTTTTTATAAGAAAAACCATGATTTCAACGACTAAAGTTAATTGAATGGAAATATATTTAAATCTAGTAAATTGTTCTCCTTAGAAAGGGGATTCTAGTTAAATTTTAAATCATTATATAAATCAAAATAACGAATATGAAGGCTATTTGGTAATAATTTAAATTTAATTTATTTTCATTAAGATTTTATGATGGGATTTAGAGTTAGATACTGTCTGCGAAATGCCTCCAGTCTCTAAATGATATTTATTTTATGGGATTGCTTGATGTGATGGTGCGTTCTAGAATCTTGTCAGTACTTGGAGTATTAATTTAGATACAGCGCGTGGTAAAATTTACACCACAACCCCTTCCAATAGAGGGGTAGGTTTTATCTAATAGTTATCTGTAAGAATATAAAATGTTATTGAATCATCAGCGAAAAATAGATAAGTGCGATGTAATAGGGTGGAGGCTATTTATAGTGTAAGTTTTTAAACGTTAATCTTGATGTTTGAGGTGATTTTTTAGAAAAGAATGCCGCTCCAGACGACATTCTTAGTCTATTTTTTTGTTAATCAATGGATAATCAGTTAGCGGGACTGGTAAAATATTCCCCCCTGATTTCGAGAAAATATTACCATACATTGTAGACATGTATTGATAAGACCTTAAAAAAGAGGTGGTTCGATTGAATTTAATTTCATAGTCTGTCCCGTCTTTTCTTTTAAATGCCAAGCGACCAGTTGAGCCTACGGGTATTGACGTATCTAAGTGTGGACCTTGAATGACACGTATTTTCACCTTCTTCATTTATAGCACTTACCATTATTGGACTCCCCAATTTTAGGTAAGGTATATCTTCGAAAGATAGCTGTTGACCATTTAATTCAATATTTTTGGCAAGAGTCATTGAATGATGATTTTGATTATATATGTGAGTATCTGATGTTTTGATGTTGTTGTAATCAATCTCAAGCTTATAGGTGATTAATACGATATCCTATAAACGCCATTTACTTCGATGTGCTTTAATGAAGGTGCGCCAGAGCGGTTTATTATCTCATTGCTCCCCATACTGCTTATCGCCACAAAATCTATAGCTTGGATGGGGTTGATATAATCTCTTTCGCGGCAGTCAAACGTGAACAATGATTCATGCGTTTGGTTTCCTGGCACTCCATAAATTTTGTCATCAAAAAGAACCATTGCCCGAGGTTCAGAAAAACTCAAATTACAGGTTGACCAGGCTTTTTTTCCTTTACTTCCGGGGACTTTTTCACCGTTGGAGTTAATGAATTCAACTTCTAGGTTACGGTTAGTGACATTAACGTCATTCAATAATAAACGGACGGGCAAGCCTTTATCCCTTCTCGTGTAGAGGCTATCTGCTACATTAAGGTTTAAACGTAGATCTGTGTTATCTACCTTCACTTTGTAATAATCGGGCTGATGGGGTAGGTACGAAGAAAGCTTACTCCCGTTAATCGAGACAGAGACTAAGGCGTTTTCAGACATAATAAGAAAACCGTCTTCAATCCTCCCAGCCCCGTCAGGGCTTACCTCGATTTCGACTAAGGATGTGACATCTACTCCGTTGCTTGTGATAAGTAGACGATATGGAACATCGATATGTGCTTGTAATACTTCTGGTAAAGATGGCAGGTTGACAGTGGTTTCGAACATTGTCACAAAATCGCCCAACGTTACAATTTCATAATTTAAACTCGCCGTCTCGACTATATTAGGGTGTTTAACTAAGATCTCATGACGTCCTATGTTCCTTGGATTTGACAGAAAATCGTGGAGTTCTGCCAGAGATAGTTTTTGTCCTTCAATTACATAAGTTAACAACTCCGCTCTAACAGGGTGAACCTTCCCGTCCGCGTTAATATACGAAACCAAAGGGGAGACTTTTGCCCCGACAGGCAAGAAACGCTTTTGAGGATCAGTAATTAGCTTGCTTCCACTTAACTGTTTTTGTTGTATTTTAAAATATTTCGCGTATTCCCGACCGTTCACTTGGATTTGTATTAAAAGTTCCTCTTCTTTGTCTTGAAGGTTTTCCTCGGTAGGAGTAAGGAAGATATTACCGAGGGCATCTTGTTGGACGAGTTTCCCCATCGGGGTCTTTAATTTCACATCGTTTTGCTTTAATGGGAAGCGGCTAGACATTCCTAAGGCGTAGTGATGACCTACGGTAAGGGGTACATCTTCAGTCAGCACAAGTCCCGAGTATAAATCGATGAAAGCTATGTTTAAAAATTTTGTCCCTAAGTCATTTGAATCAATTTTTAAGTGATATAAATCACCATTCCGTTTATTTTTTAGCTGCGCTTGACCATTTTTGAGCGCAACGATCTTTTTATCCTTGGTCAGTTTTACGAACTCTTTCCCTGACATGACCTCAAACTCTGGGTTCATTGCAGCAGGTATTTGAGGTTCGCTCTCCACGATTTCTGAGAAACCAACCATTTCATTTGGTGAGAGGAGTAATTCACCGGCAAATATCTTCTGCACCTCAGAGCCCGCTTTTTCTTTACAACCAAGAAGAAGCAGAAGTGAAAGACTAACAAGGGGTAATATAATTTTCATTACGTCAACCTAAATAATAAATAAAATACTTAATTTTAATTGGTCGTTCTTTAATAAAGTCAGTGAGATATAATAGCTAAGAAAACCCTAGCTCTCCTCGATAATAATTTTATTTGAAGGGGACCTCGTTCTTTTTTAATGTTATATAATTATATAAAAATTAAATAGCGTAGGTAAAAGGTGGGAAATGTGAAATTTATTGGTAATTAATTTTCATCTTGGTATTTTTATATTAAATACAGTACGTTAATGGCCCTGCCTTGAGTGGTGAGTGATAATTTATTAAATAATATAATTTATAATTAATATATTATTTACATCTAAAATAAAATCCAGCGTAAACCGAAGAGGTTCATAAAGATGCGGATCGTCTATCTGAACCTGAACTTCCCTAGGCTTTGTTGCGTAATTCAATGGAACTAAATCAAGAACCTACGATCTGCTCAGCTACCTCCATTCTCTCTCGTAGTCCTATGCCTAAGCCTCGTTACAAAACAACCAACTGGAAGCAATACAACCAATCACTCATTAACCGTGGTTCTCTGACCTTTTGGATTGATGAAGAAGCAATAAGCGGGTGGGCGCAAAGCAAACAGAATAAGCGCGGGAGGCCGCGTTGGTTCAGTGATTTAGCTATCACGACAGCACTCATGGTCAAACGAGTTTTTTCTATGCCATTGAGAGCGCTTCAAGGATTTATCGACTCGATATTTAGGCTAGCCCATGTACCGTTAAGTTGTCCGCATTACACCTGCATCAGTTGTAGAGCCAAGCAAGTTGAGGTTTCATTTAAGACTAAAACGAGAGGAGCGATACAGCATCTAGCCATTGATACTACTGGCCTTAAGGTTTATGGCGAAGGCGAATAGAAAGTCAAAAAACACGTTACGGATGGCAAGCGTAGAGTCTGGCGAAAGCTCCATATTGCCGTCGATACCAACACTCATGAGATCATTGCTGCCGAGCTAAGTTTATCGACGGTTACAGATGGAGAAGTACTCCCGAACTTACTGAAACAAACACGCCGAGGTATCCTTGAGGTGTCTGGTGATGGCACTTACGACACGAGAGCGTGTCACGCTGCTATTAAGATTAAGGGAGCCATTGCACTTATTCCCCCAAGAGAAGGGGCTGCCTTCTGGGAGCGTGGTCACCCTCGGAATCTCGCCGTGGGTTGCCAGAAATTATACGGCTCAAATAAGTATTGGAAAGAGCGGTCTGGGTACCACAAACGTTCACTCTCAGAAACAGCGATGTATCGAGTTAAAGAGTTGCTAGGAGGGAAATTGAGCTTAAGAAATTACAATGCCCAGGTGGGTGAAACTTACGCGATGATAAAAGCGTTGAACAAGCTTACTAGGTTAGGTATGCCTGAAACTTGTCGTATTGACTAAGAAATACGCGAAACGGGTTGGCTCTATCTCTAAATTTAATTACGCAACAAAGCCACTCACGCTCTGTAAACACCGTTTGTCGCAATTATAAGAACTATAGATAAAGCAGCTTTATCATGGAACTTACAATAACATCAGAAGGAAAGCGTCATGAATGGTAAGAACATAAGAATAGTTATGAGATGGATACACATAGCGTTAGCGCTATTTGTTGGTGCGGCCTTCTATTCACCCTTAGGAAGCTATGAAGCATATATTACAGCTACGCTATGGGGTCTAATACCAGCACTTGCTTTAACAGGTATTGGTATGTGGAAACAGTCGTTAGTTATGAAAGTTTTAAAGCCGATAAGCAAGAAAGCGCACCAGTAAGGTTAAATGATTACGCGAGAACCAATAGTTCTCGCGTTTGTTCTTTTGGCTGCTGGCTCATTGCTGTCCAGAAATGTTTCATAAACAGTTTGTTGTGAAGTTTAAGTCTGTAGAACTATAAAGTTACATATTAGCTACATAAAAATGGTTTTAGGCTATAATTCTCACTTAAGTTATTGAAATTAAATTTAAAATTTCCCCTTTACAGGGGGAGAGACACACTTCTCGGATTTTTCAATTCAAGTTGATTTTTATGTTTACGGTGTAATGACTTAGGTTAGACGGTAGCGTCGCTCGTTACTTAATTCGATGTTAGCTGCCATATGTTACGAGGAGGAACAATAAATGGAATATCCACTTAAAGGAGCATGTCAGTGCGGGCAAGTGACCTATGACTTATATGAAAAACCACTAATGGTTTTTGCTTGCCACTGTACAGAATGCCAAAAACTGTCTACTAGTCCATTTAGCATCACAGCAGTTGTCGATGCCGAGAAAATAGAGTTTTCTGGTCAACTGAAAAGTTGGGAGCGTTTAGCTGATAGTGGCAATCGTAATTGCGCGATGTTCTGTCCAAATTGTGGAAACAGAATTTACCATTTCAATCCGGATGCACCGGAAACAGTTAAATTAAAGCTCAAACCAACTGAGCTATCTGCAGCTGATATTTTCGAACCTCAAGCACATGTTTGGGTGAGCGAAAAGCTAGATTGGTATCAAATATCAACTAATGTAAAGGTTTTTCCTAAGCAGCCGAGCTAGCGGTGAACAAGTGTTTAAGATATTAAAATACTTTTTCTAATCTATTGAGGTTTAGTGGGTTTCGTAGCACTAACTTACTTTGGGCGGTTTTGTCGCAAACAAGGGTGGTAGGTTATGCTTACCCTCAACATTCATCGGCTTTAACATTATGACTATTAAGTTCACTGGCCGTCATTTTCCTTCTGAGATCATCCTGCAGTCCGTTAGTTACTATATTTCCTATAAGCTAAGCTATCGTGAAATAGAAGAGGTGTTAGCAGAGCGCGGAATCAATGTTGACCACTCAACCTTGAACCGTTGGGTCATTAAATATGCCCCCTTGCTTGAGTACCAGGTTCGTAAAATAAAGAAGCCTTTCGCTTCTTCGTGGCGAATGGACGAGACGTACATTAACGCCAAAGGTCAGTGGAAATATTACTCTCGAGCGGTTGATAAGTACGGTCATGTCATTGATTTTTTACTCTGTAATCGCCGTGATGAGAAAGCGGCTCGCGCCTTCTTTACCAAGGCTCGGCTATAATGGATTACCAGAAAAAGTGGTTATCGATAAGAGTGTTGCCAACGCGTTAGCGCTGCATAACATCAATGTTCAACTCTGGCTGACAGGGAAGATGCTTAACCTGATTGAAGTGCTTCAAGTTAAGTATCTGAACAACATTGTCGAGCAGAGCCATCGGAAAGTGAAAGGTAAGATGCATTAGTGCCTGGGATGGAAATCAAATGAAGGTGCAACAGCCACACTCGCTGGTGTGGAGCTGTGGTCGATGATTAAAAATGGGCAGCTCGACAACCCTGATGGTTATCGGCTCGATGGTAATCGATTGGCGCGTGATGCGCACCACTTATCGTCAAGCCATACAATTGTTAAAAAAGCCCGATCATGGCGGGTATTTGTTGTCTCGTGAAGGGGGGAGCGGTGGGACCCCCCTCAAGCCCGAGTCAAATTATAAATTTGGAAGGTAGGAAGTCAGTATGAAGAGAGCTTTTGTTACTACAGTGTTGTTATTTCCACTTTATGTCTTTGCAGGAAATAACCATATTGAATCATTCAGTACGGCTAAAAAGCAGTTAGAACAGAGTGTTTATTTCGATCATCGAAAAACATTGTATTGTAATGCCAGCTTTGATGGTCAAAAATTCATCATTCCCCCTCCTGGTTTTAAGTCGGATAAATACGAGAAGCGAGCAAAAAAAGTGGAGTGGGAACATGTCGTCCCAGCCGAAAACTTTGGCCGAACATTTATTGAATGGCGTGAAGGGGATGAGTTATGCGTCAATAGCAAAGGGCAGGCTTATAAAGGACGACGCTGCGCGAACAAAGCGAATCAAGAATACAGACTGATGCAATCTGATTTGTATAATTTGTTTCCTGCAATTGGTTCGGTTAATGCGATGCGCAGCAATTACAATTTTACGATGCTACCGAACGAACAGTCTGACTTCGGATTGTGCGCGATGAAAATTAGTGAGCGTAAAGTTGAGCCGCCGATGAGCGCTCGTGGTCGTATTGCTCGAACGTACTTGTATATGGAAGAGACTTACGCTCGTTACAATATGAGTAAGCAGCAACGTCAGTTAATGATGGCATGGGATAAGCAATTTCCTGTGAGTACCTGGGAATGTAAACGAGCTGATCGTATCGAACTTATTCAAGGTAATGTGAATACTATCTTAAAAAAACGCTGCCATTAATCTTCACGACATGATGCCAAGGTTTAGTTGTCGAATCGTATCTAACGTTATCAAAAAATACCGAGTGGTAAGGAAAAGGAAGTGCGAAGTATTTTCTTTTTGTTACTGCTGTGCAGGTAGGGCGTAGCCCGTAGGACGGCATAGAGTCCTCACATTTAGAGCTTGGAAGCGTTAGCGAGTAGTCTTTGGTTATTGTTAGCGTGTAGCTGGCGCATAATTTACTGTTCATTAACATCAATCACTTTGCCCTGTTTTTAACCGAAAGTGTTTCTTGAGGGTAGAGAGTTTGAGCGTCGCTAAAGCTTATGGATTTAAAGTGGCTGTACTGAATATCTTTGATTAATTTAGTGTTCAAACTTTTCTGAGTAAATGCACAGTAAATATGTAAGTTCTTGGTGGCTATAGAGGATAGAGCACTCTCAAGTTGAGTTTCAGTAACAATGTAAATCAAAGGGGGTGTTTCGGAATATCTCATATAACCATCAGCCTCGTAAGAGCAGATTGCTGATTACTTGTGTCTGTATAAAGAAAAAGTATAAATAGTCCTAAACTCTGATTGTGTCTCTGCATTGTAAACTGGCGTCCGTTAAGGTTTTGGGTGAATTTTTACCTTACCATTAGGATGGAAGGCTCCGTGTTACAGGTTGTTTTAATGGCGAGTATCGCTGTACATTATACTCGACCTAAATCCGGATTTGGGTGGCAAAATGAATAAGACCCTATGCGAATGTTAAAAGGTTCAGGCGTAAGCCAGAGTTGCGTATTGAAAAAACTCTACCTCGTTATGACCTACTTGGTCAGACTAGCTTTGGGGTGCGTTGTCCTATGGGAAAGCTTTCATTCAAGGTTGAAGTTGGGCATTTAGTCGGGCACCAGTCTACCCAAGGTAAAACCGAGAAATAGAAGGGCCCTCTTTAATTGCATAATCGTTATCACTCTCGATGCAATAAAAGGTGAATGACTTCATCTTCATGGTCAACTTCTACGCGATAAAAGCCTTTGGCTTGCAGCGCTTCAATTAACGCTTCCAACCGATGGGTTTTCACCTTCATTGGCAGTGGTTTAATTTGGTTATTATCTTCATCAAACCCCTGCTCTATACTTTTTTCTTTCATGTAAAGCGTATCCCGCTCCATTTCTTTTTCGAGATTTTCTAACATAGATGGAAACTGATGCTGCTCAAATAATTCCGTTAACATGATATAGAGTTCATCAGCCTGCGAAAATTTGGCTTGATACTCGAGGTTCATTTGATTGGCATTCCATAGTTTTTCTTCAAGGTTACCTGTTGCACTACGGCCAATGCTGAGCATGGTCTTTAGCTCATTTTTACATATCGAAAACTGAGGGTGTTTTATTTTTGGTTTGATGAATTTTACCAAAAATTCATTTCTTCTTTTCGCTGTCCAATATCCCCCTTGCTGACTTATCGTTAAATACAGGGCGAGAAGCGCATTCGTCACGATCTCATCAAAGGCTTGATAATGTTTAAGGTTTCGACTCATGAATATATTCTTTCTATTTAACGGAAGTTTTAGTTTATTAAAAAAGTGTTGTTAATCTTTTCAAAAGGGGATTTTTGTCAGTCTTTTCAACTAGAAACTCATAATTTAAAAGTCACCATGCTCCTCTCGGACTGAATCTTTAAAGCCCTAATCTAAAACGAGATAGCTCTAAACTCTGAATACCGTCACATCACTTCGTTATCCTAGAGAGCTTTTTTACGGTCTTTAATTGCGTGAGATAAACAGGGGCCAGATTGACTGTAAACTGGCTAAAAATGTCAGGATTAAGCCTCTTTTTTTAAACACAGGCTCAATAGAAAGCAAGAGATCTCAAATATTTGTTTAGTTGATTGATATTGTTGATTTTTCTTGTTCGTTTTTCCAATGAAACTATCGAATCATCGATCATTTCAATATACTTTTCCATTTTGGCTTGTGTCTTCTTCTTGCTTGGTGCTGAGAATTGTCTCCAGACTTGAGACTTAAATCCTTGTTGATTAAATATGTCACGGT
>NZ_JAKKCQ010000012.1:0-78727 GCF_021728315.1 Vibrio sp. L5-1 | reverse complement strand
ACCTGCTGATTCGTTTTGGTTTCTTACGAAGCCTTCCCGTTTCAACGAGGTCGCATTATAGAGATTTCGATCACACTGGCAAGCCCTTTTTAAAGTTTTTCTCGTTTTTTTATTCGTTCGATTAAAAAGAGCACAAAACGCCTCAAAAGTAGGCTTTTCTCTTACATCTCTTGCAGTTTCTTAGAGAATAAAGAGACTTTTTCCCAGTTTGTGTACTCGACTTCCTTGGTTGTATCCGTTTCGCCACCTGTCATATTCATAATGAAGCGAATCATGGTTTTATCGAACCAGTTATAACGTGGGTAATAGAGGGCACCAGCGAATACACCGATTAGAGTCGGCTGCCATGGTGACTTAAGAAGAAACTTCTTAATATAGGCACTACCTTCAGGGGTGTCTTTGCCTTGGTCTTCTTTACGAGCCGTTAAGTTAACGCAGAAGAAGGCAACCTTATTGGATTGCAACTGAGCAAGGTTGGCATCAATGAACTGATATAGCTTCTTATTAAGATGGCCATAACGAATAGATGCACCAATCAACACTCTGTCGTATTGAGCAAAGTCGACATTACTAATAGTGTGCAGATCTTGAAGCTCACATTCGAACTCATTCATTTCTTCTTTTATATAGTTCAAGATCTTCTTGGTTTGCCCTTCACGGCTTGAATACAAAAATAGAGCTTTTGCCACAATGTTGTCCTTAGCTACGCCAAAACGTAGGGGTCAATAAAATTAATAAGGTGAATATCTCTAAACGACCAAACAGCATAGATACGATCAACACCCATTTAGCCTTATCATTCACATCGCCGAAGTGCATTGCCACTTCACCTAAGCCCGGGCCAAGGTTATTCAATGTTGCCGCTACGGCAGAGAAAGCACTCAGCTCATCCATCCCAGTAGCAATAAGAGCCAACATACAAACCACAAAAACCAATGCGTATGCAGAGAAGAAGCCCCAAACCGCATCAACAACACGTTGTGGTAACGCAGAACCGCCAACCTTGATGGTATAGACAGCACGCGGGTGAACAAGGCGCTTCATTTCACGAGCACCTTGCAGAGTAAGCAATAAGATTCGAATGACTTTCATACCACCGCCTGTTGAACCTGCACACCCACCAATAAAGGAAGAGAACAGAAGCAAAACGGGCAAGAATAGTGGCCACTCAGAAAAACCGGTGGTGGTGAAGCCTGCGGTTGTTGAAATAGATACTGTCTGGAACAGCGCTTGATCGAAAGCATCGTAATACGAATTGTAAGAGTGATGATTAAGTAGCAATAAGAAACAAACTAAGAACAGTACAACTTGAATAAAGATAAAGGCGCGAAACTCAGGATCTTTCCAATAATACTTAGGATGCACACCACCTGAAGCAAATGCCGCAAAGTGAAGTGAATAGTTACATGCTGATATAAGGAGGAACACGACCGTAATCATGTTGATAGCAGGACTGTTGAAATAGCCCATGCTCGCATCGTGAGTCGAGAAGCCACCAATCGCAATCGTAGAGAAGCTATGGCTGATAGCATCAAAGAAACTCATACCGGCAAGCCAAAACGCCACGGCACAGGCAATAGTTAAACTCAGGTAGATATACCAAAGTGCTTTCGCAGTTTCAGCAATACGCGGAGTCATCTTACTGTCTTTGACTGGGCCTGGGATTTCAGCTCGATATAACTGCATACCACCGATACCGAGAACAGGAAGGATGGCGACCGCCAATACGATGATACCCATACCACCGAACCATTGCAGGAACTGGCGGTAAAATAGAATTGCCTTAGGTAGGTCATCGAGGCCAACAATAACTGTTGCACCTGTAGTTGTTAATGCAGAAAACGATTCGAAGAAAGCATCGGTAACCGAAACGTTCGGGTTATCGGCGATCAAAAACGGCAATGCGCCCGCACTGCCGATTACCGTCCAAAACAACACAACAATAAGAAAGCCATCACGCGCTTTCAACTCATGTTTATATCGTCGGTTGGGGAACCAACAAGTTGCCCCACAGAATAATAGAACGAAAAAAGTCGTCACAAATGGCACACCCGCACCATCTCTATAGATAAGTGCGACGAGCGCAGGTGCGAGCATTGATACACTAAAAAGTGCTAATAATAATCCGACGATTCGAATAATTGAGCGAAATTGCATGAGCTATTGAACGAAGCGAAATGCTTCAAACTTCCTAGTTGTCTTTAACTTTCGTTACCAGTGCCTTGGCACCGCTTTTATTGATCATGGTCTGGGTAAACGAATCTACCTGCAGGAGCTCTATCTCAATGATAAGCTCAACTTGAACACCATAATCCGCTTGGATCTCAACAGCCTGATGCTGAGCCATAATAGATTGTGCAATTGGCACGAAGCTATAGTCTAACTCTAGCCGTAATTTTGTGGTTATTTTTTTCTCGATAGTTTGAAGCAGCTTGAGAGCTTGTTGTACTCCTCCACCGTAAGCCTTAACCAAACCACCCGTTCCGAGCTTGATTCCGCCAGAATAACGAGTCACAACAGCCGTTAATTCACCAACGCCTGAACCCGATAACTGCGCCAAGATAGGCTTGCCAGCGGTACCTGAAGGTTCACCATCATCACTAAAACCCCATTTCATAGAGTCTTCCGGTCGCCCTGCCACAAACCCCCAACAATTATGTCGCGCTGAAGAATGCTCTTTTTTTACCTGCTCTACGAACTGTTTAGCAACTTCTACACTTGGTGTATGAGCAAGCTGAGTAATGAATACGCTCTTTTTAATCTCTTCTTCAAACAGAGCCGATGCTGACGGTATTAAATAGGGCTGTTCATTCATATCGTTGACTTAATTATTAAGAGCGGCGAAGTGTATCACGCGTGAATAATAACGGTTAGAGGATCTGTGCTATCGCACAATGTTAAACAATTGTTTAAAAAATGTATTGAAATTAATCAGGCAGAGGTACAGACTAAGATAACTGGTCTTACCAGGTATTCTACAATAATAGAAAGATAACAAGATTCTCTCAAACAATCGTGGATTGTATGTCATGGAGATAGACAATGATTTACCAAGCTAACACCCTACAGGTAAAGGAATTACAAGATGGTATCGCTGAACTAAGCTTCTGCGCGCCGGCCTCTGTAAACAAACTCGACCTCGCTACTTTAGAATCACTAGACAAAGCGTTAGATGCTCTTAATGCTCACGCAGGATTACGTGGTTTAATCTTAACTTCAAACAAAGACGCGTTCATTGTAGGCGCAGACATCACTGAATTTCTTGGCCTATTTGCTAAGCCAGAAGCAGAACTTGATGAATGGTTAAGATTCGCTAATTCAATCTTTAGTAAGCTCGAAGATCTTCCTGTACCAACTCTTTCAATGATGCGTGGCCATGCTCTTGGCGGTGGCTGTGAATGCGTACTCGCAACGGACTTCCGTATTGGTGACAAAACCACCAGCATAGGTCTACCAGAAACAAAACTGGGTATCATGCCTGGCTTTGGCGGTTGTGTGCGCCTACCTCGTGTTATCGGTGCAGACAGCGCAATGGAAATTATCACGCAAGGCAAAGCATGCCGCGCAGATGAAGCGCTTAAGATTGGCTTGTTAGA
Source organism: Vibrio sp. L5-1 (assembly GCF_021728315.1). NCBI lineage: Bacteria > Pseudomonadati > Pseudomonadota > Gammaproteobacteria > Vibrionales > Vibrionaceae > Vibrio > Vibrio sp. L5-1. The sequence continues at coordinate 75,131 of NZ_JAKKCQ010000012.1, read as the reverse complement.
TGCGATTGTTGATACAGACAAACTATTAGAGTCAGCGATTAATACTGTTTCACTGGCTGCAAATGAAAAAATCGATTGGCAGCTACGTCGTAAACAAAAAACATCAGCGCTATCACTGAGTAAGTTAGAAGCAATGATGAGCTTTACCATGGCTAAAGGCCTTGTAGCTCAAAAAGCAGGCCCTCATTACCCAGCGCCAATTACTTCAGTTATTGCTATTGAAGAAGCAGCACGTAGCGATCGCGATGCGGCGTTAGACATCGAACGTAAACACTTCGTTAAACTAGCGAAATCAGAAGAAGCAAAAGCTCTTGTTGGCTTATTCCTTAATGACCAATACATTAAAGGCTTAGCAAAACAGGCTGGTAAATCTGCAAATAAAGCAACTGAGCGTGCTGCCGTACTCGGTGCTGGCATCATGGGTGGCGGTATTGCTTACCAATCTGCGCTGAAAGGCGTGCCAGTAATGATGAAAGACATCGCACAGGCGTCTCTTGATCTTGGTATGAACGAAGCATCTAAGCTATTGAATAAACGTTTATCACGCGGTCGCCTAGATGGATTCAAGATGGCAGGTATTCTGTCTTCTATTACTCCAAGCTTGCATTATGCTGGTGTTGAACAATCTGATGTGATTGTGGAAGCGGTTGTAGAAAACCCGAAAGTAAAAGCAGCAGTACTGAGTGAAGTTGAAGGCCTAGTTGGTGAAGACACGGTTCTAACATCAAATACCTCAACGATTCCGATCAACCTGTTGGCGAAATCTTTAAAGCGCCCAGAAAACTTCTGTGGCATGCACTTCTTTAACCCAGTACACCGCATGCCTTTGGTTGAGATCATCCGTGGCGAGCATACTTCAGAAGAAACCATTAATCGCGTAGTTGCCTACGCAGCCAAAATGGGTAAATCCCCAATCGTTGTTAATGACTGCCCTGGCTTCTTCGTAAACCGTGTACTTTTCCCTTACTTTGGCGGTTTCAGCATGTTGCTACGCGACGGTGCTGACTTCACTAAAATAGATAAAGTCATGGAACGTAAGTTCGGTTGGCCAATGGGCCCTGCGTACCTGCTCGACGTTGTTGGTTTAGACACAGCACACCATGCACAAGCAGTAATGGCGCAAGGTTTCCCTGAGCGTATGGGTAAAGAAGGCCGTGATGCGATTGACGCGCTTTACATCGCTGAAAAATACGGTCAGAAGAACGGTAGTGGTTTCTACACATACAGCGTAGACAAACGCGGTCGTCCTAAAAAGACCTTCTCAGAAGACATTCTTCCTATCCTGGCTGATGTATGCCAACAGCCACAAGACTTTGATGACCAGACCATTATCCAGCGTGTGATGATTCCAATGATCAACGAAGTGGTGCTTTGTTTAGAAGAAGGCATCATTGCTACACCGCAAGAAGCGGATATGGCACTGGTTTACGGTTTAGGCTTCCCTCCATTCAGAGGCGGCGTATTCCGCTACTTAGACAGTGTGGGTATTGGTAACTTCGTTGAAATGGCGAAGAACTACCAAGACTTAGGTGCAATGTACCAAGTTCCTCAACTATTGCTTGATATGGCAGCGAAAGGCGAAAGCTTTTACGACGGTCAACAAGCCAGTTCTCTGTAACCCACTCTTGGAAAAGGAATAGCAAAATGAATAATGTAGTTGTTGTTGATTGCCTTCGCACCCCAATGGGACGTTCCAAAGGTGGAGCTTTCCGTCACACTCGTGCTGAAGATTTGTCAGCACATTTGATGAAAGGCATTTTAGAGCGCAACCCAGAAGTAAACCCTGTCGAAATTGAAGACATTTACTGGGGTTGTGTACAACAAACGCTAGAGCAAGGCTTCAACGTCGCACGTAACGCTGCTTTGCTTGCTGGTCTCCCGATTGAGATTGGTGCGGTAACGGTCAACCGTTTATGTGGCTCATCTATGCAAGCTCTGCATGATGCAACCCGCTCTATCATGGTTGGCGATGCTGAAATCTGCCTGATCGGTGGTGTAGAACACATGGGCCATGTGCCAATGAACCACGGTGTTGATTTCCACCCAGGCATGTCTAAGCACGTAGCAAAAGCAGCAGGAATGATGGGCCTAACGGCTGAGATGCTTGGTAAAATGCACGGTATTAGCCGTGAAGATCAAGACGCATTCGCAGCACGCTCACACGCTAGAGCTCAAGCAGCAACGGTTGAAGGTCGTTTCAAGAATGAAATCCTACCAACAGAAGCTCACGCGGCAGACGGTTCACTGTTCACTCTGGATTATGATGAAGTAATTCGCCCTGAAACTACTGTTGAAGGCTTGTCTCAGCTTCGCCCAGTATTCGATCCAGCAAATGGTACGGTAACAGCAGGTACTTCATCAGCACTGTCTGATGGCGCTTCTGCAATGCTTATCATGAGTGAAGAAAAAGCCAACGCGCTTGGCCTTAAGATTCGTGCTCGCGTGAAGTCTATGGCTATTGCAGGTTGCGACCCTTCTATCATGGGTTACGGCCCAGTACCAGCAACCAAGAAAGCACTGAAACGTGCAGGCTTAACGATTGAAGATATGGGTGTTATTGAGTTGAATGAAGCATTCGCTGCTCAATCTCTTCCATGTGCGAAAGATCTAGGTCTACTGGATGTGGTTGACGAGAAAGTAAACCTTAACGGTGGTGCCATTGCACTGGGTCATCCACTAGGCTGTTCTGGCTCTCGTATCTCAACAACCCTGATTAACCTAATGGAAGCACAAGACGTGAAATACGGCTTAGCAACCATGTGTATTGGTTTAGGCCAAGGTATTGCAACGGTATTTGAACGCCCATAGCGCTCGTTGATTGTAATACTTGTAGGGTAATATTTTGTGCAGCTATATTTATATAGCTGCACTTTTTATTGCTCGGCGTCCAATAATGTATCGATTCGTTCAGCGAACTTAGCAAGAGTAAAAGCGCCACCCACATCTATGCACAAAATGCATAGACTCAATGTTGATGTTTCATTATTTTTTCTTCGGTGATTCAACTAAAGTTACTTCAGTTTCCTAATATTCCTCCCACGGAGCAGATCATGTTTAAAGCACTTGTACTAAACCAAGAAGACAAAAAAACTATCGCGTCAGTTTCTCAAATTGATGAGTCTCAATTACCAGAAGGTAACGTGAAGGTTGATGTAAGTTACTCTTCTTTGAACTACAAAGATGGTTTGGCGATTACAGGTAAAGGACGCATTGTTCGTAACTTTCCTATGGTTCCTGGTATCGACCTTTCTGGTGTGGTTTCACAATCTGAAGACCCACGCTACAAAGCGGGCGACGAAGTTGTTCTAACTGGCTGGGGTGTTGGTGAAGGCCACTGGGGCGGCATGGCGGAGAAAGCAAGCCTAAACGGTGATTGGTTAGTGCCAATGCCATCGGGTCTAGACGCTAAAAAAGTAATGGCTATTGGTACAGCAGGCTTTACAGCAATGCTTTGTGTTCAAGCTATTGTAGATGCTGGCATCAAACCAGAAGACGGTGAAATCCTAGTAACAGGTGCAAGTGGCGGCGTAGGCAGTGTGTCTATCACTCTACTAAACCAACTGGGCTACAAAGTCGCAGCTGTGACTGGTCGTGCTTCTGCAAATGGCGAGCTATTAAAATCACTAGGCGCAACACGTATTGTAGAGCGTGCTGAACTAGAAGAACCGGCGAAGCCACTTGAGAAACAACTGTGGGCTGGTGCTATCGATACTGTAGGTAGCAAAGTACTTGCTAAAGTATTGGCGCAAATTGATTACAACGGTGCGGTTGCAATGTGTGGTCTAGCAGGCGGTTTTGACTTACCAACCACGGTAATGCCATTCATTCTACGTAACGTTCGCCTACAAGGTGTGGACTCGGTAATGTGCCCTCGTGAAAAACGTATTAAAGCGTGGGAACAACTGGCTGAATTACTACCTGAGTCTTTCTACGGCCAAGCGACTAAAGAAGTGTCTTTAGACGGTGCAATTCAAGCAGCAGAAGACATCACTAACGGTCAAATCACTGGTCGCGTAGTCATTAAACTATAGATTCTCAAACATAAAGTTATCAAACCTTAAGCAACAGCTTTAGATTTGGATAACCCAAAATAACAAAGGGCTGATAGTAATCAGCCCTTTTGCATTTTTGTCATTAGGATCGAGTAAACCAAAGCTAGACCTCAGTTAACCTAAGCCAACATCCGCAATACGCTTTTGAATCAATTCGCCACACTCCTCTTTTACCACTCTTCTTAACCATTGTTGCGAAGCTGAAGAATCGCAACGTGAGTGCCAAATCAATGAGTAATCAAACGGCATAAACTCAAATGGCAACGGCTTGACGACCAAGTCATAACGCTCAGCAACCAAATAAGCCAAATCGGCAGGAACAGTAATCACCAACGGCATCCTATCGACAATCGCCAATGCGGCTTCAAGGTGATAAGCACGCAGCACCATTTTGCGAGGTTGTTGATTGGCTAAAGCGTTATCCAATAAAGCCTTAACACCATCACTGATCGCAATCATCGCATGCGGGAGGGAAACATAATCTTCAAGGCTTAACGAACGCTCGGCTAACGGATGATTTTTAGATAGCAAGCAAGATACGCCCACTGGCCCCAACACTTCTTGATGAAGTGGCGCGATGCTGCCACTCGGGCGACAAATCGCCATATCGACACGTTCGGTACTGAGCTGCTTAAACAAATGCTCATGCTGCAGCGGTGCAAACTCCAAAGAGATATTCGGCGCTTGCTCATAAATCTTAGGCAATGCATAAGGCAAGATGGTTTGCATCGCGTAGTCAGTAGTCGCAATCAGAAAGCGTTCACTGCAATAGTAAGGATCGAAATCACTCGGGCTCAGCAGTTGGCGGAATGACTCTAAAGGCTGATCAATTCGCTGGCTGATCTCGAGTGCTTTTTTGGTGGGGATAAGGTGCTGACCTTGGCGTGTAAACAGCGGATCGTTAAGTAGTTCTCTTAAGCGCCCTAACACTCGACTGGTTGCTGATTGGCTTAAGTTAAGACGAAGCGCAGCCTGGCTAACACTGCCCTCTTCAATCAATACTTTTAAGGCGACCAATAAATTTAGGTCTCTACGATAGATGTCTTCTAATTCCACGCCACTTACCTAGTTGTATAGAACTGTCATTAGTTACTAAGTTGTTTATAGCATGCTTTAGATAAAAAAAATCCCGCAATTATGCGGGGAAGCCCAAGAAAATCTGGGGATAGTGTCGGAATGTTGTCGTATCGGAATTTACTTGTTGTATTCGGGTTAGTGCTCTTGCTCTTCGGCTATACCTTGCCAACGGCGCATCTCTACCCAAATACCAATAATCGTTGCTACTATGCCAAAGATAGGCATCAGTGAGGTCTCTGTCGATGAGCGTAAAACTAACGCACAGAAAGAAATAAAACAGAGAACTGAATAAATTGTTAATCTATCTAATCCTGTCAACATCGCCACTCCTTAGCTAGTTGCCTTTGTTTCAAGTTGTTATCAACTTGTTAACTAAGTTATAGGAAATGATTCTGTTTGCCAAGCACTTATTGCATATTTTTTCTGCAGACGTATTATTCACTCGTTAGATAGATATAGAGATACAAACCATGACATTCAAACCTGAACTGGCAACCCACACTTTAGAAGCTGAAGGCCTACGTTGCCCAGAACCAGTAATGATGGTCAGGAAGACAATTAGAAACATGCAGGATGGCGATGTGTTACTGGTAAAAGCTGACGACCCTTCGACAACTCGTGATATTCCGAGCTTTTGTCGTTTTATGGATCATCAGTTAGTCGGCCAAGCGACTGAAACTTTGCCTTACCAATATTTGATAAGAAAAGGGTTGGAGGCATAACGCCTCACCTAAATATCAAGCATCAAAAAAGCCGCTCGTACCTTATGTTCTTAAACAGAACTCAGAGTACGAGCGGCTTTTTGTTTATTCGTTTCTAGACTTGTTTTGCAGATGTTCAAGCTGATGCTGAATTTCTCGGATATCTTTTCGCATAGGAATAATATGCGCGACCCGAATCCAGGCTTCTACTGCAAGCCCGGTCATGATCATAGAACCCGCCACCATTGGTAGCCACATGTCCGTCAACACCATGCCTAATAGTGTAAGTGCAAGGCCAAAGGTAAATAGATAGCTTTGGCTTTGTGGAGTGATACCCATATAACGCGTCAACATAATCATGCCCTCGTGTTCTTAACTCACAAGATTAAAATATCATGACAAGTATGACAGTTATATGTCCATTCGATCGATAAACCTGACAATACTGTAAGAGTATGACCTACAACACGTTACTCTACTGGTTGAGTATAATAAGACTCAATACCACCGCTTAATAGAAAGCCGCCGCGATAGCCAAACCCACGAATAACAAAGCAGTGATCTTGCGAATCAGATCAAGAGGCATCTTATCTGCCGATAACTTACCAATGATCACCACAGGCACATTCGCCAGCAACATACCAATGGTAGTACCCAGAATCACCCACGTTAATGCATCAGAATATTGGGCCCCTAGAATGGAGGTCGCAATCTGAGTCTTATCGCCAATCTCAGCAATAAAGAAAGCAATAAAACTGGCGACAAACGGACCACGGTTAGAGATGGCTTCATCGTCGTCCAGTTTATCCGGAATAAGAATCCAGCCCGCCATAGCGATAAAACTGACCACCAGCACCCATTTCAACACTTCAGGAGATAAGTAATCTGCGACCACAACACCGAGCCATGCAGCAAGGGCATGATTGGCAATAGTGGCAAAGAAGATAGCGGCAATAATCGGTATCGGTTTGCGATATCGACTGGCTAATAAAAGGGATAACAACTGAGTCTTATCACCGATCTCGGCTAAGGCGACAGTTGTAATTGAAATTGCTAAAACGCTCACGACATGCTCATTTGGGACGGAGATTATTATATTTAACCAAAGACAAACCTCGCGCCCCATCCCAGTTCACGATGCTTGTCTAAGGTCTTGCTAAGCGCCACCAAGGTGGTGGTTGCCTCGAACGCCATGATGATTTTGCATCAATTATGTTGACGGACGAACTCATTCAATAGGATATGAATAAGTAAGCTACTCCCCAAAGACCGCGAGATTTTAATCACCCACGCTTTCAAACACAAGTGTCAAAGTTATCAAAATATCCACTTGTGCCGAAAAACAAACATTAAAGGCAAAAAAATCCACTAAACGACATTTTAGACCACTAATTAAACAAGATTACCCCTACTCGCTTTACCAATATCTCGGTATACTCAGAGGTTATTTTTCTCATTCATTTAAAAGAATCGCGCGAACCTGACTATGCAAAAATACGATATCAAAACCTTCCAGGGAATGATCCTCGCGCTGCAGGATTACTGGGCACAAAACGGTTGTACCATTGTTCAACCACTAGATATGGAAGTAGGTGCTGGCACCTCTCACCCAATGACATGTCTACGTGCACTTGGCCCAGAGCCAATGTCTACGGCATACGTTCAACCTTCTCGTCGTCCGACCGATGGTCGTTACGGTGAAAACCCGAACCGCCTGCAGCACTACTATCAATTCCAAGTAGCTCTAAAACCTTCTCCAGATAACATCCAGGAGTTGTACTTAGGCTCTCTTGAAGTTCTTGGTGTCGACCCGCTTGTTCACGATATTCGCTTCGTAGAAGACAACTGGGAAAACCCAACGCTAGGCGCATGGGGTCTTGGTTGGGAAGTATGGCTAAACGGTATGGAAGTGACTCAATTCACTTACTTCCAACAAGTTGGCGGCCTTGAGTGTAAGCCTGTAACTGGCGAGATCACTTACGGTATCGAGCGTCTAGCAATGTACATCCAGGAAGTAGACTCTGTTTACGACCTTGTATGGAACGTAGCACCAGACGGTTCTAACGTGACTTACGGTGACATCTTCCACCAAAACGAAGTTGAGCAATCAACATACAACTTCGAGCACGCAGACGTAGATTTCCTATTCACTTTCTTCGACCAGTGCGAAAAAGAGTGTAAAGAGCTACTTGAGCTTGAGAAGCCACTGCCGCTTCCAGCTTATGAGCGCATTCTAAAAGCAGGTCACGCATTCAACATCCTTGATGCGCGCAAAGCTATCTCTGTAACAGAGCGTCAACGTTACATCCTTCGTATCCGCAACCTGACTAAAGCTGTTGCAGAAGCGTACTACGCGTCACGTGAAGCACTTGGCTTCCCAATGTGCCGATCTGTAGAAGAAAAGGAAGGTAAATAATCATGGCGAAGAATTTTCTAATTGAACTGGGTACGGAAGAGCTTCCACCAACGGCACTTCGTTCTCTAGCAGAAGCCTTTGCTTCTAACTTTGAAGCAGGTCTTAAAACGGCTGAGCTTTCTCACGAAGGCATCAAGTGGTACGCAGCACCTCGTCGTCTAGCACTTAAAGTGACTGCCCTGGCTGAAGGCCAAGCAGACAAAGTGGTTGAGAAGCGCGGCCCTGCAATTTCTGTAGCATTCGATGCTGAAGGCAACGCGACTAAAGCTGCACAAGGTTGGGCTCGTGGTAACGGTATTACTGTTGAGCAAGCTGACCGTCTGAAAACAGACAAAGGTGAGTGGCTTCTTTTCAAACAAGAAGTGGCTGGCAAACCAGTTCAAAAATTGGTAATGGACATCGCTGCGAAAGCACTGGCTGGCCTACCCATTCCTAAAGCAATGCGCTGGGGTAACTCAGACATCCAATTTATCCGTCCAGTGAAAACACTGACAGTACTACTAGGTGATGAGCTTGTTGAAGGCAAAATCCTAGGTGTAGCTTCTGCTCGTACTATCCGTGGCCACCGTTTCATGGGCGAACAAGAGTTCACTATCGACTCTGCTGACCAATACCCTGCGATCTTAGAAGAGCGCGGTAAAGTAATGGCAGATTACGATGCGCGTAAAGCGATCATTCTTGCTGATGCTAAAAAAGCAGCAGATGCGGTTGGCGGTATTGCTGACCTAGAAGATGACCTTGTTGAAGAGGTTACCTCTTTGGTTGAATGGCCAGTAGTGCTTACTGCTAAGTTTGAGCAAGAGTTCCTAAAAGTGCCTTCTGAAGCTTTGGTTTACACCATGAAAGGCGACCAGAAGTACTTCCCTGTATACGATTCAGAGAAAAACCTACTACCGAACTTTATCTTCGTTTCGAACATCGAGTCTAAAGAGCCTCGTCACGTTATCGAAGGTAACGAGAAAGTTGTACGTCCACGTCTTGCTGATGCTGAATTCTTCTTCAACACCGACCGTAAGCGCCCGCTTATCGACCGTCTTGCTGAACTAGATCAAGCTATCTTCCAGAAGCAACTGGGCACTATCAAAGACAAAACAGACCGCATCACAGAACTTGCAGGCTACATTGCTGAGCAAATCGATGCTGACGTTGAAAAGTCTAAGCGCGCAGGCCTACTGGCTAAGTGTGACCTAATGACATCAATGGTATTCGAATTTACGGATACTCAAGGTGTGATGGGCATGCACTACGCAACGCACGATGGTGAAGACGAGCAAGTAGCACTGGCACTTTACGAGCAGTACATGCCTCGTTTCGCAGGTGACACACTACCAAGCACTGGCATCTCTTCTGCTGTAGCAATGGCAGACAAGCTAGACACTATCGTAGGTATCTTCGGTATTGGCCAAGCACCAAAAGGTTCTGACCCATTCGCTCTACGTCGTGCATCACTAGGTGTGCTACGTATCATCGTTGAAAACGGCTACAACCTAGACCTAACTGATCTAATCGGTAAAGCGAAAGAGCTACTAGGCGACAAGCTAACTAACGACAACGTAGAAGCTGACGTTATCGACTTCATGCTAGGTCGTTTCCGCGCATGGTACCAAGATGCTGGTTTCAGCGTTGATATCATCCAAGCGGTACTAGCACGTCGTCCAACCAAGCCAGCTGACTTTGACCAACGTGTTAAAGCGGTTTCTCACTTCCGTGAACTGGAAGCAGCAGAAGCACTAGCAGCAGCGAACAAGCGTGTAGGTAACATCCTTGCGAAATTCGATGGCGAACTACCAGCAGAAATCGATCTAGCTCTTCTTCAAGAAGACGCAGAGAAAGCGCTGGCTGAAAACGTTGAAGTAATGACAGAAGCACTAGAACCAGCATTCGCGACAGGCAACTACCAAGAAGCCCTAAGCAAGCTTGCTGATCTACGTGAACCAGTAGATGCATTCTTCGATAACGTGATGGTTATGGCTGATGACGAAGCGCTTAAGAAAAACCGTCTAACGCTACTGAACAACCTACGTAACCTGTTCCTACAGATTGCTGACATCTCTCTACTACAAAAATAAGCACGAGTGAGATTGTTGCTCTAAGTCATACTCTGAGTAACTAACTGTAAACACCCAAAGGGAAGCGAAAGCTTCCCTTTTTGTTTTTGTGAACCAAGCATTTGTTTGTAGGCGTATTATTGATTAACTGAATGAAACAGCACTCAGACTGTAGAGGGCATTGTTTGCTATAAATAACCTGTTTATTCAGGGGAAGGGAACAATGAAAAAAACAGTACTCGCGCTTTCAATGCTCGCACTCAGCGCATGCAGCCAAACCAGTGACAATAAGCTATTACTGACAATTGATAACGACACTGTCGTATTTGAATCATCAGGTAAAGGCACCGTAATTGCAGAACAGGAACTCGCCAAAGGTAGCTATACCTTCTCTATCAGCGACGCTCAAAAGACCTGTGGTACTAACTATGCTTTGGCTGAAGAGAGTCGCATCAAATTCAATAAACCCCTTCGTCTAGACGACTGTGCCGAGAATTCTGAAATCGCCATCAAGGTCTTTCGCGCTAACACCTACCAGTTTACGCTCAACCCACAGACCAATGAACTCACGGTTCAGATAAAGCCAAAGCAGCAACAAGTTCAAAGCTTTGCCTGCCCAGTACCTAGTGACCAGCCAACCACCATCAACGTTGCTCAAACCTTTGATGATGGCACCTTGGTAAGAGACGCCCTTTCAGGAAAACAAGTCACAGTTACCAACGGCAGCGTCACCATGCAGCCTGCAGAAAACAGCCAAGGTGTTCTGCTACTAGAGAAAGTAGAACCAGAAACCAAAGCTGATTTTAGTTGGGACAACGCCACGGTTTACTTCGTGATGACCGATCGCTTCCACAACGGTAACCCTGACAACGACAATAGCTATGGTCGCAGTCAAGATGGACAAGATGAAATCGGCACCTTCCACGGTGGTGACCTAGCAGGCTTAACCGAAAAGCTCGACTACATTGAATCGCTCGGGGCCAATGCTATCTGGATTACCTCTCCACTAGAGCAAATCCACGGCTGGGTTGGCGGTGGTGATCGCGGTGACTTCAAACATTACGGCTATCATGGCTACTACCATCAAGATTGGACTAAGCTCGATGACAACATGGGTACCGAAGACGAGCTGAAAACCTTCATCGATACAGCACACAGCAAAGGCATTCGTGTCGTTTGGGATGTGGTAATGAACCACACGGGTTACGCAACACTTGCCGACATGCAAGAGTTCGATTTTGGTAAACTCAACCTGACCGATGACCAAGCTAAACAAACGCTTGGTGAGAACTGGACCGACTGGCAACCGAAGGCAGGTCAAAACTGGCACTACTTCAATAACTTCATATCCTACAGCGACCAAGACGCTTGGGAAAAGTGGTGGGGTAAAGCGTGGTTACGCAGTGATATCGGCGCTTATGACTCACCGGGGTACAACAACCTCACCATGTCTTTGGCGCACCTGCCCGATTTCAAAACAGAATCGACAGAAACTACTGGGCTACCTAACTTCTATCTCAACAAGTCCACCAGCGCCACGGATGAACTCAAAACACCTCGAGAGCATCTCATCACTTGGTTGTCTGACTGGGTGCGCGACTACGGTGTCGATGGTTTCAGAGTCGATACCGCCAAGCACGTTGAGTTAGACGCGTGGGCAGAGCTTAAAGAGAGCACTAACCAAGCGCTTGCAGAATGGAAGCAAAACAACCCAGACAAAGCCCTGGATGACCTACCTTTTTGGATGACAGGCGAAGTATGGGCACACAGCGTAGTCAAATCAGACTATTTTGCTAACGGCTTTGATTCGATCATAAACTTTGAATTCCAGAGTGATATCGCACCAAAGGCGCTCAAGTGCCTATCCGATCTTGATGCTGATTACCTTCGTTACGCAGAGAAGATCAACAACGATAGTGAGTTCAACGTGTTGAGTTACCTTTCGTCTCACGACACCTCGCTATTCTGGACACAACATGGCAGTGACTTTGCCAAACAGACCAAAGCTGCAAACGCGTTGATGCTGGCTCCCGGTGCAGTGCAGATCTATTACGGTGATGAAATCGCTCGTGATTTCGGCCCAACAGGCTCCGACCCAATGCAAGGCACTCGCTCTAATATGCCTTGGGATCAAATCACAGGTGAACGAGCAGAGTTGCTGGAACACTGGCAAGCGCTTGGCCAATTCCGCCAACGCCACCCAGCGGTAGCCCAAGGTAAGCACATCATCCGTAGCAGCAAGGGCTACTATGCTTTCGAACGCCAATACCAAGATGACAAGGTATTAGTCGTTTATACTGGCTCAAAGTAAGCGCTGATTGAAATAACCCACAGGAATTAAAAGGAGAAGCTTAGGCTTCTCCTTTTTTTGATCACGAAACACTCGTTCAATAAGAAAGCAGACACTCATTAGTTAAACTTTATAGAAGTTTTTTTCGTGTTAGAGCATTTGGCGCTATGCGTCGCAAAAACATTGCGGTATGTTCAAGGAACACACTGATGGTAGACATAAGGTCTGCCTTAATGACACATAACAAGCAATCACAATGAATTAGGTAAAATAAGTAATGCAGTTCTCTAAGTTTGGTGAAAAATTTAATCGATACTCTGGAATCACTCGTTTAATGGATGATTTGAATGATGGCCTGCGCACTCCTGGCGCAATCATGCTCGGTGGTGGCAACCCAGCCGCTATCCCAGCCATGCTCGATTACTTTAACCAAGCCAGTGCCGACATGCTCGCCAGTGGAGAACTCATCGCCGCCCTCGCCAACTACGATGGTCCGCAAGGCAAAGACAGCTTCATTAAGTCGTTAGCGGCAATGCTGAAAGAAACTTATGGTTGGGACATCAGCGAGAAGAACATCAGCCTGACCAACGGCAGTCAAAGTGGCTTCTTTTACCTATTCAATCTTTTAGCAGGCCAACAGCCAGACGGATCACACAAGAAAATCTTGCTACCGATCGCGCCGGAATACATCGGCTACGGCGATGCTGGCATTGATGACGATATTTTTATCTCTTACCACCCAGAGATCGAACTGCTAGAAAACCGCCAGTTTAAATACCACGTTGATTTTGAACAGCTCAAGGTTGATGACTCGGTTGCCGCTATCTGTGCCTCTCGCCCAACCAACCCAACCGGTAACGTGCTGACCGACGAAGAAGTACGTAAACTGGATAAACTGGCGCGTGAAAACAACATTCCGCTACTGATCGATAATGCTTACGGCCTGCCGTTTCCAAACATCATCTTTGAAGATGTCGAGCCGTTCTGGAATGAAAATACCATTCTGTGCATGAGCTTATCTAAGCTTGGTTTGCCGGGTGTGCGTTGCGGTATCGTGATTGCGAGCGAAGAAGTAACACAAGCTCTGACCAACATGAATGGCATTATCAGCCTAGCACCCAATAGTGTTGGTCCTGCGATTGCTAACCACATGATTGAAAAAGGCGATTTACTGCGCTTAAGCAGCGAGGTAATCAAACCTTTCTATAAAGATAAATCTCTACGTGCAGTTGAGCTCTTACAAGAAGCGATCGATGACCCTCGCTTCCGTATCCACAAGCCTGAAGGCGCGATTTTCTTATGGCTATGGTTTGATGAACTGCCGATTACCACCATGGAGCTGTACGACCGCCTCAAAGCTCGTGGCGTGTTGATTGTTCCGGGTGAATATTTCTTTATCGGCCAAGAAGACGAGTGGGATCATGCCCATCAATGTCTACGCATGAACTACGTGCAAGATGATGAGGCGATGCAGAAAGGCATTTCAATCATTGCTGAAGAAGTAAAAAAGGCTTACTCAGAACAGTAATAAAACCTTTTAGGTTACTGTAACCCAAATACAAAAAGAGCACCGACCTTCTTCAAGGTACTGGTGCTCTTCCACTTTTACTTCCCGATATTTTTTTAGCTCTAAGGAGCTAACAGCAATTAACCTTCTAGTAGGCTATTGCCGTTGATAGCAATCTTACGTGGTTGCATCGCTTCTGGGATTTCGCGTTCTAGGTCGATGTGAAGAAGACCATTTTCCATGCTTGCACCTACCACTTTTACGTAGTCAGCCAGTTGGAATTTACGTTCGAAATCGCGCTCTGCAATACCTTGATATACGAAGGTTTTCTCTGCTTCAGCTTTACGCTCACCTTTAACAATTAGCATGTTCTCTTTTTGAGTAAGGTCTAATTGATCATCTGCAAAACCAGCGACTGCCATAGTAATACGGTAGTTATTCTCGTCTTTTTGCTCGATGTTATACGGAGGGTAACCGCCAGAAGTATTTTTCGATGTGTTCGCTTCCATCATATTGAAAAGACGATCGAAGCCGATTGCGTTGCGGTAAAGTGGTGTGAAATCTACAGTTCTCATAATGCTATCCTTTTAGTAAGCAATAGTCTTAGCTGTGATTTTTACTGAGATCGAACCTGTGAGTGATCCAGTAAACAGCTAAGGGATTCAGTTCGCATTCCTCGGGTTTCACCTCTATTGGCGACAACGCTGGGACATGGCAATGAATCAATTTTTAAATTATGTGCTGCCAAAGTTATCCTCTATTGAGCGATACTTCGTTAGCGGTAATGAAGGTTCTGTTTCTTCTCTTGTAGAGCAAGACAGTCATCCTCTTCACAACTAGATATGTGGATTGAGCAAATCAGTTTCAAGCGTCTATTTTCAATTATTTTTCCAATCCAATATTTTTCAATCACTTAAAAACAAAAAAGACCGTCATTTCTGACAGTCTTTTCAATAAGATATTGAGTTTTTTGAGACGAAGCTATTTCGTTTTAGTTCAAGGAAGAGGCGCGGAGCATACGAATGTATGTGAGCACCTCTGACACAGAAATTAAGCGAAAGAGCGAAGTATCAAAGGTACTAAACGTCTAGGTTTGCTACTTTCAATGCATTCTCTTCGATGAAGTTACGACGCGGTTCTACTTGGTCGCCCATCAACGTTGTAAACAACAGGTCAGCACCAACAGCATCTTCAATCGTTACTTGCATCATACGACGAGTTTCAGGATCCATCGTTGTTTCCCAAAGCTGATCAGGGTTCATCTCACCTAGACCTTTGTATCGTTGTAGGCTCAGGCCACGACGAGACTCTTTCACTAACCAGTTCAGAGCTTCAACAAAGCTAGAAACCGCTTGAGTACGCTCACCACGCTTGATGTAAGCGCCTTCTTCAATCAAGCCGTCAAGCGCTTCAGAAAGGTCTGCTAGCTTACCAAACTCTTTCGAGTTGATAAGGTCAATGCTGAGTACATGTTCGTGAGTAACACCGTGTGTACGCACTACAATCTTAGGAACGCTTAAACCTAGCTCTTCGTGTTTTTCAACTTCAAGAGAATATTGGCTCGCACCCGATTCTTTGCCGTTTAGCTGCTCTACAAGCTGCTTACCCCAAGCTTCAACTGCCGCTTCATCATGACACTGCTCAGCGGTTAGGCGAGGTACATAAATCAGTTCGTGAATCAGTGCTCGTGGGTAACGACGGCTCATACGATCAACCAGCTTAATACCTGCATTGTATTGATGAACAAGCTTCTCTAAGCCTTCACCAGTAAACGCAGGTGCTTCAGGGTTTACGTGCAATTCTGCATTATCCAAAGCCAAAGATACTTGATATTGGTTCATCGCATCTTCATCTTTGATGTACTGCTCTTGCTTACCCTTCTTCACTTTGTAAAGCGGTGGCTGAGCAATGTAGATGTAACCACGTTCAATCAGTTCAGGCATTTGACGGTAGAAGAACGTCAGTAGCAGAGTACGGATGTGAGAACCATCGACATCGGCATCGGTCATGATGATGATGTTGTGGTAACGCAGTTTATCTGGGTTGTATTCGTCACGGCCAATACCACAACCAAGCGCTGTGATTAACGTTGCAACTTCTTGAGAAGAAAGCATTTTATCGAAACGTGCTTTCTCTACGTTAAGGATTTTACCTTTAAGCGGTAGGATTGCTTGGTTCTTACGGTTACGCCCCTGCTTAGCTGATCCGCCAGCAGAGTCTCCTTCCACAATATATAGTTCAGACAGTGCAGGATCTTTTTCCTGACAGTCAGCGAGTTTACCTGGAAGACCCGCTAAATCTAATGCGCCTTTACGACGTGTCATCTCACGAGCTTTACGCGCCGCATCACGAGCACGTGCTGCATCGATAATTTTAGAACAAACGATTTTCGCTTCACCTGGGTTCTCAATTAGGAACTCAGACAGTTTCTCACCCATCGTAGACTCAACGGCAGACTTCACTTCTGAAGAAACCAGCTTGTCTTTAGTTTGGCTTGAGAACTTAGGATCTGGCACTTTCACCGAAACAATCGCCGTCAAACCTTCACGAGCATCATCACCTGATGTTGAAGTCTTCGCTTTCTTCGAGAAGCCTTCTTTGTCCATGAAGCTGTTCAATGTACGTGTTAGTGCACCACGGAAACCCGCTAAGTGAGCACCACCATCACGCTGAGGGATGTTGTTGGTGAAACAATAAATATTTTCTTGGTAACCGTCATTCCATTGCATCGCAACTTCAACGGTAATACCGTCTTCACGCTCATGATCGAAATGGAATATTTTCTGGATAATCGGTGTTTTGTTGGTGTTTAAGTGCTCAACAAACGCTTGGATACCGCCTTCGTATTCGAAGTGATCCATTTTGTCTTCTTCGCGCTTATCAATTAGCTTAATTGATACACCTGAGTTCAAGAATGATAGCTCGCGTAGACGCTTAGCTAAAATATCGTAATGGAACTCGATGTTAGTGAAGGTTTCTTCACTCGGCCAGAAACGAATCTCTGTACCTGTTTTGTCCGTGTCACCTACAACCGCTAGTGGCGCTTGAGGCTCACCGTGGCAGTATGTTTGAGTGTGGATTTTACCACCGCGATGGATAGTCAGAGTAACTTGCTTAGAAAGTGCGTTAACTACTGAAACACCAACACCGTGCAGACCACCAGATACTTTGTACGAGTTATCATCGAACTTACCACCAGCGTGAAGAACCGTCATGATTACTTCTGCTGCTGATACTTTTTCTTCTGGGTGCAATTCAGTTGGAATACCACGGCCGTCATCGCTTACTGACACAGAACTATCTTCATGGATAGTTACGATGATGTCATTACAGTGACCAGCGAGTGCTTCATCAATAGAGTTATCTACCACCTCAAAAACCATGTGGTGCAGACCGGTACCATCATCCGTGTCGCCAATGTACATTCCAGGACGCTTACGTACCGCATCCAGACCCTTCAGTACTTTAATACTCGATGAATCGTAATTATCTGACATAGTTACTCTCTGACTAATTATCCTTGCTCTATTTTGCCATGTTCCACATGAAACATCCTGCTATTTTCGTCATGCATATCTGCAATCTGATCAGCGGTAATAGAGCTTACAAAAACTTGAGCCTTGGTCGCCTTTAAACACTCAGCAAGACGTGCTCGGCGTTGGCTATCTAATTCGGAAGCAAAGTCATCTATCAAGTAGATGCACTGCTTACCTGTCATTTGAGTGAGGTGTTGCCCTTGTGCTACTCGTAGCGCGCACACCATCAACTTCAACTGACCTCGTGACAAGACATCTTCCACAGGAGTGCCGTTCACTTTTATCTTTAGATCCGCTTTGTTTGGCCCACTAAAGGTGTAACCAAGCTGCTGATCCCTTTCAAAATTCTTTTCTAATATCTCGGCGTATGGGGTGTCTTTATCCCAGCCTCGATAGTAGTTAATCTTTATCTCAAACTCAGGTAAGAAGGTTGCACAGATTTCTTCGGCGACTTCTTTAAGCTGTTCAACGTACGTGGCACGCCAATGACTGATGCTTTCAGCTAAACGGGCTAATTCTTGATCCCAATAGCTCAGTTCTCGATAGTTCGTCGCCGTTTTCAATAATGCATTACGCTGTTTATTGAGGCGCTTTACCCTGCCCCAAGCATCATAAAAGCCCGACTCACTGTGGAAGACTCCCCAATCAATGAATGCGCGGCGATGCTTAGGTCCATCGGTTAGTAAATCAAACCCTTCGGGGTGAATCAACTGCAAAGGTAAGACTTGAGCTAACTGAGCCAATTTTTGCCCAGTTTGACCGCTTATTTTAACCTCTGTGGTGCCATCGCGCTGCTTATTAATGCCAATTGGCAGCTCAAATTGATCCGAGGTCATAAAACGGCCATGGACAAACAGTTCGCTACACTCATTTTGAATGATACGACCGGTTAAGGAGCTTTTGAACGATCGACCATGTCCGAGCAGATACACCGCTTCAAGGACGCTGGTTTTGCCGCTTCCGTTAGCCCCTATAAGAAAGTTAAAGCCTGATGACGGTTGAATGTCACAGGCTTCAATATTTCTAAACTGCTTTACGATTAAGCGCGATAAAGGCATAACGTCTTCATATTAATCTTCAATCACGGCTCGATAGACAAACGTTGTTGATAAGCAAACATAATGTATAAATAAACACAGTTACAAACGAATCGGCATAACAACGTACATCGCGCTGTCATCTTGTGCATTTTCAATCAACGCACTCGCATTCGCGTCTGACATTGAGATTCGAACCTGTTCACAACGCAGTGTGTTCAATACATCCAATACGTAGCTTACGTTGAAGCCAATCTCTAGCGCGTCACCGTCGAAGGTGACGTCTAGCACTTCTTCCGCTTCTTCTTGTTCTGGGTTGTTCGCCGTAATACGCATCTCGGTATCTACAAGATTAACGCGAACACCACGGAATTTTTCATTCGACAGAATCGCAGCACGAGAAAACGCTGAACGTAACTCATCGCAGCCGGCTTCTAATGTCTTAGTGGTATTTTGTGGCATTACGCGGCGATAATCCGGGAAACGACCATCAACCAGCTTAGAAGTGAAGACATAGTTATTCACTTCAGCACGCACGTTAGAGTTACCAATCTGCAGCGTTACTGGCTGTTCAGGAGCATCCAGGAGCTTCACCAACTCTTGCACACCTTTACGAGGAACAATGATCTGCTTCTGAGCAAAATCGGCACCCAGTTGCGCTTGAGATACCGCCATACGGTGACCATCAGTTGCGACACTACGTAAGATAGAACCTTCAATCTCAAACAACATACCGTTGAGGTAGTAACGAACGTCTTGGTTCGCCATTGAGAATTGTGTTTTCTCGATAAGACCGCGCAATTCAGCTTGTGTCACTGACACTTCAACTTCACTGCTCCAATCTTCAATATTTGGAAAATCTGCCGCAGGTAATGTTGCCAATGAGAAACGGCTACGACCAGAACGAACCTGAACACGGTCACCATCCAATACCACTGTGATCACTGAGCTATCTGGCAAACCGCGACAGATATCTAGGAACTTACGTGAAGGTACGGTAATGCTGCCCGCTTCGAAATCACCTTCAAGCGTTACACGGCTGATCAATTCAACTTCTAGATCCGTCGCTGTCATCGACAGCACGTTATCTTCTACTTTAATCAGTAGGTTTCCTAGAATTGGAAGCGTTGGCCTGCCACCGAGTGCGCCAGATACTTGTTGTAATGGCTTAATCAGGTGACTACGTTCAATGGTAAATTTCATATCTTGCTCTTACGGTCTAAATGGCACTGCGTCATATTACGCGGCCAAGATTCGGCTTATTAAGGTTAAGAATACTGTGTATTAAGAAGAAAGGGTACGAATCAAGTTCGAATAATCTTCTTTAATATCGTGGCTCTCTTCACGTAGCTGAGCAATCTTACGACAAGCGTGCAGCACAGTCGTGTGGTCACGGCCACCGAATGCATCACCAATCTCAGGCAAGCTGTGGTTAGTCAGCTCTTTAGCCAGTGCCATCGCCAATTGGCGCGGACGAGCAACAGAACGAGAACGACGTTTAGATAATAGATCAGCGACTTTGATTTTGTAGTATTCAGCGACTGTCTTTTGAATGTTATCAATGGTGACCAGTTTTTCTTGCAGGGCAAGTAAGTCACGCAGTGCTTCACGCACGAAATCGATCGTGATCGGACGGCCAGTGAAGTTTGCATTCGCAATAACACGGTTCAATGCGCCTTCTAGCTCACGAACGTT
Source organism: Vibrio sp. L5-1 (assembly GCF_021728315.1). Taxonomy (NCBI): domain Bacteria; kingdom Pseudomonadati; phylum Pseudomonadota; class Gammaproteobacteria; order Vibrionales; family Vibrionaceae; genus Vibrio; species Vibrio sp. L5-1. Next base: position 54,772 of record NZ_JAKKCQ010000012.1, on the reverse strand, counting down.
AGAGCGTAAACGCTTCGCAATAAAGAACGCCACTTCATCCGCAAGATGAATTTGGTGGTCTTCTGCTTTCTTCATCAAGATCGCCACACGAGTCTCAAGCTCAGGTGGCTCAATCGCAACCGTTAAACCCCAACCGAAGCGGGATTTAAGACGATCCTCTACCCCGTTGATCTCTTTTGGATAACGGTCAGACGTTAGGATGATCTGTTGATTACCTTCAAGCAACGCATTAAAGGTATGGAAGAACTCTTCTTGAGAGCGCTCTTTGTTAGCAAAAAATTGGATATCATCGATAAGCAATGCATCAACACTACGGTAGTAGCGCTTAAATTCTTCAATCGCATTGTTTTGGAGCGCTTTCACCATGTCTTGAACAAAGCGCTCTGAGTGCATGTAAACCACTTTAGCATTCGGCTTATTATCAACAATGGCGTTACCCACCGCATGCAACAAGTGCGTTTTACCTAAACCAGTACCGCCATACAAAAACAACGGGTTGTAAGCGGTTCCTGGGTTATCAGAAACCTGACGTGCCGCAGCCAAACCCAGTTGGTTCGACTTACCTTCAACAAAGTTATTGAACTTATGTTTTGGGTTCACGTTTGAACGGTGATTAAGGTCAACCGCTACAGGTTCTTCATCACGCCAGATATTGTGTACTGGTTTGCGTGCTTGTAGCTGCGCAGGTGCAGACGACTCAGCAGCTACATCAGCAGCAGTACGTGTACGAGCAGGGGCGATAGCCTCAGACCTTGGAGCAATGACTCGTTTACTTCCAATCTCAAAATGAAGATGCGGGATATCATTACCACAATATTCTTGTAGCAAACGGTTAATGCTATTTAGGTACTTATCGCGCACCCAATCGAGTACAAATCGGTTTGGTGCAAATAGAGTTAGAGTATTACCATTGAGCTCCGCTTGTAACGGACGTACCCACATACTGAATTCTGTAGCTGGTAACTCTTCTTGAAGCTGTTGCAAGCATTGCAACCAAAGCGAAGATGACACGGTGCCCCACTCTATTTAAGTTATATGAAATGACCGCTAATTTTACCTGTTGATAAGTCAGATCACCAGCAATTGATCACAGATCCAGTGAATAAGATCCAAGTTATTCACAATAAATAGTGCAAAACTGGATGGATCCACACATCTTGCCCCTACTTTACTCACACAACGATCCACTTATGCCCGGATCCTTGCTAGTTATCCCCAAATCGAGAATACGATCTGGTTATGGTTAATAACATCTGGTTATTTATTCTATTGAGCATTTTCCCAGTAACATCCAACCCTATAAATATAAGGAGTTACCAAATGAATAACTGGATTAAGGCTGCAATTGCGGCTATCGCACTCTCTGCTGCTACTGTTCAAGCCGCGACTGAAGTTAAAGTCGGCATGTCTGGTCGCTACTTCCCATTTACGTTCGTTAAACAAGACCAACTACAAGGTTTTGAAGTGGATTTATGGGATGAGATCGGTAAACGTAATGACTATAGCGTTGAATACGTAACGGCAAACTTCTCTGGTCTGTTTGGTCTTCTTGAAACGGGTCGAATCGATACCATTTCAAACCAAATTACAATAACGGATGCACGTAAAGCGAAATACCTATTCGCAGACCCTTACGTAGTAGACGGCGCACAAATTACCGTTCGTAAAGGTAATGACAGCATTAAAGGTATCGAAGACCTAGATGGTAAGACGGTTGCGGTAAACCTTGGCTCAAACTTTGAGCAACTGCTGCGCAGCTACGACAAAGAAGGCAAAATCAATGTCAAAACCTACGATACCGGTATTGAACATGATGTCGCTCTTGGTCGTGCCGACGCATTCGTAATGGATCGCCTATCAGCACTAGAGCTTATCAAGAAGACTGGTCTACCATTACAGCTAGCAGGACAACCATTCGAGACAATCGAAAATGCTTGGCCTTTCGTAAACAATGATAACGGTCAAAAACTGCAAGCAGAAGTAAACGAAGCATTAGCAGCAATGCGCGCAGATGGTACGCTAGAAAGTATCTCTCAGAAATGGTTTGGTGCGGACATTACTCAGAAGTAACGACCCACTTTCCCATTTAAGGCCCACTGCTTTACACAGCGGTGGGCTTTTTGCTTTTGTGCACTGATTAAAAAGCCTGATATAACAGTATTTCCAAACAATACTTCCAATAAAAATATGAGATAGATTATGGGATTTGACTTTAATTACATGCTAGGTCTGTTGCCAATACTGCTGAAGTATTTAGGCACCACTATGGAGATGGCAATCTGGGGTTTATTTTTCGCCCTAATTCTATCTTTGATACTGGCGAACATTCGTGTATTCAAAATCCCAGTACTCGACCAGCTTAGCCAGCTGTATATTAGCTTCTTCCGAGGCACGCCACTGCTGGTGCAGCTGTTTCTTCTATACTATGGCCTACCACAAGTGTTTCCGTGGATGGTTGGACTTGATGCGTTTGGCGCCGCGGTTATTGGCTTAACCTTACACTTTGCTGCTTACATGGCTGAAAGTATTCGTGCCGCGATTATCGGTATCGATCGTAGCCAAATGGAAGCAAGCCTGTCAGTCGGTATGACAACCAGCCAAGCCATGCGTCGAGTGATCTTACCGCAAGCGACACGTGTGGCACTGCCTTCTTTAATGAACTATTTCATCGACATGATTAAGTCGACTTCACTTGCATTCACCCTAGGTGTAGCCGAAATCATGGCTAAAGCTCAGATGGAAGCTTCTTCAAGTTTCCGCTTCTTCGAGGCTTTCTTAGCAGTCGCGCTGATTTACTGGGGCGTGGTGCTTATCCTCACTCGTATTCAAATTTGGGCCGAAGTGAAACTGAATAAGGCGTATGTACGATGATCAAATTACAAAATATCCACAAGCAGTTTGGTGACACCGAAGTATTGAAAGGGATCGACCTCGAAATCAAGCAAGGTGAGATAATTGTCATCATAGGTTCAAGTGGTACGGGTAAGTCTACCCTGCTGCGTTGTGTGAATTTTCTAGAGCAAGCCGATCAAGGTACGATTTCGATTGATGATATCAAGGTTGATACTCAGAAACATACTAAAGCAGAGGTGCTTGCACTGCGCCGTAAGACCGGTTTTGTGTTCCAAAACTATGCACTGTTCGCTCACCAAACGGCAAGGCAAAATATTGCCGAAGGTTTGATTACTGTTCGTGGTTGGAAAAAGCAGCAAGCTCATGAAAAAGCACAACAAATACTCGATGATATTGGCCTAGGAGAGAAAACAGATAGCTATCCAGCAGCGCTCTCTGGTGGCCAGCAGCAACGTGTTGGTATTGGCCGTGCGATGGCTCTACAACCAGAGCTTTTATTGTTTGATGAGCCTACTTCAGCGCTCGATCCTGAGTGGGTTGGCGAAGTGCTTAACTTAATGAAAAAACTGGCAAATCAGCATCAAACCATGCTGGTGGTTACCCATGAAATGCAGTTCGCTAGGGAGGTCGCGGACCGAGTGATCTTCATGGCTGATGGTCACATTGTCGAACAGGGATCTCCACAGGATATTTTTGGTAATCCACAGGATCCTAAATTAAAGAAATTCTTAAATAAGGTCGGGATCGAATAAGGATCCTTGTGATTTTAGTTATTCTACGTATAATCCCCCGACCGGAATTTTAGTTAACCCAATCATTGACACTTTTTGTGACAGTGATTACAATTCCGCCTCTTTGTTGAGAGGCGTCGGTTTTCCTTTCTTATATAAAGAAGAGAAAAAATGCCCACGCCGGGTTTAACAAAAACCTAAAACTACTGATCAGTAAGGTAATTACAATGAAACGCACTTTTCAACCTACAGTTCTAAAGCGTAAGCGTACTCACGGTTTCCGTGCTCGCATGGCTACTAAGAACGGTCGCGCAACAATCAATGCACGTCGTGCAAAAGGCCGTAAGCGTCTTTCTAAGTAATCTTTGATTATTTTGAATAAGCTAGCCTTCGGTCGGGAGTTACGCTTGTTAACTCCCGAACATTATCAGAATGTCTTCAAGCAAGCTCATCGAGCAGGCTCCCCTCATTTCACCATCATTGCCCGAAATAACTCTCTTTCAAATCCTCGCCTTGGATTAGCTGTTCCGAAAAAGCAGATTAAAACCGCCGTGGGTCGTAACCGATTCAAGCGTCTTACTCGTGAAAGCTTTCGTAACACTCAACACAAACTTCCTAACAAAGATTTTGTTGTAATCGCTAAGAAGAGCGCGCAAGATTTAAGCAATGAAGAAATGTTCAAGCTACTCGACAAATTATGGCTTCGCCTGTCTCGCCCTTCGCGTGGATAGCGCTAATACCCATCTATTTTTATAGATGGTTTATTAGTCCACTCATCGGCCCACGCTGCCGATTTACTCCAACCTGCTCTTTATATGCGATAGAAGCGTTGAAAGCTCACGGTTTTGTAAAAGGGTGTTGGTTATCAGGCAAACGTCTATTAAAATGCCATCCTTTGAACGAAGGGGGCTTTGACCCCGTTCCACCAGTCCAAAAACAAGACAGAGATAAATAACGATGGATTCTCAACGTAATATCCTGTTAATCGCATTGGCTTTGGTTTCTTTCCTACTGTTCCAACAATGGAACGTAGCTCAGAACCCAGCTCCACAAGCGATTGAGCAGGCACAATCTGGCAGCACCCTACCAGCGCCATCTTATGCAGATGACTTAGACCCAGCTCCGGGCCAACAAGTCGCTTCTGCAAAAACTATCACAGTAACAACTGATGTACTGACTCTGTCAATTGATACGGTTGGTGGTGATGTCGTTCAAGCAAACCTAAATGATTACTCTGCTGAGTTTGATTCTGAAGATACATTTGTTCTTCTTAAGAACGAACCTGGTCACCAATTTATCGCGCAAAGCGGTCTAGTTGGCCCTCAAGGTATCGATTTAAGCAGCACTAACCGCCCTAGCTACACAGTTTCAGCAGACAGCTTCACGCTTGCTGATGGTCAGGATGAACTACGCATCCCGATGACTTACCAAGCGAACGGCCTTGATTACACGAAAACATTCGTCCTTAAGCGTGGCAGCTACGCAATGGATGTTGAATACGATGTAGTCAACAACTCTGGTACTAACGCGACATTCGGCATGTACGCTCACCTACGTCAAAACGTTATGGATGACGGCGGTAGCTTAACAATGCCAACTTACCGCGGTGGTGCTTACTCTACGGAAGATACGCGTTACAAAAAATACAGCTTCGACGACATGCAAGATCGCAACCTGTCTCTTAACCTAGCCAATGGTCAAGGTTGGGCAGCGATGATTCAGCACTACTTTGCAAGTGCATGGATCCCACGCGACGAAGCAGGCAGCAACCTTTACACTCGTGTAATCGGTAACCTTGGCGACATCGGTGTTCGTATGCCGAACAAAACCATCGCTACTGGCGACGAAGCAAGCTTTAAAGCAACGCTTTGGGTTGGTCCTAAACTTCAAGACCAAATGGCTGCTGTTGCACCGAACCTAGACCTAGTAGTTGACTACGGTTGGTTATGGTTCATTGCTAAACCACTTCATACTCTGCTTTCGTTCATTCAAGGCATCGTTGTGAACTGGGGTCTAGCGATCATCTGTCTAACGTTTATCGTTCGTGGTGCGATGTACCCACTAACGAAAGCTCAGTACACGTCTATGGCGAAAATGCGTATGCTTCAGCCTAAGCTGACAGCAATGCGTGAGCGTATTGGCGACGACCGTCAACGCATGAGCCAAGAAATGATGGAGCTGTACAAGAAAGAGAAAGTAAACCCACTTGGTGGCTGTTTACCTATCATCTTGCAAATGCCGATCTTCATTTCGCTATACTGGGCACTAATGGAATCTGTTGAACTGCGTCACTCACCGTTCTTCGGTTGGATTACTGACCTTTCAGCACAAGACCCATACTACATCTTGCCACTTCTGATGGGTGCTTCAATGTTCCTAATCCAGAAGATGAGCCCGACAACTGTAACGGATCCAATGCAGCAGAAGATCATGACCTTTATGCCGGTTATGTTTACATTCTTCTTCCTGTTCTTCCCTTCAGGTCTGGTTCTTTACTGGCTAGTATCGAACATCGTAACTCTGATTCAGCAAACGCTTATCTACCGCGCGCTGGAAAAGAAAGGCTTACATTCTAAGTAAGTTCGATAATAGAAAGAGATAAAGAAAGGCGACCAAAAGGTCGCCTTTTTGTTTTTAGCTGATTACAATTCAGCTAATTGATTAATCGTGAACGCCCCTTTTTGGCTCTCACATGCTAGCAGGCACAACTATGACTACAGATACGATTGTTGCTCAAGCGACCGCGCCCGGCCGTGGTGGCGTCGGTATTATCCGCGTTTCCGGCCCATTGGCGACTCAGGTTGCCCTAGAAGTAACAGGAAAAACACTCAAGCCTCGCTACGCTGAGTACCTACCGTTTAAATCTGACGATGGCATCGAACTCGACCAAGGCATCGCGCTTTACTTCCCTAACCCGCACTCGTTTACCGGCGAAGACGTATTAGAGTTGCAAGGCCACGGCGGCCCAGTGGTTATGGATATGCTAATCAAACGCATCCTAGCCATTTCAGGCGTACGTGCAGCGCGTCCAGGTGAGTTTTCAGAACGTGCCTTCTTGAACGATAAGATGGATTTAACTCAAGCCGAAGCGATTGCTGACTTAATTGATGCCAGTTCAGAAGAAGCAGCAAAATCGGCGCTTCAATCGCTACAAGGCGAATTCTCTAAACGCATTAATACGCTTGTAGATTCTCTTATTTACTTAAGAATCTACGTTGAAGCAGCGATCGATTTCCCAGAAGAAGAAATTGATTTTCTTGCTGACGGTAAAGTCAGTACTGACTTACAGGCTATCATCGATAACCTCGAAGCTGTACGCCAAGAAGCGAATCAAGGCGCTATTATGCGTGAAGGCATGAAAGTCGTGATTGCAGGTCGCCCAAATGCCGGTAAATCAAGCTTATTGAATGCGCTGTCAGGTAAAGAGTCTGCGATTGTGACCGATATTGCCGGCACCACACGTGATGTATTGCGTGAACATATCCATATTGACGGTATGCCACTGCACATTATCGATACCGCAGGCCTGCGTGATGCCTCTGATGAAGTAGAAAAAATCGGTATTGAACGCGCTTGGGAAGAAATTGCTCAGGCAGACCGAGTTTTATTTATGGTTGATGGCACGACAACAGACGCAACAGATCCGAAAGATATCTGGCCAGATTTCGTTGATCGTCTACCAGACAACATCGGAATGACGGTAATTCGTAATAAAGCGGATCAAACCAGTGAAGAGTTAGGCATTTGTCATGTTAACGATCCAACCCTGATTCGCTTATCAGCAAAAACAGGCCAAGGTGTCGACGCTCTGCGTAGCCATCTCAAGGATTGCATGGGCTTTGCTGGTGGTCATGAAGGTGGCTTTATGGCGCGCCGCCGCCACTTGGATGCACTAGAACGCGCATCGGAGCACCTTGATATTGGGCAACAGCAGCTTGAAGGCTACATGGCCGGAGAGATATTAGCAGAAGAGCTTCGTATCACCCAACAGCACCTCAATGAGATCACAGGCGAGTTCAGTTCCGATGATCTTTTAGGTCGAATCTTCTCTTCATTCTGTATCGGTAAATAACATAAAGGCTAGCTTACGCTGGCCTTTTCTTTTGTAAGGACAGTTTAATGATCCACATTATTACAGGCAGCACCTTAGGTGGCGCTGAATACGTTGGCGATCACCTTAACGATCTTCTAGAGGCTCAAGGGCACGAGATAGAACTTCATAATCAGCCTGAATACAATAATATTCCTCAGCAAGGTACTTGGTTAGTGGTGACATCAACACATGGTGCGGGCGATTTTCCTGATAATATCCAACCGTTGATCAACGCATTGACTCAAGAATCTCCAGATTTAAGTGCTATTCGTTATGCTGTTATCGCACTTGGTGATTCAAGTTACGATACCTTCTGTTCTGCGGGAAAATCAGTCCACAGCCAACTGAAAAAACTCGGTGCACAGCCTATTTCAGACTGCTTTACCATCGATGTATTGGAAACTCCGGTACCTGAGGATGCAGCTGAAGAGTGGTTTAACGATCATAGTGACCAGTTCTAGTCCCTCAATTTCCCCAAAAAGCGGCTTATGCCGCTTTTTTTGTCTCTGAATATCGTGATTGTGAATAACTTTTTTGAAAAAATTTGAAAATTAAAGCAAAAACCTCAATTTTTTCTGTGGATAAGATCATACATATACGGTGATTAACCTATAGTTATCCAAATAACAACTTTCAAGCCAATTCCCCCCTGTGAATAAGTAGCCATTTTGATCCCAGCTAATCCTCATCATGATCAAAGTTAGATCACATACTTTGATCCAAAAAAGATCCATGATCTTGTTGATCATTTTTGACTTATCCACAGACACCCTCGATCCTAATAATAGATATAATAAAAGATCTCTATAAAGATCTTATCTATATTAATTAAAAACAGCTTTATCGAAAAATCCCAAAAACGTTTTCTCAAGCTATGAAAACAGGTAGAATATCGCTCCTTTTTATCAATCTAGAAAACGTTTGAATACCCGAGGTCGGTTCATGCTTTATCACGAAAAATTTGACGTCATCGTTGTTGGTGGTGGCCATGCAGGAACGGAAGCCGCACTCGCATCTGCACGTACTGGTCAAAGTACGTTACTACTCACTCATAATATCGATACGTTGGGACAAATGTCTTGCAACCCTGCTATTGGCGGGATCGGTAAGGGCCACTTGGTAAAAGAGGTCGATGCAATGGGTGGATTAATGGCGCAAGCTATTGATCATGCAGGTATTCAGTTCAGAACATTAAACGCATCAAAAGGTCCAGCGGTACGTGCAACTCGTGCACAAGCTGACCGCGCGCTTTACAAAGCCTTTGTTCGAAATGTTCTTGAAAACACACCAAACCTAACTCTGTTTCAACAATCGGTTGATGACTTGATCGTTGAGCAGGATCAAGTGGTGGGTGTTGTTACACAGATGGGCCTTAAGTTCCGCGCTAACGCAGTGGTACTGACGGTCGGTACATTTCTAGGTGGAAAGATCCATATTGGTATGGAAAGTTCTTCAGGCGGTCGCGCTGGTGATCCACCATCGATCGCACTGGCTGACCGTCTTCGTGATCTTCCATTCCGAGTTGATCGCCTGAAAACGGGTACACCTCCTCGTATCGATGCACGTAGCGTTGATTTTTCAGAGTTAGAGGTTCAGCACGGTGATAACCCAACACCTGTATTCTCGTTCATGGGTAGCCGAGCTCAACAGCCTCGCCAAATTCCATGCTACATCACGCATACCAACGAAAATACGCATGACGTTATTCGCGCCAATCTCGATCGCAGCCCAATGTACGCGGGCGTGATTGAAGGTATTGGCCCGCGCTACTGTCCATCGATTGAAGACAAAGTGATGCGTTTTGCTGACAAGAACAGTCACCAGATTTTCATTGAACCTGAAGGTCTGACGACCCATGAGCTATACCCGAATGGTATCTCGACAAGTCTGCCATTTGATGTTCAGGTAAAAATCGTTCACTCAATGAAAGGTTTTGAAAATGCTCATATCGTCCGCCCAGGCTATGCGATCGAGTATGATTTCTTTGATCCTCGCGACCTTAAGCTGACTTACGAAACTAAGTTTATTAAGGGTCTATTCTTTGCCGGTCAAATCAACGGTACCACTGGCTACGAAGAAGCGGCAGCACAAGGCTTGATGGCCGGTCTGAATGCAAGTTTGTTTACACAAGGCAAAGAGGGCTGGAGCCCGCGTCGTGACCAAGCTTACATGGGCGTTCTTATTGATGACTTGTCGACGATGGGTACCAAAGAACCTTACCGTATGTTCACGTCTCGTGCGGAATACCGTTTGTTACTTCGTGAAGACAACGCTGATATCCGCTTGACTGAGAAGTCGCGTGAGCTTGGCTTGGTGGATGATGCTCGTTGGGCTCGATTCAACGAGAAAGTAGAAAACATGGAGAAGGAACGTCAACGTCTAAAAGAAACGTGGATTAATCCAAAGTCTGAAGATATTGATCAACTGAACCAAATTCTAAAAACACCTATGTCTCGTGAAGCAAGCGGTGAAGATCTTCTTCGTCGCCCTGAAATGACTTATTCACAGCTAACGGCATTGGATCGTTTTGGCCCTGCATTGGAAGATCAACAAGCATCCGAGCAAGTTGAGATCCAAGTGAAGTACGATGGTTATATCCAGCGTCAACAAGACGAAATTGAAAAATCACTGCGTCATGAAAATACCAAATTGCCTGCTGATATCGATTACAGCAAGGTGAAAGGACTTTCTAACGAAGTGGTTCTTAAACTAACGACTGCTAAGCCTGACTCAATTGGTATTGCTTCTCGAATTTCAGGTATTACGCCTGCAGCAATCTCAATTCTGTTGGTTTATTTGAAAAAACACGGCCTGCTGAAAAAAGGTGAGGAAGCATAATGAGCGCATTACGCGAAAAACTGGATCACCTGATTGGCCAGACTGAACTTGAAGTATCTGAAAAGCAACGTGGCCAATTGGTTGGCTACGTTGAGTTACTGAACAAGTGGAACAAGGCTTACAACTTAACGTCAGTTCGTGACCCGCAAGAAATGATGGTGAAACATATCTTAGATAGCATCATTGTTAGCACTCACTTACAAGGCAAGCGCTTTATTGATGTAGGTACAGGCCCTGGTCTTCCTGGGATTCCGCTCTCAATCATGAACCCTGACTGCGAGTTTTACTTGCTCGATAGCCTAGGTAAGCGTATTCGTTTTATTAAACAAGTGATTCATGAATTAGGCATCGACAACGTGGTACCGGTTCAAAGTCGTGTTGAAGAGTTTCAACCAGAAGAAAAGTTTGATGCCGTGCTCAGTCGCGCATTTGCGTCAATGACAGACATGGTAGAGTGGTGTCACCATTTACCTAAAGAGCAATCCGGTGTATTTTTGGCTCTTAAGGGACAACATCCTAGAGACGAAATCGACCTGTTACCTGAATGGTGTTCAGTGACAGACATTAAAGCTTTGCAAGTGCCAGAGCTTGATGGAGAGCGTCATCTAGTTACTTTATCGCGTCAGGGATAATCAGCGAGGCCATAGTGGGTAAAATCGTAGCAATTGCCAACCAGAAGGGCGGCGTAGGAAAAACAACAACTTGCATTAATTTGGCAGCATCAATGGCGGCAACAAAACGCAAGATATTGGTTGTTGACCTCGATCCTCAAGGTAATGCCACTATGGCGAGCGGTGTCGACAAGTATCAAGTTGAAGCAACTGCTTACGATTTGCTGGTTGAAGACACCCCATTTGATGAGGTAGTTTGCCGAAGTACATCTGGCAATTATGACCTCATCGCCGCAAACGGTGATGTGACTGCGGCAGAAATCAAGTTAATGGAAGTATTTGCTCGTGAAGTTCGTTTAAAAAACGCACTCGAATCCATTCGCGACAACTATGATTTCATCTTTATTGATTGCCCACCTTCATTAAACCTTCTTACAATCAACGCGATGGCTGCGGCCGATTCCGTATTGGTTCCTATGCAATGTGAATATTTTGCTTTGGAAGGTTTGACTGCGTTGATGGATACCATCAGTAAGCTCGCTGCGGTAGTAAACGAGAATCTGAAGATCGAAGGTCTTCTTCGTACAATGTATGATCCTCGTAACCGCTTATCGAATGAAGTCTCTGATCAACTCAAAAAACACTTCGGTAGCAAAGTTTACCGAACTGTGATCCCTCGAAATGTACGTTTGGCAGAAGCGCCGAGTCATGGCAAGCCAGCAATGTACTACGACAAGTATTCCGCAGGTGCTAAGGCATATCTTGCTCTTGCAGGCGAAATGTTGCGTCGTGAAGAAGTCCCAGTATAGGTCTAACCAAAGGAATTCGCTCAATGTCTAAGCGTGGTTTAGGAAAAGGGTTAGATGCATTGCTTGCAACTAGCTCATTGGCTCGTGAAAAACAACAAGTTGCTTCTCATAGTCAGGCTTTGTCTGCAGAAGGCGAGTTCACAGAGATTGCTATCGGTAGCTTGAAGCCAGGTGTATATCAACCGCGTAAGGATATGGCGCCAGAAGCGCTAGAAGAGCTGGCCGCATCTATTCAATCTCAAGGTATTATCCAACCTATCGTCGTGCGTCCTTTAGCGTATGGTCAATATGAGATTATCGCTGGTGAGCGCCGTTGGAGAGCTGCGCGTCAAGCTGGCTTAAAACAGGTGCCGTGCTTGGTCAAGAAGGTTGAAGACAAAGCTGCGATTGCGATGGCATTGATTGAGAACATTCAGCGTGAAGACTTGAATGTTATCGAAGAAGCACAAGCGCTAGAGCGCTTACAGAACGAATTCGAGCTGACACATCAACAAGTCGCCGAAGTGATCGGTAAATCGAGAGCAACGGTTAGTAACTTATTACGTCTAAATCAGCTAGAAAATGAAGTAAAAGGTTTAGTTTCCAATAAACAACTGGAAATGGGTCATGCTCGAGCATTGCTTGCGCTTGAAGGTGATACCCAGATTGAAGCAGCAAACACTGCGGCAACCAAAAAAATGACCGTGCGTCAAACTGAGCAGCTTGTCAAAAAGTGCTTAAAACCAGACGTTGAATCAGAATCGAAGCCTGAAGACACAGAAGCTATCGAACTTTCACGAAGACTCACGGAAAAATTGCAAGCAAACGTTTCAGTTACTCGTTCTGTTAGCGGTAAGTCAAAAGTGACGATTACTCTTGATGAGCCTCACAAATTAGAGCAACTTATTGCTAAACTAGAGTACTAAATGAGATAATTGATTTAGGTCAATTATGTAATAAACAAGTAATTTCGTACAAAAGTTGTCGGTTTGTATGCAAAAATGTAAAAGATTGCTGCATTGTGATTGCAATCAATTTGGCTGAACGTATAATTTTCGCCAATTTCTCAGCACGCTTATAAGCGAGTGGTAAAGTGGGCTTAAAGAGGAACGAATACATGGTAGCGGCGTTAGCAAGACCAGGACGAGTGCTTGCAAAGCAAATGTTATTGATCGAGCTTAGCGCGGTTATATTAGTGGCGATAGGGTTAGGTTTAGCTGTTAATCCTGATTGGGGTTTTGCTGCATTAATCGGTGGCGGTATTTTTGTCATCGCGAATGTAGTTTTTTGTGTGTGTGCTTTCCTATTTTGTGGAGCTCGTGCAACTAAGTTAGTTGCGGCGTCGTTCTATGCTGGCGAAGTGCTCAAAATCTTAATCACAGTTTTACTATTCTCTATTGTCTACATGTATATGCAGGTGGAATTAATTCCCCTCAAACTGACCTATTTACTGGTTCTAGGTATTAATATCTTTGCGCCAGTGCTTTTCATTAACAATAAAAAATAGGATGAGTTATGGCTGCGCCAACAGCATCCGGATACATTGAACACCATTTACAAAACCTTTCTTTAGCTAAGTTTGGTCTTGTAGAGGAAACAAGTTTCTGGAACGTACATATAGACAGTCTGTTTTTTTCTGTGCTGACAGGGGTGTTATTCCTTTGGGTTTTTCGCTCAGTCGCTAAGAAAGCAACAGTAGGTGTACCTGGTAAGCTTCAGTGTTTTGTTGAAATGGTAGTGGAATTCGTTGGCGACAACGTTAAAGAAACTTTCCATGGCCGCAATCCTCTGGTAGCTCCATTAGCACTGACTATATTCTGCTGGATTATCATAATGAACTTGATGGACTTAGTGCCTATCGATTTCTTACCGTATCCTGCAGAACATTGGCTAGGTATCCCTTACTTGAAAGTGGTTCCTACAGCTGATGTAAATATAACAATGGCAATGGCTTTAGGTGTTTTTGCTCTGATGATCTACTACAGCATCAAAGTAAAAGGCTTAGGCGGATTTGCTAAAGAATTGGCACTGCATCCATTTAATCACCCAATCATGATTCCATTTAACTTGGTGCTTGAGGTAATTTCGTTATTAGCGAAGCCACTATCTCTAGGTATGCGTTTATTTGGTAATATGTTTGCGGGTGAGGTGGTGTTTATTCTTATCGCGGCAATGCTACCGTGGTACTTACAATGGGTAGGTGCACTACCTTGGGCTATCTTCCATATCTTGGTTATTTTGATTCAAGCGTTTGTTTTCATGATGTTGACAATCGTTTACCTATCAATGGCCCATGAAGATAGTGATCACTAAAAAAATTTTTAAGCTTTATTCTAACTATTAATGTTAATCGGAGAACGTAAATGGAAACTGTACTAAGTTTTTCAGCAATCGCTGTTGCTATCATTGTTGGTCTTTGTGCCGTAGGTACTGCAATTGGTTTTGCTATTCTTGGTGGTAAATTCCTAGAAGGCGCTGCGCGTCAACCTGAAATGGCTCCAATGCTACAAGTTAAGATGTTCATCATCGCTGGTCTACTGGATGCTGTTCCAATGATCGGTATCGTAATCGCACTACTATTCACGTTTGCTAACCCATTTGTAAGTCAGCTAGCAGGCTAATTAACTCTTAATAGTTAATTAAATTTTTGTAGTTGATTCTTAACGAGGAGTAGCTGTTGTGAATATGAACGCAACTCTGTTAGGTCAAGCAATTGCTTTTTCGCTGTTTGTTTGGTTCTGCATGAAATATGTATGGCCACCAATCATGCAAGCAATTGAAGAACGTCAGAAGAAAATTGCTGACGGTCTTGTAGCCGCTGAACGCGCTGCTAAAGACTTGAACCTGGCACAAGCCAACGCTTCTGAGCAAATGAAGGAAGCGAAGCGCACTGCAACTGAGGTTATTGATCAGGCAAACAAACGTAAAGCTCAAATTATCGATGAAGCTCGCGAAGAGGCTCAGGCAGAACGCCAGAAGATCTTAACGCAAGCTGAAGCTGAAATTGAAGCTGAACGCACACGTGCCCGTGATGACCTGCGCAAACAAGTCGCAACTCTGGCTATAGCTGGTGCTGAGAAAATCCTTGAGCGTACAATCGATAAAGATGTACACAATGATCTTCTTAACAACATTACTGCAAAACTTTAAAGCAAGGGGCTGTATATGTCTGATTTGACTACAATCGCACGCCCCTATGCTAAAGCAGCGTTTGACTTTGCGGTAGATAAAGGTGAGCTAGACCAATGGGGTCAAATGCTTACTTTTGCTGCCGAAGTGGCACAAAATGATGATGTTCATAATTTATTAAGCAGTTCAATGACTGCTGAAAAGTTAGCTGAAATATTCATTGTAATTTGTGGCGAACAATTTGATGAATTCGGCCAGAACTTAATTAAAGTGATGGCAGAGAATGGTCGTTTAATGGCCTTTCCTGATGTTTGTAAACAGTTCTTATTGCTTAAACAAGAGCACGAGAAAGAAATCGACGTTGACGTTACTTCAGCGGTTGAACTTTCTGAAGAACAGCGCACAAGCATCATCAGCAAATTGGAACTGCGCCTAGCGCGCAAAGTTCAGCTGAATTGCAGTATAGATGAGACTCTACTTAGTGGAGTTATTATTCGAGCCGGAGACCTAGTCATCGATAACTCAGCGCGCAGTCGTTTAGACCGCCTGAGCGATGCATTGCAGTCTTAATGGGGATTGGAGCATGCAACTTAATTCCACTGAAATTAGCGATCTAATTAAACAACGTATTGAATCTTTCGACGTTGTTAGTGAAGCTCGCAATGAAGGTACTATCGTTTCTGTAAGCGATGGCATCCTTAGCATCCACGGCCTAGCGGACGTGATGCAAGGTGAAATGATCGAACTACCGGGTGGCCGTTACGCGCTAGCACTAAACTTGAACCGTGATTCGGTTGGTGCTGTTGTAATGGGCCCGTATGCTGACCTACAGGAAGGCATGAAAGTTACAGGTACTGGTCGTATTCTTGAAGTACCAGTAGGTCCTGAAATGCTTGGTCGTGTTGTAAACACGCTAGGTGAGCCAATTGATGGTAAAGGTCCTATCGAAGCGAAACTAACTTCGCCTGTAGAAATTATCGCACCAGGTGTAATCGACCGTAAATCGGTAGATCAACCTGTTCAAACTGGTTACAAGTCAGTTGACTCAATGATCCCTATCGGTCGTGGTCAACGTGAACTAGTAATCGGTGACCGTCAGACTGGTAAAACAGCAATGGCGATCGATGCGATTATCAACCAGAAAGACTCTGGTATTTTCTCTATCTACGTAGCTATCGGCCAAAAAGCGTCGACTATTGCTAACGTAGTTCGCAAACTAGAAGAGCACGGCGCACTGGCAAACACTGTTGTTGTTGTTGCATCTGCTTCTGAATCTGCAGCGCTGCAATACCTTGCACCGTATGCTGGTTGTGCGATGGGTGAATACTTCCGTGATCGCGGCGAAGATGCACTGATTGTTTATGATGATCTATCTAAGCAAGCGGTAGCTTACCGTCAAATTTCACTACTACTTAAGCGTCCACCTGGCCGTGAAGCGTTCCCTGGTGATGTTTTCTACCTTCACTCTCGTCTACTAGAGCGTGCTGCTCGTGTAAGCGAAGCATACGTAGAAAAGTTCACTAACGGTGAAGTGACAGGCAAGACTGGTTCTTTAACTGCTCTTCCTATCATCGAAACGCAAGCTGGTGACGTATCTGCATTCGTACCAACGAACGTAATCTCGATTACTGATGGTCAGATCTTCCTACAAACTGAACTATTCAACGCGGGCGTACGTCCAGCTGTTGACCCTGGTATCTCAGTTTCTCGTGTAGGTGGTTCGGCGCAGACTAAAATCATCAAGAAGCTATCTGGCGGTATCCGTACTGCTCTAGCTCAATACCGTGAACTTGCAGCATTTGCACAGTTTTCATCGGATCTTGATGAAGCGACCAAAAAGCAGCTAGACCACGGTCAAAAAGTTACAGAACTGATGAAGCAGAAACAATATGCTCCTATGTCTGTATTTGACCAAGCTCTAGTAATCTTCGCTGCAGAGCGTGGATACCTTCAAGACGTAGAACTGTCAAAAGTTCTAGATTTTGAAGCTGCTTTACTGTCGTTTGCTCGTGGTCAATACGCTGATCTAGCAACACAGATCGACGCAACGGGTGCTTTCAACAAAGAAATCGAAGCTGAGCTGAAGAAGCTTGTTGACGATTTCAAGGCAACCCAGACCTGGTAATTGGTAGGTGGTCTTAGGGCCACCTCATACCATTAACGGAGAGTAACGATGGCCGGCGCAAAAGAGATACGTAATAAAATCGGTAGTGTTAAAAGCACACAGAAGATTACGAAAGCAATGGAAATGGTAGCAGCTTCGAAAATGCGTCGTTCTCAAGACGCAATGGAAGCTACTCGTCCATATGCAGAAACAATGCGTAAAGTGATCGGTCATTTGGCTAATGGTAGCCTCGAGTATAAGCATCCTTATCTTGAGGAACGTGAAGCCAAACGTGTTGGTTACATCATCGTTTCTACAGACCGTGGTCTTTGTGGTGGTTTGAACATTAACTTGTTCAAAAAAGCTATGAACGACATGAAAGATTGGTCTGAGAAAGGTGCTGATGTAGAGCTTGCAATTGTAGGTTCTAAAGCAACAGCATTTTTCAATAACAGCGGCGCGAAAGTAGCAGCTCAAGTTTCTGGTCTGGGCGATCGTCCAAGCCTTGAAGACTTGATTGGCTCTGTAAGCGTTATGCTGAAGAAATATGATGAAGGTGAATTGGATCGCCTGTTCGTAGTGTTTAACAGATTTGAAAACACTATGGTTCAAGAACCAACGATCGATCAATTACTTCCTTTGCCTAAATCAGACAGCGAAGAAATGAAACGCAGTCATTCTTGGGACTACATTTATGAGCCCGAGCCAAAACCACTACTAGATGCACTATTAGTTCGATACGTCGAATCTCAAGTGTATCAAGGTGTGGTCGAGAATCTTGCTTGTGAGCAAGCAGCTCGAATGATTGCAATGAAATCAGCAACAGATAACGCTGGTGACATTATTGATGACTTAGAACTTGTGTATAACAAAGCCCGTCAATCGGCGATTACACAAGAACTTTCTGAGATCGTTTCAGGCGCAGCTGCGGTTTAAGCTTAGGTAAAACTAAATAGTTAGAGGATTAACGATGGCTACAGGTAAGATCGTACAGATCATTGGTGCGGTAGTCGACGTAGAGTTCCCACAGGGCGAAGTACCTCGTGTATACGATGCTCTGAATGTTAATGAAGTGACAGAACGTCTAGTTCTTGAAGTTCAGCAACAACTTGGCGGTGGCGTAGTACGCGCAATCGTAATGGGTAGCTCTGATGGTTTACGTCGTGGTTTGACAGTTGAAAATACTGGCGCTCCAATCTCGGTACCAGTAGGTACTAAGACACTTGGTCGTATCATGAACGTCCTAGGTGACGCAATTGATGAGTGTGGTGAAATCGGTGCTGAAGAGCATTACGCAATTCACCGCGAAGCTCCAAGCTACGAAGAGCAGTCTAACGAGACTTCTCTTCTAGAAACTGGTGTTAAAGTAATCGACTTGATTTGTCCATTCGCTAAGGGTGGTAAAATCGGTCTATTCGGTGGTGCTGGTGTAGGTAAGACCGTTAACATGATGGAACTTATCAACAACATCGCACTTCAACACTCAGGCCTATCTGTATTTGCAGGTGTAGGTGAGCGTACTCGTGAAGGTAACGATTTCTACTTTGAGATGCAGGAAGCAGGTGTTGTAAACATCGAAAACCCTGAAGAATCAAAAGTAGCGATGGTTTACGGTCAGATGAACGAGCCACCAGGTAACCGTCTACGTGTTGCACTGACTGGTCTAACAATGGCTGAGCGCTTCCGTGACGAAGGTCGTGACGTTCTACTGTTTGTTGATAACATCTACCGTTACACACTAGCAGGTACTGAAGTTTCAGCACTTCTAGGTCGTATGCCTTCTGCGGTAGGTTACCAACCTACACTAGCTGAAGAAATGGGTGTTCTACAAGAGCGTATCACGTCAACTAAAGCTGGTTCTATCACGTCTGTACAGGCGGTATATGTACCTGCGGATGACTTGACTGACCCGTCTCCAGCAACAACGTTCGCTCACTTAGATGCAACGGTAGTACTTAACCGTAATATCGCATCTATGGGTCTATACCCAGCGATCGACCCGCTAGATTCTACTTCACGTCAACTGGATCCATTGGTAGTTGGACAAGAGCACTACGACATCGCTCGTGGCGTTCAGTCTACTCTTCAGCGCTATAAAGAGCTGAAAGATATCATTGCTATCCTAGGTATGGACGAGCTATCTGAAGAAGATAAGCAAGTTGTATCTCGTGCTCGTAAGATTGAGAAGTTCCTAACTCAGCCTTACCACGTAGCGGAAGTATTTACAGGTGACCCAGGTGTTTACGTACCTCTTAAAGAGACTCTACGTGGCTTCCAAGGTCTTCTATCTGGTGAATACGATGACATTCCAGAGCAAGCGTTCATGTACTGTGGTGCAATTGACGAAGCTATTGAGAATGCTAAGAAGCTATAAGGCTAACTAGGAGGCGATATGGCAGCAATAACCTTTCACCTAGACGTTGTAAGTGCAGAGAAACAAATTTTCTCAGGCCTTGTTGAGACGTTTCAGGTGACCGGTAGTGAGGGTGAGCTTGGTATTTTCCATGGTCACACTCCACTGCTGACCGCTATCAAGCCTGGTATGGTGCGTATTGTTAAGCAGCACGGCCACGAAGAAATTATTTATGTTTCTGGTGGTATGGTAGAAGTTCAACCTGGTACAGCGACTGTACTGGCTGATACGGCTATCCGTGGTGAAGAACTAGACGCAGCAAAGGCGGAAGAAGCTAAACGCAAGGCTGTGGAGAATATCCAAAATCAGCATGGCGACATAGACTTCGCACAAGCGGCCGGTGAACTGGCTAAAGCCATTGCTCAGTTACGAGTTATCGAACTGACAAAACAGCGTCGTTAATCTTTTATAAGATTACTGACTCTGAGATAAAGGCGACCTAAGGGTCGCCTTTTTGCATTTTTAGGTTATCCCGCCCTGAAATGTGTTTACACATTGAGGACTAATGATGCCCCTTTTACGTATCAGTACTGGTTAAATAGCTATTACAATTTAATTTGTTAGCTAAAAACGGTTACAATATCGGCTTAATAAAAATAATGTTGGATAGGTTTACAATGAAGTTTAGTGCGGTAATTCTCGCAGCGGGCAAAGGCACTCGCATGTATTCAAACACACCAAAGGTTCTGCATACGCTTGCAGGTAAGCCAATGGTGAAGCATGTTATCGATACATGTAATGGTCTTGGTGCTCAAAACATCAACTTGGTTTACGGTCACGGTGGTGATCAGATGAAGGCTACTTTAGCTGAAGAATCGGTAAACTGGGCACTGCAAGCTGAGCAGTTGGGTACTGGCCACGCTGTGGATCAGGCATCTGCACATTTCGCTGATGATGAAAAAGTACTAGTGCTATACGGTGATGTTCCATTGATTTCGCCTCAAACCATTGAAAACCTATTAGACGCTCAACCAAATGGTGGCATCGCGCTACTTACGGTCGTGTTAGACAACCCAATGGGCTACGGTCGCATTATTCGTCGTAATGGTCCTGTTGTCGCTATCGTTGAACAAAAAGACGCAACGGATGAGCAGAAGCTTATCAAAGAGATCAACACTGGCGTTATGGTGGCGACTGGTGGCGATCTGAAGCGTTGGTTGTCTGGCTTAAGCAACGATAACGCACAAGGTGAATACTACCTGACTGACGTTATTGCAGCGGCTCACGATGAAGGTCGTGCTGTAGAAGCTGTACACCCAGTAAGCCCAATTGAAGTTGAAGGCGTGAACGACCGCTCTCAACTGGCTCGTTTAGAGCGCGCTTATCAAGCTGAGCAAGCCGACAAACTATTGAAGCAAGGCGTTATGCTACGTGACCCAAGCCGCTTTGATCTACGCGGTGAATTGCAGTGCGGTATGGATGTTGAGATTGATACTAACGTTATCATTGAAGGTAGCGTAAGCATTGGCGACAACGTGGTTATCGGTACAGGTTGTGTATTGAAAGACTGTGAGATCGATGACAACACCATCGTGCGTCCATACAGTGTAATTGAAGGTGCAACGGTCGGTGAAGACTGTACGGTTGGTCCTTTCACTCGTCTACGTCCTGGTGCTGACATGCGTAATAACTCGCACGTTGGTAACTTTGTCGAAATGAAGAACACTCGCCTTGGTGAAGGCTCTAAAGCGAATCACCTAACGTACTTAGGCGATGCTGAAATTGGTCAGCGCGTAAACGTGGGTGCAGGTGCTATCACTTGTAACTATGATGGCGCAAACAAGTTTAAGACCATCATCGGCGATGACGTATTCGTTGGCTCAGATAGTCAATTAATTGCTCCAGTTACGATTGGTAATGGCGCTACCGTTGGTGCTGGCTCTACAGTAACTCGTGATGTTGCTGAAAATGAGTTAGTTATCAGCCGTGCTAAAGAACGTAAGATTGCTGATTGGAAACGTCCAACTAAAAAGTAAGTACTAACGTCCAAAAGTTATTCTGATACAAGCCAGAAGCAATGCTACTGGCTGCTTTCTAAATAACTTTAGATATAAAAAAAGAGCGAGATTACTCGCTCTTTTTTGTTGTCGTTAAACGAGAAACTAGTCTTGTTTATCGTCAGCAACTACTCGAGAGTTATCCGGTGTTGCAAAGTGTTCAGAAAGCTCTTTATTCGAAACAATATAGCCAACCCACAGTGCACCTAAACAAATTACTACCGCGATACCTGTTGCGCTTAGTGCTTGGCTTGCCATTGCTGCAACCAATGCACTTGCTAGGCCACTAATACTGATTTGCAGGCTGTTTTGTAAGCCAGCCGCTGTCGCAGGGCTCTGTTTCGCGCTTGATAGAGCACGGTTTACTACGATTGGGTAAAGTGCGCCATTCGCTACGGCAATTAGACAGAAAGGTGCCAGTAGAGGCCAGATTGAAGTCAGTTCCCATTGTGATGCAATGAAAATTAGTAATGCGGCAACACTAAACAAACCAATAAGATTTCTTAGTACGACACCATCGCCATACTTCTTCACAGCCTGCTTACCGAAGTAACCACCCGCCATAAATGCAATGGTTTGTGGAATAAAGCTCAAACCGATGTCTTTTGCTTCATAACCCAGCTGAGCCATGATCTCTGGCATACCGGTTAGGTAAGCGAAGAACGCTGCTGACGCAGAAGCAAACATCAACACATTACCCATGTAAGGCTTTGAATGAAGCAGTGCTTTGATATCGGTTTTGATCGACGTTTGTTTTACTTCTGGCGCTTCTTTTGGTTGAGCCATGGTCGTTGCGATCAACAATGCGCCCATTAGCGTCAGTGTGATAAAGATACTGTGCCAACCAAAGCTGTCTGCTAGCAACACACCCAGTTGCGGTGCTAATGCTGGAGATAGCGCTACTAGAGGCATGATAGTAGCAAAAATTTGCTGGCTGCTGCTTTGAGAGTAACGCTTAATAACCATTGCTTGCCAGATTACCGCAGGCGCACACACACCGATCGCTTGAATGAAGCGCAGCGTTAGTAGGTGCCATACTTCGGTACTGAATGCTAAGCCGAATGAAGCCGCAGTAAAGATAACAAGACCAACCGCTAGCGTATTACGGTGACCATACTTGTCACTCGCCAGACCCCAAAGAAGCTGACCCATTGCCATACCACCAAGGAATACGGTTAGAGACAGAGCAATCTGCTCAGGGCCGGTTGCAAAATCGACTTCCATTGCCTTAAATGCAGGAAGGTACATATCGGTCGCAATAAAGCCAAGCATGGAAAGAACTGCAAGGTAGACCAATTGAAATTTAGAAATATTCATAAGATGCCATTAAGCTAAAGGTAGTGATGTTTTTATCATCAAAAAAATTGTTAGATACTCAGGAGTCAGAACCCCTGTTTATTTATGCTGACATTCTATTTTTCAGAGCTGATAAAATAAAACGCTAAAATATGTAGTTATCAATCAAAAAATTTGAAGGCTTATGTTCTCTAAATCCTCGTTAGAAATGCTTGATACCGTTGCTCGCTTGGGCAGCTTCACTGCGGCTGCAGAGCAATTGCACAAAGTGCCATCGGCGATCAGCTATGGGGTTAGGCAGGTAGAGCAAGAGCTTGATGTTCTACTTTTCAGACGCTTACCAAGAAAAGTAGAGCTGACGCCTGCTGGGGAGTTGTTTATTGAAGAGGCTCGTCAACTGCTGAGACAGATGGAAGAACTCAGTGCGCAAACTCGCCGAGCTGCGCGTGGTTGGAAGAAAACCTTACGTCTAACCCTTGATAACGTGGTTAAGCTCGACAAGATGAAGCCTATGATTGAAGAGTTTTATCAAACCTTTGAGTTCGCTGAGCTGCAGATCAACATGGAAGTGTTTAATGGTTCTTGGGAAGCCATTGCACAGGGTAGGGCCGATGTCGTCATTGGCGCCACTTCGGCGATTCCGGTTGGCGGTGACTTTGAAGTTAAGGATATGGGACGGTTAGATTGGGCATTTGTAATGTCACCCAGTCATCCGTGTGTGCGAGAGCAAAACCTTAATGAAGCCTTTGTTAGCCAGTATCCTGCGATCTGCTTGGATGATACCTCTAGCGTACTGCCAAAGCGTCACACTGGCCATTATGCGAGTCAGAGACGTCTTCTATTACCTAATTGGTACAGTGCGATAGAGTGCCTCAAGAATGGTGTTGGGGTGGGTTACATGCCAAGGCATATTGCCGCGCCTATTATCGAACAAGGCTTGCTGGTGGAAAAAATATTACCAGAGCCTAGCCCACAGAGTCACTGTTGTTTGGTGTGGAGAAAAGATGACAACCATAAATTGATCGAATGGATGGTCAAATATCTAGGATCAAGTGAACAGCTTCACCAAGATTGGTTAGATCATCGTAAAGCACTTTAATGATCTATTTGAAATAAGATCGTGTGAGGTTTACCGGAAACGCTCAAATAAAAAGAGCGAGTAAATACTCGCTCTTTTTGGTTCGATAGCTTAACTCTTAAGATAAGAAGAACTTGTAGGAAGGGTTATCGGTTTCATCTTTGCATTGGTAGCCAAGTTCTTCTAAGTGTGTAGAGAACTGAGCCAAATCATCATCACCGAGTTCGAAGCCACACAGCACTCGACCGTAATCGGCACCGTGGTTACGATAGTTGAACAGGCTGATATTCCAGTGAGTACCTAAGGTATCAAGGAATTTAATCAATGCACCTGGGTATTCTGGGAACTCAAAGCTGTATAGGCGTTCTTTCAGAGGTTTCGATGGTTTACCGCCAATCATGTAGCGAATGTGCAGTTTTGCCATCTCATCATCTGAGAGATCGACAACCGGGTAGCCGCCCTCACGTAGGTCATTGATGATGTGTTCGAGTTCTTCTTGTCCACCTTGTAGACGTACACCAACGAAGATATTCGCCAGGCTTTCGTCGTTGTGGCGGTAGTTAAACTCAGTCACCGCTCGACCACCAATAATGTTACAGAACTCTAGGAACGCACCTTGTCGCTCTGGAATCGTCACCGCAAGTAGACCTTCTCGCTTCTCACCCAATTCACAACGTTCAGAGACATAACGCAGACCGTGGAAGTTGGTGTTCGCACCAGACAGTACCGTTGCTAGTTGCTTATTTTGCAGTTGGTTTTGTTCTGCAAACTTCTTCAAGCCAGCCAGAGCAAGCGCTCCTGAAGGCTCAGCAATGGCACGGGTATCTTCAAAGATGTCCTTTACCGCAGAGCAAATTTCATCGCTGGAGACGGTAATATGACCATCAATGTACTGTTGGCAAAGACGGAAGGTTTCTTCACCTATGCGTTTAACCGCAACACCATCAGCAAACATGCTGACCTGATCCAGTACCACTGGTTCACCCGCATCCAGTGCTGCTTTCAAGCAAGCCGAGTCTTCAGGCTCTACCGCAATCACTTTAATCTCTGGCATCAGTTGTTTGATAAGCACTGCAACACCAGCGGCTAAGCCACCACCACCAACCGGCACAAAGATATAATCCATGTGGCCGTTTTGCTGCAGCATCTCCATACCCATCGTACCTTGCCCTGCAATCACGAGTGGGTGATCGAAAGGAGGAACAAAGGTGAAGCCATGTTCAGCCGACAGACGTTCCGCTTCCGCTTTCGCTTCATCGAAATTACTGCCGTGCAGAACCACTTTGCCGCCAAACCCGCGTACCGCATCGACCTTGATATCCGGCGTCGTTTTTGGCATCACGATCGTGGTTTGAATACCCAGCTTAGAGCCAGATAGCGCCATTCCTTGTGCGTGATTCCCTGCGGATGCTGCGATAACACCGGCTGCTTTCTGTTGTTCAGAAAGGCTTGAAACCATGTTGTAAGCACCGCGCAGCTTAAACGAGTGTACCGGCTGACGGTCTTCTCGTTTTAGCTGAACCTGATTACCGATACGAGCGCTTAAGCGTGGCATATCTTGCAGAGGTGTCACGATTGCCGCTTCGTAAACCGGAGCTCTCAGGATCTGGCGCAGATAATCTGCGCCACTTTGTTTTTTGGGGCTGGAGGTGTCATCACTCATAGTTAGCCCTCAAGCTTAGACTTATCACGCACAGCGCCTTTGTCGGCACTGGTCGCCATACTTGCGTAAGCTTTCAGTGCGAAAGATACTTCACGTTGACGGTTTTCTGGTTTCCAGCCTAGAGCATCTTGCTTAACACGACGCGCTTCTAGTTCTGCTTCTGGAACATCAAGCGTGATTGAGCGGCTAGGGATATCGATAGTGATGATATCGCCTGTGTTCACTAGACCAATTACACCACCGCTTGCTGCTTCTGGAGAAGCGTGACCGATAGACAGACCTGATGTACCACCAGAGAAGCGACCATCGGTTAGAAGAGCACAAGACTTGCCTAGACCCATCGATTTTAGGTAAGTCGTTGGGTAGAGCATTTCTTGCATACCCGGGCCGCCTTTAGGACCTTCGTAACGAATGACAACCACTTCGCCTGCTTTTACTTTACCCGCTAAGATGCCTTCTACTGCCGTATCTTGGCTTTCGAATACGATTGCAGGACCTTGGAATTTAAGGTTTTCTTCATCAACACCCGCGGTCTTAACGATACAACCATCAACCGCGATGTTACCTGAAAGTACCGCTAGGCCACCTTCTTGGCTGAATGCGTTCTCTTTGGTACGAATACAACCTTCTTTGCGGTCGTCATCTAGACGATCCCAACGGCAATCTTGTGAGAAGGCTTTGGTGGTACGGATGCCTGCAGGACCTGCACGGAAGAACTTAAGCACGGCTTCGTCTTCTGTTTGCATGATGTCGTATTGAGCGAGCTGCTCTTGCATACTTAAGCCAAGTACGGTGCGAGTTTGATTATTCAGTAGGCCAGCACGATCAAGCTCACCTAGGATAGCCATTACGCCACCAGCACGGTGAACGTCTTCCATGTGGTATTTCGGTGTTGAAGGTGCCACTTTACATAGGTGTGGAACACGGCGAGACATCGCATCGATATCATCCATATCGAAATCAATGTCGCCTTCTTGAGCGGCCGCTAAAAGGTGAAGTACTGTGTTACTAGAACCACCCATTGCGATATCAAGCGCCATCGCATTATCAAAGGCTGCGCGGTTTGCGATGTTGCGTGGCAGTGCTGATTCGTCGTCTTGCTCGTAGTAGCGCTTGGTTAGATCAACGATGCGCTTACCGGCATTGATGAACAGTTCTTCACGGTCTGCGTGCGTCGCTAGCATAGAACCGTTACCAGGCTGAGATAGGCCAAGTGCTTCTGTTAGACAGTTCATGGAGTTAGCTGTGAACATACCTGAACATGAACCACAGGTTGGACATGCAGAACGTTCTACTTGCTCACTTTGCTCATCTGAAATCGTTGGATCGGCACCTTGGATCATTGCATCAACAAGGTCGAGCTTGATGATTTGATCTGAAAGCTTGGTTTTACCTGCTTCCATTGGGCCGCCTGATACAAAGATCACTGGGATGTTAAGGCGCATTGCAGCCATCATCATTCCCGGAGTGATTTTGTCACAGTTAGAGATACACACCATTGCGTCCGCACAGTGTGCGTTGACCATGTATTCTACTGAGTCTGCAATAAGCTCACGTGATGGCAGTGAGTACAGCATGCCGCCGTGGCCCATTGCGATACCATCATCGACTGCGATGGTGTTGAATTCTTTAGCGATACCGCCCGCTTTCTCTATTTCACCCGCAACCAGCTGACCCATATCTTTAAGGTGAACGTGGCCTGGAACAAATTGAGTGAAAGAGTTTACAACCGCGATGATCGGCTTACCGAAGTCATCGTCTTTTACGCCAGTTGCACGCCATAAAGCGCGCGCACCAGCCATGTTGCGTCCGTGGGTTGTCGTTGCTGAACGATAGATTGGCATTGTTTAAATCCTTATAAAATATTTGGCTGTTGCTTACTTATTTGTTTGTGTTTGGCTTGCTGACGCATGGTCTGCTGGATAAACGTAGTCTAACCAGCCCCACTTATCTTCAGTGGTTCCATTGAATAAACCAAAGTAAGCTGCTTGAACTTTTTCAGTGATAGGACCGCGTTTGCCTTCACCTACTGTAATTTTGTCTACACTACGAACCGGAACGATCTCTGCAGCTGTGCCTGTCATGAATACTTCATCGGCAAGGTATAGCGCTTCACGAGCAATGTTCTCTTCACGGATTTCGTAACCCATGTCTTTTGCTAGTGTCATGATTGAATCACGGGTGATGCCCGGTAGAATCGCGCTGGTTGCTGGTGGCGTTGATAACACACCGTTACGAATCACAAAGATGTTCTCGCCAGCACCTTCTGAAAGGTAACCATCGACGCTCAGTGCGATACCTTCATCGTAACCATGACGACGAGCTTCACCACCAACCAGTAATGAAGATAGGTAGTTACCACCAGCTTTCGCAGCGGTAGGGATAGTATTTGGAGCGGCACGATTCCAGCTTGAAATCATCGCATCTACACCATTCTCTAGCGCTTCTTCACCTAGGTAAGAACCCCAAGGGAACGCAGCGATGATCAGATCCATCTCAGTATTTTCTGGCGGACACACACCCAAACCAACATTACCTACAAAGCCCAGTGGACGTATGTACGCAGACTGTAGCTTATTTTGGCGTAGCGTTTCGCGAGTCGCTTCCATAATTTCTTCCTCAGTAAAAGGAATAGGAAAGCGGTAGATTTTTGCTGAGTCTTTTAGGCGTCTTGCATGCTCTGGGTGACGGAAGATTACCGGCCCTTTTGGCGTGTTGTAACAACGAACGCCTTCAAACACAGAAGTACCGTAGTGCATTGCGTGAGTCAGGACGTGAACGTTCGCCTCTGCCCAAGGAACCATTTCACCGTTAAACCAAATATAGTCTGCTGTTTTAGCTGTCATGTTTGCGGTTCCTTATGCGTTTATCTTTTGCTGTAAGTTGTTATTTGGCAATTCATTACGACTGATAGAGATAACGTCAACGGAACGTACATCCCACAGCTTTTCGATTTGGTTTACCAAAAAAGAGATCGGACGGTCACTGTCGACAATGATCTCTACACTCGCCACTTTGCTTTCGTGGTTTTGAGTGCCCGCGACTTGCTTAACAATGAAGCCACGGTGACGAATAACACGAAGAACACGCTCTAGTAGTACAGGCTTATCATCGGCTTTGATGTCTAATAGGTATCTTTTCATGTTATGTGTTCTCCAACATCTCACTGTTTGAAGCACCTGGCGGTACTAGTGGCCATACGTTTTCTTCTTCATCGATAAGAACATGAAGTAGGTAAGCGGTTTTGCTTTCTAGCATCTCTTTCAATGCTGGCTCTACTTCTTCTTTACGCGTGATGGTTTTGCCCGGGATATCAAATGCTTTCGCGAGCATGACGAAATCAGGGTTGTCATCCAAGATGGTTTCACTGTGTCGGCCATCAAAGAACAGAGATTGCCATTGGCGAACCATGCCCAAGCGAGAGTTATTCAGAAGCACCATCTTCACTGGGATCTGACGACGCTTTAGCGTGCCAAGCTCTTGGATGTTCATCATGAATGAACCATCACCAGAGATAAGAATCGATTGGTCATCAGGACGGCCAACCGATGCACCCATAGCTGCTGGTAAACCAAAGCCCATAGTGCCTAAACCGGCTGAGGTGATGAAGTTTTGTGGATCGCGAGGCTGAATGTGCTGAGCAGCCCACATCTGATGTTGGCCAACATCCGTCGAAATGATAGAGCTTGCTGGCATCATGTCTGATAGCTGCTTTAGTAGTAGTGGAGCAAAGATCAGATCACCAGGGTGGTCGTAACGCCACTTGAATGAGCTACGAAGGCCTTCTGAGTGGTGAACCCAAGATGAGATGTCTTGGCTCAGTTCTAGTTGAGGCATGATCTTGTTGATGTCACCACGAATTGGCGCATCAGCAAGGCGCAGTTTACTGAACTCTGCCGCATCGATATCGATATGGATAACTTTTGCGTGAGGAGCAAAAGTATCAAGCTTGCCTGTTACTCGATCATCAAAACGAGCACCGACAACAATCAATAGGTCACTTTCTTGAACCACTAGGTTAGCAGCTTTAGTGCCGTGCATACCAAGCATGCCAAGGTAGTGCGGGTCGTCACGTTCGATAGTGCCTAAGCCTTTCAGTGTGCTTACGGCCGGCATTGGGTTAAGGCGTAAAAACTCGCGAACTGCATCGGTTGCTTTCGCCAGTTGAACGCCACCACCTACGTATAAAACAGGACGAGTCGCTTGAGACAAGAAGTACTGAGCTTGTTCAATAGCATCCGTTGTCACAACAGGAATGGCTGGTGGTGTAAATTCAGGAAGAATTTTTACAGGGGATTCGGCTAGTTGAACATCTTTAGCGATATCGACAATAACCGGACCGGGACGCCCTGCTTTTGCAACGATAAATGCTTCAGCCAATGTTGGCGCAAGATCTTCAATATCGGTAACGAGGTAGCTGTGTTTAGTACATGACAGAGACATACCAATCACATCCATTTCTTGGAATGCATCGGTACCGATGTGGGAGCTAGCAACTTGACCAGTGATAGCGACGAGTGGGATGGAGTCCATAAAAGCATCAGCAAGACCAGTTACTAGGTTAGTCGCGCCTGGGCCTGAGGTTGCCATACAAACAGCCACGTCTTGTGTTGCACGCGCCATACCAATAGCAGCCATTGCAGCACCTTGTTCATGGCGACAAAGGATGTGTTCAACACCGCCGTCATAAAGTGCATCGTAGATTGGCATGATGGCACCACCTGGGTAACCAAATACGGTCTCAATGCCTTGTTGCTTGAGTGCGGATACGACTAGTTCTGCGCCTTTCATCGTAATCCCTCCGTATTACCTTTATTTTGGTCATTGTTTCCGTTGTCTTTGCACATCTTGTGCTCCCATTCTTCCTGTAAATCGGCAAGGCCGAAAATAATAAAAATTATAAAAATCGAATCGCTAAATTAGAAAAAACCCCCGGACTTTTCAGTGCGGGGGTTTTTTCTAATTCGTGGTTACTTTCTTCCCACTCGCCCCCGCGCAGTCTTAATAATGACTACGATAATCAGGTTAATCAGTGCGTAAATGCGAGCGTTAAAAATCATAATATTCGAGTTTTCTCGTTTATTGTCTTCAGTAAAAGTCTACATCTCTAGTGTTATCACACAAATCTGCAGTATGACAAGGAAAATGTCATTCTTTTTTCACATTAAAACACCATTCCACCAAGCTATATAACAACCTTATCGCTTTGGTGAGCAACGAATACCCAGAGCGAATACTTTTAAATCAAAGACAAAGGAAAGTTATGGGACTCGCGATAATTCACAGCCGAGCTAGTGTGGGAGTAGAGGCACCAGAAGTGACAGTTGAAGTGCATATAAGCAACGGTATGCCTGGGTTTACATTGGTGGGGCTACCTGAAACGACGGTCAAGGAATCTAAAGATCGAGTCAGGAGTGCCATCATCAATTCTCGCTTTGAATTTCCATCGAAAAGGATCACGGTCAACCTCGCGCCTGCTGATTTACCCAAGGAGGGAGGACGTTTCGATCTGCCAATCGCGCTTGGGATTTTGGTGGCGTCAGATCAACTTCCGACATCAAAAATAGCTCAACATGAATTTATCGGTGAGTTGGCATTGTCAGGAGAATTGCGCTCGGTAAAGGGCGTTCTGCCTGCGACGTTAGCCGCCGATAGTGTCGAACGATGCTTAGTGGTTCCACACCACAATGGTGATCAGGCGGCCTTAGTCGGCAAGGGGGCCCATAAATCAGCGCAAACCTTGCTAGAGGTTTGTGCAGATATGTGTGGCCAGGCTCAGCTTGGTCTATATCGAACCGAGCATCATCATGTCGATGTGTCTGATAATCGTGACTTACAAGATATTATTGGCCAGCAGCAAGGTAAGCGAGCATTGGAGATTGCCGCGGCTGGTAACCATAACCTGCTTTTTCTCGGTCCGCCCGGAACTGGAAAAACCATGCTGGCTTCTCGACTGCGTGACCTTTTACCCGAAATGAGTGATGACGAGGCGATGGAAACCGCTTCGGTGGCTTCTTTAACGCAACAAGAGATCAATCAGTACAACTGGAAGCAACGACCTTTCCGTTCCCCACATCATTCGAGTTCGATGGCAGCATTGGTCGGTGGTGGCTCGATACCTCGCCCCGGTGAGATATCTTTGGCGCATAATGGCTTATTGTTTCTTGATGAGATGCCAGAGTTTGAGCGCAAGGTGCTTGATTCACTGCGAGAGCCGCTAGAGTCGGGTGAAATCATTATCTCCCGTGTCGCGGGTAAGACTCGCTTTCCTGCTCGCTTTCAATTAGTCGGTGCACTTAACCCAAGCCCAACAGGTTATTACGAGGGCAATCAAGCTCGAGCGAACCCGCAAATTATCCTGCGTTACCTCAACCGCTTATCTGGACCATTGTTGGATAGATTCGATATGTCATTGGAGATCCCTCTATTGCCCAAAGGGATGTTAGCCGAAGGAGGCGATCGTGGAGAAACCACTCAAGTCGTGAAGCAACGAGTTAAACAAGCGCGTCAGTTGATGTTATCTCGAAACCATAAGTCGAACGCACTGTTAGGTAGTCGAGAAATTGAAAAGTATTGCCCATTGCGACGTGAAGATGCGGAGTTTCTCGAGACCGCACTACATCGATTGGGTTTATCGATCCGTGCCTATCATCGCATTATTAAGGTAGCGCGAACCATTGCAGACCTTGACGGTAATGAGCAGATTGAAAAGAAGCACTTATCAGAGGCACTTGGCTACCGAGCTATGGATCGACTGTTGAAACAACTCACGGCTCAAGCGGTGTAGTCATACCAATCGTAGTAAACAACGGGTCATTTATTTACTGTGATTGGTATACAAACAAGAAAGCCTGCTTTTTACGCAGGCTTTCGTTGTTATGAACTAATGGCTATGAGCAAGCAGTGATGCCTAACTAAAACTTGTAGTTCAGGCCGACTGAGACGATGTATTGCGATTCATCGTAGAAGGTAATGTTTGAATCGCTGGTGCCGTAGCCCGCAAGAGAAACAAACGACCAGTTTTCCCAATCCATAAATCGGTCATATTCATACGCGGCAAACAGGTTGATGTTGTCATCACTGCGTTTCTTATCGTAGATCGGGTTACTTGCATCGTAAGAACGTTGGTTGTAGCCCGCCGTTAGTGCATATTGATGGCGACCCATGCCACCAAATAAACTCACTTCACCACCAAATTGGTCGTAAGACTCAGCGTTGCCGTCGGCATCTCTTGTTTGATAAATGATCGATGGGATAAGCATCATGGTGCGACTCAATGGAACGCGGTATTGGCCTTTCAGGTAGAAAGTTTCGGCATCACGCTGTAGAGCTTCTTCAACTCGATCATCTTTCACATCTTTAGTCGCGTAGGCCATATCTAGCGAGAATGCAGAACCTGCGATGCTACTTAATTTCAAACGAAAGGCATTGCCGGTTTCATCGGTTTTGCTTCGAGCAACGTCTTCTGTGTATGGATTCGCCCAAGTTTCACCTGACATAATGGTTGGCAGGAGTGACGCGTCGATAGTCATGCCTGACTCTAGTTGGTATTTATAGCCAACCTCCAGCACAACAGTACCGGTTGCCACATCATCACGAGCAGTACCTGTGTACACCTGGTGATTTAGCTTCTCACCAAAGGTGTAAGCGACACTGCCTAAAGGTGCGACAAGAAATGAGCTTTCAGATGAGGCTTTCTGTTTATTTGACGAGAGGGTGCTATCAGCATCGGTATTAAAATTTGAGGAGGAAGAGGTTACCCCGGTATTGATAGAGATTTCACCACTGAAACCTTGTTCGTCTGCAAGTTTGGCAAAAGCGGGAGAGGCTGCAACGCTTAATGCGAGAAGTGTGATTTTTATTTTCATTTAAGGGCTCCTTGCCCACCGGTTCTTAGGACGGGTTATTAATACCAGTAAAGCTCTGAGTTTTATGGCTGATTATTTATCAATGATGATTTTTGAACTAGGAAAAAAAAGGAAGCCGAAGCTTCCTTTAATCATTACCTTACTTCTTTAATAAGAAGTTAACCAGCTCGAAGTACTCATCGAGAGAGTTAATACCTTGAGCGTCAATCAGGTAGCGGTTGTTTACTACAACAGCTGGAACGCCTGACAAGCCGCTGTCTTTGAATGCTTTGTCGAAACGACGAACCATCGAATCTACTGCAAAGCCGTTGTATGCCGCATCGAATTTCTTAGCATCAACGCCTTCGTCTAGGAAGATTTGACGCAGTTCTGCTTCATCGCGTGGTGGCTTGTTCATGGTGTGGATGCGGTTAAACAT
The DNA here is from genome assembly GCF_021728315.1 of Vibrio sp. L5-1. Lineage (NCBI taxonomy): Bacteria > Pseudomonadati > Pseudomonadota > Gammaproteobacteria > Vibrionales > Vibrionaceae > Vibrio > Vibrio sp. L5-1. Next base: position 20,892 of record NZ_JAKKCQ010000012.1, on the reverse strand, counting down.
CACTGGCACCATTTTATCTTCCACTTTCAATGCAATCATGGTTGCGTAAGCTTTGCTCATTGGCAGACCCATGTTGCCACCCATGAATGAAACATGGTTCTTCTGTAGCTTAGCGTCTTTAGGTAGCTGTTGTTTTAGCTGCTGGATGATTGGCTCAAAGCTATTACAGTGTGGGCAGTAAAAAGAGAAGAACTCTGTCACCATTGGTTTTTTTGATGCTTCTAGATCGAGAACTTTGTAGTGTTCACCTTCGTTAAATTTCGCAGCGTGAGCTGAAAGGCTCAACATGATCAATGAGAAAAATGCGAATAGCTTTTTCATTTATCCAATCTCCATTATGTTTGAATTTTTATCTAGTTGTATGTTGCGATTGTTGTTACCACTGAGGCATTAACGAAAGTGGTGGTTCTTGCAGGGTAGCAATTTGCTCTTTACAAGCAAGTACTTGTTGCTCCCAATATTTCGGATCATTAAACCACGGGAAGGCCAAAGGAAACGCCGGATCGTGCCATCGTTTCGCCAACCATGCCATGTAATGCACCATACGTAGACCGCGCAGTGGTTCGATTAGTTTCAGTTGCGCGGTATTAAAATCGCAAAACTCTTGATAACTCTCTAGCAGAATATCCAGTTGCATCATTTTATCTTGGCGTTCGCCGTTAAGCAGCATCCATAGATCTTGAACAGCAGGACCATTACGCGCGTCATCAAGATCGACGAACATTGGTCCGTCGCGCCACAAGATATTGCCCGGGTGGCAGTCGCCATGGAGACGAATGTTGTCAATGTTACTCGGCCACTGGCTCTCTAGTTCTTTAATCAGAAGGTCGACGTCATTGAAGAACGCGTTCTCTAGGTGCGTTGGGATAAACTGAGAGTTCTCTAGAATCTTACGTGGCTGATAAAGGTATTCATCTAAGCTGATGGTCGGGCGATGCTGAAATGTTCTTCCGGCACTGGCTTTATGAATACGGCCAAGGAAGCGTCCAACGCCTTCCAATTGATCTAGATTATCGACTTCATATTGCCTGCCACCGACGCTTTCAAACAGTGCAAATAGATAGCCTTGATATTCATGCAAGGTTGCGCCGTTGATTCGCATAGGTGGAGCAATCGGTAACTCTTGTTCGATCAGCTTTAACGCGAAGTCGTGCTCTTCTTGGATCTGTGCAGTGTTCCAACGCTGCGGACGATAAAACTTAACGACGTAGCGTTTACGGTCTTCATCGGTGAATTGATACACCCGGTTTTCGTAGCTGTTGAGAGCGAGAAGCCCGGATTCAGCACGAACTCCAATGCTCTCCAGTGCGTACCACATGAAGTCAGGAGTCAGGTTATCAAAGTTAAAGGCTTGCATCGTCATAGAATAAAAAAGGCTCATTACTGAGCCTTTTTCCATTTATTGGGGTGTTATACCAAGCACTAAGGTGACTGATATCAGAGCTTCTTGATAAAGCGGCTTTCGACTTCCATCGTAAACTCTTCATTATCCGAGAGTATAAACTGAATTGTCGAAACTGGTGAGCTCAGTTTTTCTGGATCGACGCCTAAGCTGATAGGAAGGTTTAAAACCTCACCTGGGTCTACGGTGATCGTTTGTTTACCGTACCAGATAGAATCTGGTAGCCCGCTGACATCAAGCTTGTACTCTTGCTCTTGCTGAGTTTTGTTGATGACTTTCAAGTTGTAAGTATTTTCGACAAGCCCTTGGCTATTGATTCTAAATAGCTGGTTTCTATCTCGTAGAACACTTAAGCCTGCAGGATCAACACTCGCTATCTGTGCGAAGAACAAACCCAGCATGACGATCAATATAGCGCCATAACCTAGCAGCTTAGGACGCATCACCTTGGTTGTGTGACCATCGAGCCTGTGTTCTGTGGTGTAGTTGATTAGGCCTTTGTCATAACCCATACGTTCCATTGTGTTGTCGCAGGCATCAATACACGCGCCACAGTTAATACATTCGTATTGTAGGCCGTCACGGATATCGATACCCGTTGGGCACACTTGAACACATAAATTACAGTCAATACAGTCGCCTAGACCAAGTTCTTTTGGATCGGCTTTACGAGAGCGAGGGCCGCGGCTTTCACCTCGTTCAGCGTCGTAACCCACGATGAAGGTATCTTTATCGAACATTGCCGATTGGAAACGCGCGTAAGGACACATGTGCAGACAAACAATAGAACGCATCCATCCCGCATTCGCATAAGTACACCCAGCAAAGAACAATACCCAAAACACCGGCCAGAAAGTCGAGTTAAAGGTAAAGAAACCAACCACCAGCTCTTTGATTGGGATGAAATAACCGACAAAGGTTAAGCCCGTCGCAATGGCAATCGCCCACCACGCGATGTGCTTGATGGTTTTTCTGAGAATTAAATTGCTTGTCAGTTTGCCCGAGTCTTGTTTTCTTCGCTTATTGGCAGCACCTTCCAGTTTCTCTTCGAACCAGATGTACATGAAGGTCCAGACGGTTTGCGGGCATAAATAACCACACCAGACTCGCCCTAAGAAGGTGGTTATGAAGAATAAGCCAAACGCAGCAATCATAAATAGGATGGCGAGTAGCGTCAGATCTTGTGGGTATAGGGTTGTACCAAAGAAGTTGAACTGTTGGCTGCCGATATCGAGCAAGATCGCTTGTCGCTCGCCAAATGGGATCCATGGGATAAGCGCAAAAAGTAAAAGTAAGAACCAACCGCCGTAACGACGAAGTTGTTGGAATTTACCTTTGCTTTCTCGAACATAGATTCGGTTACTTGGGTTAAATCGATCTCCATTACCTTTATGTGTTTTTGGGTTAAAGGTTTTAGGAGTCACATCTTTGATGTCGATTTTATCCTGACTCATGGACTATCCTTTTTGTGGCTTGTTTGCCCGGTTAAGTCGGGCATGACGACATTACTTGAAAGTATGGTTTAGAGAACCTGTAGAAATTGAGCTTGGTGCATTTGTTGGTATCGCACTCACTCTTATTATTTTAGAAGATTCTTATGGATGGCGATTATAACGACAATCTTGTTCTCATTTCTTTAACGCTATCAACCTTTAACAACAAAAGTCATAACAGTTGTGACGAAAAAATAGCGAACAGAAATAAAAAAGCGACCGAGTGGTCGCTTTTTAGAATTGAGCAATTTATTTATAAGGCAATTAAGCTTTAACGCATTTAAGCAGTTAAAGGATGCCACGCGCTTTTAGAATTGCCGTTTTGAAATCATCTTCTTGGTCTTTTTTAAGACCTGGGATCATTTCATCTTTTTCGCTGTTACGCATTTTTAGATGGTAGATAAGAACATCGTCAGTCAGCTCTTCAAGCTTGCCTTGATAGCCAGCTTCGTTTGATAGCTTAATGATGAACTCTAATAGGTTAAGCTCTTGATCTTTCTGCCACTCAGGCTCCATCAGTTCAAGCAGTTCTTCAATGCGGTGACACTTCATACTTTACTTCTCCACAAATTTTATAATGATTTGTGGTTAAGGTATCAAATCGGGTAGGGAATACCAATGTGTAAAGGCATTTCAAGATGGGACTGGGCAAGAAAAAAGCGCAGTAAAAACTGCGCTTTTCGTTAAGCGGCTTTAATTACTTTTGTTGCAGTCGGTGCTAATAAAGCAGTCTTCTGAACGAGAGTCATTGTAGGAGCCAATTTCTTAGCCGTTGGAGCAGCAACAAAGCCACTACGACGACGCATCGCACTACGGTTGGTGTGCGAGAACCTGACAGCTGTTGGGCGCATTAATTTACCTAACGGTCAGGCATATCCATTGCCAATCTAATGGCCTGACTTATCATGAGCTTCGCTTCAATTACTTGAAGAGTCACTCGTCTGGCTTTCGCCAATCCGAAAAATAAATCAGGATAATGATATGCATGCATATCAAGGCTTAGATTATCACTATCTAAGTTATCGATCGACGCCTGAGTGATAATTAAACGATATTAGAGCTAAAATAGTGTGAGCAGTATATTTGAGTTTGAACCTCTTTCAGGCTTAAGATGATGCTTTAAAGGAGGTGCATATGTCGTTCTTAAAGAAAACGTTAGCTAGTTTTGGTATTGGATCTGCCAAGGTGGATTCTGTATTGCAACAGGAAGTGCTTTACCCAGGCAAGAAGGCGAGCATTATTGTGCATGTCTATGGTGGCGCTCAGCCACAAGAAATCGACAACATTGATCTCAACTTGTGCTGTCGTTACGTCAAAGAAGTCACCATGAACTCGCAAAGGCAAGAGGGCGGTCATAAACGCCGAATGCATCAGACGTACTCGTTGGCCAAATGGAGCCTGCCGTATGCCTTTGTGATTCAGCCGGGAGAAATCCGTGACTTTGAATGTGAGTTTGATGTACCGCTGAATACACCAGTCACTATTGGTGATTCAAAGGTGTGGCTGGAAACCGGGTTGGACATTGCGATGGCGATTGACCCATCGGATAAAGATACCTTAACGGTTCGTCCTGATGCACTCCTCGATGGCATCTTTAACGAACTTGAAGCTCAAGGGCTGCGGATACGCCAAGTGGAATGTGAAGCGGTGGATGGCTTTGAACTGCCGTTTGTGCAAGAGTTTGAGTTCGTTCCTACTACTGGCCCTTATCATGGTCGCTGGCGTGAGCTTGAGGTTGTTGCTCATCGTGGTGAGACAGAACTTAAGTTGTGGTTTGAGATAGACCGCAATCGCGATGGCGCAAAAGGCATGTTGGCGAGTTTGCTGGGAATTGGTCAGCTACAGCGCCAATTGAGTGTCCCGCTTGATACCTCACCAGAAGACGCTGGTAAGATGGTGGTCGAGTATTTAGAAAGCGCATCTTAGCTGAATCGCACATTTTATAAGTCATTTTGTCATAAAAATTTTAAGCTTACACGTGTAAGCTTAATGTGTAATACTGGGGCAATCGAACATTTACTCTAGTAGGATACTCATGTCTGCATCATCAGCCAGCGAATACAGTGACATCGAAGAACGCGCTAATGCGATAACCCATGGTTTGGGCGTCGTACTTGGCGTAGTGGGCCTGATCCTGTTACTGATTCGTGCGTTTGATTACCAAGCTGACATGCTAACGGTTGCCAGTATGGCGGTGTATGGCAGCAGTATTATTCTGCTCTTTCTTGCTTCCACGTTGTACCACTCTATCACCACTGAGAAAACCAAGCGCTTACTCAAAACGCTCGATCACTGTGCGATTTATTTGCTGATCGCGGGCAGTTACACGCCTTTTCTCTTGGTGGGCTTAAGAACCCCATTAGCGATGGGCTTGATGGCGGTGATCTGGGGAATTGCGTTGGTGGGCATCATCATGAAGATTGCCTTTGTGTACCGATTCAAGCGCTTATCGTTATTCATTTACTTAGCGATGGGTTGGCTATCTTTGATTGTTGTTTATCAATTAGCGATGAACATCGATATAGGTGGTTTGGTGTTACTGGCGGTTGGCGGGGTGATTTACTCGCTGGGTGTCATTTTCTATGTGGCAAAACGCATCCCTTATAACCATGCCATCTGGCACCTGTTTGTGTTGGCGGGCTGCGCTTGCCATTTCTTCGCTATCTATCTGTTTGTGACACCGGTTTAGCGAGCCAGCACTTCAACGATTTCAGCTTTGATTTGATATTCTGGGTATTGATCAACAGCTAGGTTAAGCGACGTACCTTCGGCATCGGTTTTTGGTCGAAGGTAGGTATCTGCCATACGCTTTATCGATTTCCAAACCGCTACTGTTTTCTCTTCTAATAACTCACCACTTGGTGAATATACACCTAACTTCAAAGACACTAAGATGACAGCCTGCGTACCTTGGTTAGTAATAGCCGTAGGGATGATCAGCTCGCCGTCTTCATAGCGACTTGCACCTAGTACTACATCCACTCCTGATTGAGACAGCTGTAAGCTTGGCTTTTTACTATTAACCACAATCGTAGTACCACGCGTACTCGTTGCTACTGGGACAGCGACAACGGGTACTGCTGCGACTGGCGCCGTCGCTACCGCTGAAGTTATCTCTGTCGTTGTTGTTTCTTCTGTTTTATTTTCTGCCACATACAGCCAAGTAAAATCGTCTTTTAGTAACACTTGCTTGCCATCAGGCAATGTGACCATTTGATCAGCAAAGGCAGAGCTTACGAATACTGAGTTTGCGAGCAATGCGCTAGCGAGAAGTACGTATGATTTCATCTGTGTTTCCTTAAATATTCGCGTAATTAGCGTCGCCAAAAGGCAGGGAAAAATAGAACAATTAGCGTCAGTATCTCAAGTCGGCCCATCAACATACCTAAACTTAATAACCATTTAGCGGCGTCTGGCAGTGGTGCAAAGTTACCCGTTGGACCGATCACGTTACCCATGCCTGGGCCCACGTTGGCAACGGCTGTGATAGCGCCAGATATACTGGTTACAGGATCAAGCCCCATCGCGCTCAAGCCGCCTGCAATTAAGATAATCGTGATAAAGAACATCAAACCAAATGCCACGAGTGAACGCACAATATCGTCATTCACAGGTCGCTGATTGTAGCGTTGCACAAACACACCTGACGGATGAATCAGCTTCATCATTTGTTTGTGGAGCATGGTCATCGCGATCTGGAAGCGGAATATTTTAATACCACCAGAGGTAGAACCCGAGCAGGCCCCTGCCATCATTAGAAACGCAAACAGTGTGGTTGGTAGTGCGCCCCATGCGGTGAAGTCTTCTAAGCCAAAACCGGTTGTGGTGACGACGGATACGATGTTGAACATTGAGACACGTAGAGCATCCATCACACTATAACCATCTCTCATCACCAACCATGTGGAAATCACAGCACTGGTGACTAAGAATAGGTAAGTGAAACCTCTGACTTGCGCGTCTTTATAGAGTAATGAGAGCTTTCGGCCGCGAAGTGCACTGACAAACAGTAAGAACGGCAGGCCGCCAAGGAACATGAACGCAGTTCCGACCCAGTGGGCGCTGTTAGAGAAGTGATTCATTGAGCTATCTGAGGTTGAGTAACCGCCAGTCGAGAGCGTTGTGAATGCATGATTGATGGCATCAAAGACGCTCATTCCGGCAAACAGGTAACTCACCAAGCACAAGCCTGTCAGAACCAGATAAACCGCTACGATGTTCTTCGCGACGGTTTTTGCTCGTGGGCTGCTTTTATCTGACCAATCGGATGATTCGGTTTGGAACAGGCGCATACCACCAACGTTGAGCATTGGTAGAACTGCTACCGCCATAACGATAAAGCCGATGCCGCCTAACCATTGCAGTATTGAACGCCACAACAGAATGCTTGGTGCCATGCTGTCTAAGCCGCTTAATACGGTTGAGCCTGTCGTGGTTATACCAGACATGGTTTCGAAGTAGGCGTCCGTAAAGCTGATGTGGTTAATGAAGACAAATGGCAGGGCGGCAAAGGCGCTGGCAATTGTCCAAACCAAAGAGGTAATCAGGAACATGTCTCGCACCCCAAGTCGGAACTTAGCGGAGCGGCCCAAGCTCAAGCAGATGAACGCCACAATGTGCGTGATCACTACTGATTGACCAAACTCGAGGAAACCACCGGTGCCAGTAAAAAAGGCAACCAATGTGGGGATGTACATGAAAAGGGCGAGTTTTGATAACACTAACCCTATCACTAATAATATCGGACGAAAGTTGACCATAGCTTAATAGACCATAGCTTTAATTGATTACAGCTTTGTGCCGGAGCGTCGTTCTCACAAAAAGAAAGTTGCGAGAAGAAGCTTACGAGAACAAGGCTATAAGAAGAACGGGCTCGGTTGGAATAGAGACTCAACATCAGGTACGTATTTCTTGTCCACTAGGAACATCACTACGTGGTCATCCTGTTCGATTACGGTTCTATCGTGCGCGATAAGTACTTCTTCTCCGCGAACAATCGCACCAATGGTGGTGCCCGGTGGCAGTTTGATGTCTCCAATCGCTCGGCCAACAACCTTAGAGGTGGTTTCGTCACCGTGAGCAATCGCTTCGATCGCCTCTGCAGCGCCGCGACGTAGAGATGATACGTTTACGATATCAGCACGACGAACGTGAGTAAGCAGCGCAGAAATGGTCGCTTGCTGTGGCGAGATCGCAATATCAATCACACCGCCCTGAACAAGATCGACGTAAGCACCACGCTGAATCAGTACCATTACTTTCTTGGCACCCATTCGCTTCGCCAGCATTGCTGACATGATGTTGGTTTCATCTTCATTGGTTAGAGCGATGAACACATCAACTTGATCGATGTTCTCTTCGGTCAGCAGTTCTTGGTCGGCAGCATCACCACAGAATACGATGGTGTTTTCTAATTCTTCAGATAGCTTCTCGGCGCGAGTGTAGCTGCGCTCGATAAGCTTGATGCTGTAGCTTTGCTCAAGGCGTTTTGCCAAGCTTGCACCTATGTTACCGCCACCAACAATCATAATACGGCGGTAAGGCTTTTCTAGGCGTTGTAGTTCACTCATTACCGAGCGGATATGGTTACTCGCTGCCACGAAGAACACTTCATCATCGGCTTCAATGATGGTGGTACCTTGTGGGCGAATTGGTCGACCTTGACGGAAGATAGCGGCAACACGAGTATCAATGTGCGGCATGTGCTCACGCAAAGCAGACAGTGCGTTACCGACCAGTGGGCCACCGTAGTAGGCTTTTACCGCTACTAGGCTAACTTTCTGTTCAGCAAAGCTCACAACCTGCAATGCACCTGGATATTGAATCAGGCGCTCGATGTAGCTGGTGACGAGTTCTTCTGGGGCAATTAAATGATCAACCGGAATCGCCCCTGATTTGAAGAGTGCTTCTTTCTCTTCTAAATACTGTGGAGAGCGGATTCGGGCAATTCGGTTTGGCGTATTAAACAGAGAAAAGGCAACCTGACATGCGGCCATGTTGGTTTCATCCATGTTGGTTACCGCAACCAACATGTCGGCATCTTGCGCGCCCGCTTCACGTAGTGTGTTCGGGTGGCTGGCATAACCGTTTACAACCCTAAGGTCGTATTTGTCCTGAAGTTCACGAAGTCGGTCGGCATTACGGTCGACGATTGTGATGTCATTGTTTTCACCCACTAGGTTTTCAGCAAGGGTACCGCCAACTTGTCCAGCACCTAGAATAATGATCTTCATAGCCTTTCTCTTATTTTTTGCCGTTGTAATTCTAGTGATCTCTTTTCGCTTTGATAATGCACTAGAAAGAAACAGCGGCTAAGAAATAAATTCTTAGCCGCTGTTAGTTGTTATGCCTGTTTTACTAGAACTGCGTAGTAGAAGCCATCCATATCTTCTTCACCAGGCAGTATTTGACGACCCGGTTTTTCGATATCAGACCCAACCAGCGTTGCGTTCTCGGTACGCTCTAAGAAGGCTTTCACTTGCAGCACGTTTTCTTGCGGCGTGATAGAACATGTCGCATAAACCATGGTGCCGCCTTCTTTTAGCTGGCGCCACATTGCATCCAAGATCTCGCTTTGCAGCTCTGCTAGTGCATCAATATCAGATGCACGGCGTAGCCACTTAATGTCAGGGTGACGGCGAATTACACCGGTCGCTGAACATGGAGCATCAAGTAGGATGCGGTCGAACTGGTTGCCTGTCCACCACTCTTCAGGGTAGCGAGCATCACCACAGATTACGTCGGCACGCAGTTGTAGGCGTTCAAGGTTATCGTAAACGCGGTCTAGGCGTTTAATATCACTGTCGATTGCAACCACTTCAGTGTCTTGAGTATGTTCAAGAATGTGTGCAGTTTTACCACCAGGTGCTGCGCAGCAATCTAGGATTAGCTCACCATCTTTTGGTGTTAGGAAATCAACGGAAAGCTGAGCTGCAGCATCTTGTACCGATACCCAGCCTCTGTCGAAGCCAGGAAGCAAAGTAACGTCACAAGGTGAGGCTAATTTTATGGCATCAGCTGCTTCAGGGTGCAGTGTGTATTCAATGTTTTCGTTTTTAAGCAGTTCAACATACTCGTCACGAGTGTGGTGTTGGCGGTTTACGCGCAGCCACATTGGTGCCTTGTTATTGTTTGCTTCAACCAATTGCTCCCACTGATCTGGGTAGCTCTCTTGAAGCATTTTTAGAATCCAGCTTGGATGGCTGTATTTACCAGCATTGTGGCTAACGGCTTTCTCGTCTAGTTCTTCTTGATCGCGCAGATAGCTGCGAAGTACGGCATTGATCAAACCACTGAGGCTTGGGCCGCGCAGTGTTTTGGTTGCTTCAACTGTTTCAGCAACGGCGGCATGCGAAGGAATTCGCATAAAGCCCAACTGATAAATGCCTACTAAGATCAGGTGATGGAAGACGCGCTTTTTACCTTTAAGCGAGTTTTCCATCAGTTCGTTAGCGATTGACTCTAAGCGAGGCAGGTAACGAAGTGCGCCGTAGCAAATCTCTTGCAGTAGAGCATGGTCTCGCGGACGGATCGTTTTTTGAGCCGCAGGGAGAGCGTGTGAAAGAGAGTGGCCTTTATCGACAACTTGGAATAGGACATTTGCAGCAGCAGCGCGAACATTCATGAGGGGTACCGAATATTTATTTGAATACATGAGGGCATCTCTGCCCTCGTAAAGGTTTTCTAAACTGTGTTTTTATAAGCTACACATTTCTAAGTTCATATTGAGTAGCTTTAAAGCGGTTAAGAAAGTTGAGTACCAACTTCAAACCAGCTTGCACGTGAGTTCAAGATGTCTTGAACTGACATGGCTTTTTTACCTGGAACTTGCAGTTGTTCCAAAACCAGTACTTTGTCGCCAGTCGCAACATAGATACCCGTTTTATCTGCTTTGATGATTGAACCAGTTGGCGCAGACGTTGATTCTTGGTCAACACGTGTCTGCCAAACTTTAATGCTTTTTTCATCATTAGAGCTGCTATCAACAACCGCAAAGTGGCTCATTGGCCATGGATTGAAAGCGCGCACACAACGTTCGATGTGTTCTGCACTGTCATTCCAATCAATTTTAGCTTCTTCTTTGCTTAGCTTCTTCGCGTAGTTAGCAAGTTCGTCGTCTTGCTTTTCTGCGACGGCTTTACCTGAAGCGATGTTTGCTAAACAATCAACAAGAGCATCAGGGCCAAGGCCAGCCAACTTCTCGTACATTGAAGCGCTCGTATCTGTAGCTTCGATTGGTAGCGTTGCGATGCTTAGCATATCCCCCGTATCTAGGCCGATATCCATCTGCATGATCGTCACGCCAGTCTCTTTATCGCCCGCCCAGATAGAGCGTTGGATCGGAGCAGCACCACGCCAGCGCGGTAGGATCGAGCCATGCACGTTGATACAACCCAAGCGAGGTGTATCTAATACAGCTTGTGGAAGAAGCAAGCCGTAAGCTACGACAACCATGATGTCAGCATTCAAATCTGCTAGCTCTTGCTTAGCTTCATCTGACTTGAAGTTTTCGGGTTGGTAAACCGGAATATTATTTTCAAGTGCGATGTTTTTTACTGGACTCGCAGTCAGTTTTTTACCGCGGCCTGCTGGACGATCTGGCTGTGTGTAAACAGCAATAACTTCATGCTCCGAAGACAACAACGCCGCCAAGTGACGGGCGGCGAAATCCGGAGTACCTGCGAAGACAATTCTTAAAGATTGACTCAAGGTAGACTTCCTTCTTAATTTAGTAATAGCAGCGGTTATTAACCTTGTTTCTCGTTGAAACGTTTAATCTTCGCTAGCTTATCTTGAATACGTTTGCGTTTTAGTGGCGATAGGTAATCAACAAACAACTTGCCTTCTAGGTGGTCAAGTTCGTGCTGAACACAGATAGCCAATAGATCATCGGCGTCGAATGTGAATTCGTTGCCATCGCGATCTAGTGCTTTAACCGTTACTTCTGCAGCGCGAGGTACTAGAGCTCGAGCGCCTGGTACAGATAGACAGCCTTCTTCGATACCATCTTCGCCACGTTTGTCGGTAATTTCAGGGTTGATCAGAACCATAGGCTCGTCACGTGTTTCTGAAATATCGATAACAACGATGCGCTGGTGGAAATCTACTTGCGTTGCAGCAAGGCCGATACCTTCTTCGTCGTACATGGTTTCAATCATGTCATCAACGAACTTTTGAATCTCTGGGGTAACTTCTTTTACCGGTTTCGCCACGGTACGTAGACGATCATCTGGTAATGTTAATACTTGTAATACAGACATATACACTCGAAATATTGAACTGTGCCGAAACAGCTTAAACCTTGTTGGCTCAATTCTAGACATTTTAGAGGTCAAATGACAGCATCCTGAAGTTAATTCTCTAATCAGATGTCATATATTCAGACCAAGGAACCTAGGTCATGCGTCATTTTTCTCCCACTTTTTCTCTTATTTGTGCCTCGCTTTCGTTCGTCGTTATGGCTGAAAATAGTGAGCAACCTTTAACCATTAAACAAGGCGCACCCGAGGCGTATGTGGTGGTTAAGGGGGATACCTTATGGGATATCTCCGCGATGTATCTCGATAGCCCTTGGTTGTGGCCAAGGCTATGGCAGGTAAACCCTGAAATAGAAAACCCTCACCTTATTTACCCCGGAGATAAATTGTCTCTGGTTTGGATTAATGGCGAGCCTGTGTTGAGCCTCAAACCCGTCATAAAGCTAAGCCCTAAGATTCGTGTATCAGAGAAGAAAGCAGTACCTACCGTGAATGAGGGGCTTGTTCTACCGTATCTACAATCTGATCGCTTGGTTGAACAGCAAGATATTCAATCGGCGCAACGAGTATTGGGGACGAGTGATGGCAAGCGTTTCTTATCAGGTGAAGACCGATTGTTTATTTCTGGGAACCAGCAGCATCAAAAATGGGGTATCTACCGTGCCGTCGAGACTTATCAAAGGCAACAACCTCAAGCGAGTATTACCTCTTTGCGTTTGGTCGCCACGGCGCGCTTGAAAGAGGTGGATGCTGAGTTCAGTAGTTTACAGATAGAGACTCAACTGCAAGAGGTGTTACTTAATGACCTCGTGTTACCTGAACTTGGCGTTGATCAGGTGAAGCTCTCAACCACGTTTTACCCTACGCCTAGTGCTGCGGGTCAGTTTGCCAATATCTTGGGTTCATTAGATGGCAGCCAATACAGCGCAAAGAATCAGGTGGTTGTTATCAATAAAGGCTCACAGGACAATCTTCGCCAAGGCTCTATGTTTACCCTCAGCGAAAGCGGCGCCGTGGTGTTTGGTAAGCAAGGTGAATACAGCTACAAAGAGTCTGCGGCGAGCGATAAGGTGCAATTACCAAGTACCTCACTCGGTAGTTTGATGGTCATCCGCCCTTACGAGTATTTTAGCCTCGCCCTGATTACTCAGAGCTCTAAGCCTGTTAGCAATGACATTCTGGCGGTATCGCCTGTGGATCTTGTTTTGACGGAACAAGTTAAGGGCACCGAGTGAATGAGCAACAACTGAGTGCTTGGCTAACTCTAAGTTTTGTTCCGCAATTGGGTGGCAAGCGACTTTCTCGGCTGCTGAGCATTGATTCCCCTTCGAATATTGTTAGTTACTCAAGTCAGCAACTGCAAGCGCTTGGTTTGTCTGCCAAGCAAATTGCCTATCTAAGAGAGCAAGCCCCGAGAGAAGTGGAGGCTTGCCTAGAGTGGCAAGCAAGACAACCCAACCATCACATCATTACCCCGAATTGCTCGCATTATCCCAAACTGCTGAATGAGACCGCCTCTGCGCCAAGCGTGCTTTTTGTTAAAGGTCACGTTGAAAAGCTGATTGAGCCTCAAATCGCTATGGTCGGCAGTCGCAATGCCAGTCTCGAAGGGCTGCAAACCGCGAAGTCCTTCGCCAAAGAGTTCGTCCAAAACGGTTTGATTGTCACCAGTGGCTTAGCGCTCGGTATTGATGGTTATGCTCATGATGGTGCTCTAGATAAAGGTGGGGAAACTTTTGCTGTGTTGGGTTCTGGCTTGGATTCCATTTATCCTGCGCGACACAGAAATTTAGCCGATAAGATCTGTGAAAATGGTGCGTTGATTTCAGAGTTTCGCCCAAGTGCCAAACCACGACCTGAACATTTCCCTCGCCGTAACCGTATTATAAGTGGGTTATCGCTCGGAACCTTGGTGGTTGAAGCGGCTGAGAAGAGTGGTTCTTTGATTACAGCTCGCTATGCCATGGAGCAAGGCCGAGAGGTGTTTGCGCTTCCTGGCTCTATTCATAATCCAACCAGTCGAGGAGGAAATAGCTTAATCAAAGCTGGAGCATGCTTAGTACAGAGTGCACAAGATGTTCTGATTGAGATAAAGAGTCTGCTAGACTGGTCTATCGATCAGCAACCCAGCTTGTTCGAACCTACGCTCAGTATGGGGGAAAATGAACAATTGCCATTTCCACAGCTGTTAGCTAACGTAGGGTTAGAGGCGACACCCGTTGATATTTTGGCACAGAGAACCCATATACCTGTGCATGAGGTCATGATGCAGCTTTTAGAGCTTGAGCTCTCAGGGCATGTTGTTGCAGTTTCCGGTGGCTATATTCGAAAGGGGAGAGGCTAAGCTATGATGATGGACATACTGATGTACTTGTTTGAAACCTACATCCATAGCGATTCTGAATTGCAGGTGGATCAAGATGAGCTGGAAGATGAGCTTCTTCGAGCAGGGTTTCACCAAGATGATATTTATAAGGCCCTCCATTGGTTAGAAGATCTTGCGGCATTGCAAGATACTGAGAATCAAGCGGCGATTACTATGTGTTCTAATACCTCGATGCGTATTTATACCAGTCGAGAAATTTCACGTATTAATATGGAGTGTCGAGGCTTCTTACTGTTCCTTGAGCAGATCAATGTCCTCACGACAGAGATTCGTGAAATGGTGATTGATCGTGTGATGGGGCTTGAGACCAACGAATTTGAATTGGATGATCTGAAATGGATTATCTTAATGGTGCTATTTAATGTGCCGGGTAATGAAAGTGCTTACACGCAAATGGAAGAGCTGTTGTACACCAAAGAGCAAGGTATCTTGCATTAATACAGGCTTGTCATGAGTAGTAAGATTGATAATCAGCTTTTTTCGGCACATGAACATGCATTAGAGCATGAACCATGTCCACAGTGTGGTGGAGAGCTTCAGCTTCGCCATGGTAAGCACGGCCCATTTTTAGGCTGTAAGCAGTATCCTAGCTGTGATTACATCAAGCCTCTGCATCAGAACGATGGCCACGTAGTGAAAGAGCTGGGTGTACCGTGTCCTAAATGCCAAAACGAATTGGTATTAAGGCAAGGTCGCTTTGGTATGTTCATTGGTTGTAGTAGCTACCCAACGTGTAATCACATCGAATCTTTGGACCAACCAAAAGAACAACCTGAAGAGCAGCCACTTGTTGCTTGTCCTGAGTGTGGCAGAGGCCATTTGGTTGAGCGTAAATCTCGCTATGGCAAAACCTTCTATGCGTGCGATAACTACCCTAAGTGTAAGTTCGCCGTTAATCAGCCACCTGTTATAGGTCGTTGTGAAGAGTGTCAGTTCCCGCTGTTGCTGGAGAAGAAAACGGCCAGTGGCACTAAGAAGCAATGTGCTGATCGCAAGTGTCATCACATTCAATCTCAATAACTTGATGTTATAGACAAAAAACGGCGCTCAATGAGCGCCGTTTCTATATCCAATAAACGTTCTATATTCATCAAGCAATGTAGATTTACTTCATCTGCTCAGCAAATTCATGCACAGCAGGGTAGGCTTGCTTATCGAGAATGTCTGCCAGTGAGCATAGCGCTCTTTGCAGCTCTGCGTTGTAGTCAGCGCTCACGTTAATGTGGCCCATCTTACGACCTGCACGCTTCTCTTTACCATACCAATGAACATGACAACCACCTTGAGCAAGAATTGCTTCAGGTAGGGTATCTTCACCAAGGATGTTGATCATTGCGGTTGGACGAATCAGCTTAGTGCTGCCTAATGGCATCCCACATACGGCACGTAGATGGTTTTCAAACTGACAAGTTTCAGCGCCTTGTTGTGTCCAGTGGCCAGAGTTATGAACACGTGGTGCAATCTCATTCACCAGCAGTGAACCTTGAACATCAAAGAACTCTAGCGCGAGTACGCCAACGTAATCTAAGCGTTCAGCAATGGCAGTGAACATGGCTTTCGCTTGCTCTTGCAGTTCAATGTCATCAATCGCTGTCGATAAGCTCAACACGCCATCGGTGTGAACATTTTCAGCCAGTGGGTACACTTGAATCTCGCCATTGGTACCACGAGCACCAACCAGTGATACTTCGCGGTCAAATGGAACAAACTCTTCAGCCACAATGGCTTGGTTGTCTGTTGCGGCAATGCACTCAGCCATTTCTGTCCAAGTCGCGTCAACATTATCTAATGTCTTTAAGCGCCACTGGCCTTTGCCATCGTAACCGCCAAGTGTGCTCTTCAATACCATTGGTAAGCCAACGTGAGCGATCGCAGCGTCAAAGTCTTCGCGAGAGTTAATCACGTAGTACTTAGCATTTTTCACGCTTGCTTCGTCTAACAGAGCTTTTTCAAGGCGACGGTCACCACCGGCTTTGATTGCTTCTGTTGTCGGTAAGAATTTACCGCTGCGCTCGCATACCTCAAGAACATCGTGAGGGATATGCTCGAACTCGGCAGTAATCACATCCGCACGCTCAATCGCATTTTCTAAGCCGTTGCCCAGAATCGCTTGCGTTAATGGGTGAACAATATTTTTGCTGCCAACATCAAAAGCAGAAATTTCAATATTCAGCGGTGCCCCAGCTAGGGACATCATGCGAGCAAGTTGGCCCGCGCCTAACACAAGAACATGCATGGGAATTAGTCCTCTGCAGGGTTAGGATTAGCAAGAACCGTTTCTGTTTGCTCAGAGCGGAACGCTTCTACTTTTGCCATTACTTCTTCATTGTGTGTACCAATGATTTGAGCTGCTAGGATGCCTGCATTGGCAGCACCAGCTTCACCGATAGCCAAAGTACCTACCGCAATACCTTTTGGCATTTGTACGATAGAAAGCAGTGAGTCCATGCCCTTCAGTGCTTTAGACTGAACAGGAACACCTAAAACAGGTACGCTTGTGAAAGCTGCAGCCATGCCCGGAAGATGCGCAGCACCGCCAGCACCAGCAATAATTACTTTAATACCGCGCTCTTTCGCACTGGTTGCGTAGTCAGCAAGCAACTGAGGTGTGCGGTGAGCAGAAACCACTTTTGTTTCGTACGCCACGCCAAACTGATCCAACATTTCTGCAGCTAGCTTCATTGTTGGCCAATCAGATTTAGAACCCATGATAATACCGACAGTCATCTCAAACTCCTTCAGGTACGATTTAATTAGTGATTAGATATTTTGCGCGCATTATACGGGTAAAATTGCTTAAGGAAAACGTTTGCGTCAGTCTAAGTTGTTAATTGATACATTTTATAAACAAATAGCTTTAGTCACAGTGAATGATAATTTGTACACTTAGCGAGTTCGATAACAGAATTAATGAGGCAACCCTTGGATAACTTTCAACATACTTTGCAGGCATTACAACAAGGTGAAGTCATTGCTTACCCGACTGAAGGCGTTTTTGGGGTCGGTTGTGATCCCGATAATCCACAAGCCATTAAGAAATTGCTCGATTTAAAACAGCGGCCGATGGAGAAAGGGTTGATCCTAATTGCTGCGAGTTACGAGCAGTTGCTGCCCTATATTGACGAAAGCCAGTTGACGGAAGCGCAGTTAGCGACCGTAAAAGCAACATGGCCGGGACCAGTGACTTGGATAATGCCAACCAGCAGTAAAGTAACTGACTGGGTCAGTGGCCAATTTGAATCCATCGCGGTGCGAGTGACGGATCACCCTTTAGTTCAAAGAATGTGTAATGAATTCGGTAAGCCGTTAACCTCGACCAGTGCTAACCTGACAGGTGAACCGCCTTGTATGACGACTGAAGAAGTTCAACAGCAACTTGGCCAACATTTGGTGGCTATTTTAAAAGGTCAAACGGGTGGTCGTGAGAAGCCAAGCGAAATTAGAGATGCAAAAACGTCGAAAATATTAAGACAGGGTTAAACCCTGCAGAGGAAGAAAGATGTCAGCAATTGATAAAGAAGCAGTAAAACAGTTTTTACTGAGCCTACAAGATTCGATTTGCCAGCAGCTTGAGCAAGCTGATGGTACTGCACTGTTTGAAGAGGATGCATGGGAGCGTGAACCTGGCGAGCGCCTTGGTGGCGGTGGTCGAACTCGTGTGATGACCAACGGTGCGGTATTTGAACAAGGTGGGGTTAACTTCTCTCACGTAGCGGGTAAGGCGATGCCAGCCTCAGCCACCGCTCATCGCCCTGAATTAGCCGGACGCAAGTTTGAGGCGATGGGGGTATCATTAGTTATCCACCCTAAAAACCCATATATCCCTACCTCACACGCGAACGTTCGATTCTTCATAGCAGAAAAAGAAGGGGAAGACCCGATTTGGTGGTTTGGTGGTGGTTTTGACTTAACGCCATTTTATCCTGTCGACGAAGACTGCCAATCTTGGCATCAAACAGCCAAAGATCTTTGTGCGCCATTTGGTGATGATGTTTATCAAGAGCACAAAGAGTGGTGTGATAAGTACTTCTATCTGCCTCACCGAGACGAAACACGTGGTGTGGGTGGTCTGTTCTTTGATGATCTTAACGAGTGGGGCTTTGAAAAGAGCTTTGCTTATATGCAGGCGGTCGGTGAAGGTTTTGCAGCCGCATACTTACCAATTGTAGAACGACGCAAAGAGACGCCTTATGGTGAGCGCGAGCGTGATTTCCAACTTTATCGTCGTGGTCGCTATGTTGAATTTAACTTAGTGTATGACCGTGGCACCCTATTTGGTCTACAAAGCGGTGGTCGTACAGAGTCTATATTGATGTCGATGCCGCCATTGGCTCGCTGGGAATACCGCTACGAACCACAAGCGGGTTCACCAGAAGCTCTGCTTTATAGCGACTACCTAAAGCCTCGAGTTTGGTAGTTCTTCCTTCCTTATAGGGATAGTGATAGGGTCATCTATATAGATGACCCTTTTTTATTTCTGTTAGGTAAGGATATGACACAGCAAGTAGATCGTTATGCCGTTTTCGGTAACCCTATTGGGCAAAGCAAATCGCCATTCATTCACACATTATTTGCTCGCCAAACCAGCCAACAACTTACCTATACAGCATTACAGCCAGAGCATGGTGAATTTATCACTGCTGCCAAAGCCTTTTTCAGCGAAGGTGGTCGAGGATGTAACGTAACAGCACCTTTTAAAGAAGATGCCTATCAGTTTGCTAATCGCCTAACTGAGAGGGCTGAACTGGCCGGTGCCGTAAATACCCTTAAGAAGTTAGATGATGGAGAGATCATTGGTGATAACACCGATGGTGAGGGTTTAGTTCAAGACCTACTTCAACATCAAGTCACGCTAAAAGGAGCACGTGTTCTTCTTCTTGGCGCTGGTGGTGCTGCGAGAGGAGTGATTCAACCTCTTCTCGACCAAAAGCCAAAACAGCTGGTGGTCGCTAATCGAACTAGCTCCAAGGCAGAACTATTGGCTGAGATGTTTTCGTCGCATGGCAACATCAAGGGGATGGGGTTAAGTGATGTAAGTGATGGCTTTGATGTCATTATTAACTCGACTTCGTCTGGTCTAAGCGGGCAGCTTCCTGAAGTGTCTGATGCTATTTTCAATTCTACTAGCGCCGTTTATGACATGGTTTATGGATCGGGAACCACAGTATTCAATCAATGGGCATTAGATAATAGTGTTCATGCTGCTTATGATGGTTTGGGTATGTTGGTGGGGCAGGCAGCAGAGAGTTTTATGCTTTGGCGTGGTCTTCGTCCGGGAACAAAACAGATTTTAAGAGAACTACGTAAAAACCTAGAGATGTAATGAGGTATTTATAAAAAATGAATCAATCAATCCTATTTCCTGATATCCAAGATTGGGATGAAGAAAATCAATCAATCATATTCCCAGCACAGCAGTCTGGCGCACTAATTGAGTGTGTTATGTCTATTGAAGAGCTGTCTCGATTGGCAGGTAAAGATATAGAAGAAGGCGATCAAGCTTTAGTTATCTTTTCAGAGTTACGTTTTGATATTGAAGAACTAGCTGAAGAGTTAATAGAAGAAGAGGAGTATGACTCCTCTAATCGGATTCAAATCAAAATGCTTTAGACTGGCAGCACAGAGTCTAGATAGTCGTTTTTATTCTGAACATAGTTGTCAGCTGACTTCTGTAAAAAGGTACGCTCTTTATCATTTAATGGGCGTGCTTGTTTTACTGGGCTTCCTACATATAGATAACCGCTTTCAAGTACCTTATTAGGTGGAACCAAGCTACCAGCACCAATCATCACTTCTTCTTTAATAATCACGCCATCAAGCACGATAGCTCCCATGCCAACAAGTACGCGATCTTCAATAGTACAGCCATGCAGCATTACTTTATGTCCGATAGTGACATCATTACCTATTAGTAGAGGATAACCTTCAGGGTTGTCAGCATTCTTATGGGTGACGTGCAAAATGCTGCCGTCTTGGATATTCGTTCTATCTCCAATATGAATGTGGTTCACATCTCCTCGAGCTGCAACCAAAGGCCACACGCTAGAGTCGTCACCGATTTTGATATCACCAACCAGTACCGAACTTGTATCTATATAGACACCTTGTCCAATCTGAGGGGATATTCCTTTATAACTGCGTATTGAACTCATAAGTCCTCCTTTATATAGGTACCTTAAGCCCTTAATTAAGGGGAATACTAGTGATAATGAGGTGTTTTGAACAAAAAACGCTCGAACAATCAAAAAAGTAAGAAAAACTTCAAAAAGGGCTTGCCAGTGTGATCGAAATCTCTATAATGCGACCTCGTTGAAACGGGAAGGCTTCTTAGGAAACCAAAACGAACCAACAAGC
>NZ_JAKKCQ010000011.1:0-80441 GCF_021728315.1 Vibrio sp. L5-1 | reverse complement strand
TTTGAATACATCGAAGTTGATTACAATCGAACAAGAAGGCACAGTGCTCTTGGGTATCTAAGCCCAGTTAACTTTGAAAAACAATATGTCGCTTAATGCGGTGTCCAGTCTGACTGGAGCAGATCATAGTGTGTTCTGATTTTTGTAATTAGGGAATATAGAAAGGCTCACACTTTAGTTGAGCCTCAATTGACAAGCACACGTTAGGCTATCGTAATTTTTTCAAAGGAAGGTTTACTTATCTTTGATGTTGATTTGGTTGCCCATGATCTTGTCGCCATTAAATGCATCACCACTTCCGTATGCTTTAATATTGATTACAGTTTGAGGTTTTTCGTTTAACTGGGCTATTACCTCTTGAAGGACTTTTGAGGACTCAATTAGTCCAGTTAGCTCTTCTGGTGATGCTGACTTCTTGTATTCTTCTTTAGATAGCTCTTCTGCTATTATGTCAGCGACCTTATCTTCAAGATTAACAACATTGTCTAGACCTGCCTTGATGTAGCTAGCTGTTAGTTTAATTGGAGATGACACTAACTCGTATAAAGCTCCACCAATGAGAGCGCTGCTTACAAAATCCATATTTTTCTCTTTAATTACATTATTATGAAAATCATTATACAACCTCTCACATTGCAATTGGAAACACATTCAATTCTCTCAACTCCCCCTTTTCCTGTTGGTTTATTTTTTTATGATCTAACTTGTGATTGTTATGATTTAAGTATATGTTATTTTTTGTTTTTATTATTTTGTGTTGCGGGTTTTTATGACTAAAAATGTCGTGGTGATTGATGAAGAGGTTGCTCGTGAAGTTAGAGGGAATGACGCTTATGTTCTTACTGTTCTGAAGTGTGACTTATACCCAGAGCTAAAGATTAGAGTCAATGATGATGGTGAGATTGAGCCTTATGCCCCATCTCGCTCCAAGAAGAAAGAAAAGGAGCTTCTTCAGATAGTCACCGCAGAAGGTAAATTGGTATACCCACAAAATCTTTATCTGACAATCTGCGCTCGAAAGACCCAGTCTATCGCTACTCGTGCTCAAGCCCTGTTGATGTTTACTCGGTGGCTCGAACTCACAGGTAAATCTTACAGAGATATATTCGCAGACCCTTCCGATGGTGTCGGGCATGAATTTGCTGATTTTCTAGTTCGTTGTGTAATT
This sequence comes from Vibrio sp. L5-1, assembly GCF_021728315.1. NCBI lineage: Bacteria > Pseudomonadati > Pseudomonadota > Gammaproteobacteria > Vibrionales > Vibrionaceae > Vibrio > Vibrio sp. L5-1. The sequence continues at coordinate 79,273 of NZ_JAKKCQ010000011.1, read as the reverse complement.
GGTGAGCATGATGAAGGGCTAAAGCTCGCCTTGTCTACAGCGAAGACGTACATGCGATTTGTTGTCGATTTTTACAAATGGATGAATCGAGAAGGTGTACTAGTTTGGTCTGATAAAGTAAGACCGTTTGAATTCACACTGAAGCGAATACCTCGTAAATCTAACAAGAATGTAGATATGTTGAGTCACACAAAAAGAAATCATGAGATTGTGGTTCAAACAAGTAGCGTCATGAATAAGTTCCCTCGTTCTGCAAAAATCCCACCTCATAAGAAACTGAAGCCATTGCCAGAGCATGAATTACAGGTGCTCGATAGTTATATTCACCGAGCTGAGTTCCCAGCGCGTAATAGATTAATGATTGAGCTGGCTTACAAGGGAGGGCTTCGAGTTGAAGAGGTTGCCTCATTGAATGAAGGAGCAATTTATCAACCATCTTTAGGTGAGATTGAGTGCGAACTAGCGCTAAAGACATCAAATGGTGTTCAAGCTAAGAATGACCTTTCAAGAGTTACTAAAATCCCAGCGTCACTCATGACTGCATTGCATGACTATAAGATTTCGGAAGGTCGGCAAAGTATTTCTGACTCGTTAAGCAGACTGTCTGAGGGGAATGAATTTGAGCCTCGCTTATTTCTCAGTAAACACACCCTTCTTGGTTCAATTAGCTCAAATACAATTCAAGGAGTTTGGTCAGATTTGAGAGCTGAAATTAGACTCACACATGAAACTTGGTACTACAAGTTTCATGATTTACGGTCAACCTTTGCAACCGATTTTCTACTACAAAAAGTAAAAGAGTCAGACTTACCCTTGGACTTTTTTTTCGGCGAGCTGAAAAGCCTTATGGGACACAGTGAATCAACAGACACCCTGATTTATGTCGATTTTTTAAAAGACTTGAAGCTCAACAAGGAAGCTGCATTGAGAAGGAATCAGGAAGCACAGGAGGCTGCTCATGGCGAAAAGTAACATTTCGGATTTGTATGTCTCTGACCTTGAGAATAGAAAAGAATCTCCATATGACAATGATGTTATAGATTTCACAAGGCAAGGCGCAAATCGGGAAATTAACCTTGCATGTCTAGACCATCTATTTGCTGATGTTAAGCAATCGAAGGTTGAGTGCAGTGTAAGGTTAACCATAGTTGATAAGCTGAAACGAACAATAAAGCAGTATTTTGAGTTAGATCGAGTCAGCATTGGGAAACAATTATTCCATGTTTTGCATTCATTTATTCGACACGCCGATAGGCAGCAACTTGAAACATTCTCTAAAGAATCATGGCAGTCATATTTCGGTACAAAGGGGTATATGTGGAGGTTGGTTGAATCCGCAGAGCGTCAGTATGCCCACGCCTACATGTACGATGACGGACAGGTAGAGGGCATTGCAGAGAAAACTGCCGCTGGTAAAAAGAGGCTTCTGAAATATGCATTCTCTGAAATGGGTTTAGATGTTTTTGATTGGGACAAAGGTTTAAAAGACTTTTCTGTTGCTGGGAAGCTTAAAAAGCCGCTCGAAAATTACAGCAAAAATGAACATGAAACTGTACTCAGGCGCTTGCATGACAAGTTTTTCTTACTTGCTCCTATCTTAATTGCGGAGCATAAGTTGGGGCGTTCTTCAGAGGACTCAAAGGGGATCGTCTATAGCCTAGCCCAGTCTACACTTAGCTCAAAAAAACAAACTCTTGATGTGGAACTGATGTTTCTAGAGGGAATGACTCTAACTGAAGCGTTTAATTTTATCATGGAAGTAGGTTATCACCTCTTTTGTCATTATACGGCTTTCAATGACTCTGTAGTTACATCAGTAAGAAGACCAATTGACTTTGTTACGGAGAAGACCGAAGGAAAAGTTTCTAAATATGCTGTCATAAAAGGTTTTAAGGGGCGAGCAGGGAAGGAGGTTACAGGTGTTATCGGTGAATCTGAACTAGAAGAAGTCTCTGCACGAGTAGATAAGCGTACAGGGGCTGCGTTCCTGAACATGCTGCTGGAGCTGTCATCTATTTTTAACCCTGATGAGCACGGTTTGTTGCTGTATCAATTAAGTGTTGAAGGCTTGTGTCAAGAGTTGAAAAGTGATTTTCAAAATGACAACATTCCTAGAAAGTTAGAGCTTTTTGCCGATAAGCGCATCGGGCTAGCTGAAAGGCTAGCAGAGAGCATTAATTCACTTTGTGAGCACAGTTACGTTGAAGTGGTCAAAAGGGTTGATGATGATGAGGGAGTTAGACGTATTTCAAAGTCTAAAAAATATTATAAACCTACCAGCAATCAATACACCTCAATAATGCACCGTTTATCAGTTGCATTTATGCAGTGTTTTACATCCCAATCATTAAGATATGCGCAACTACCTCTCCTCTATTCCGCGATAGATGACAATGGGAAGTCAACGGTAACATGTACTTCGTCATTAATAGCTACAGCCAGTCATCAAAACTCTGTAATCAGCTTCTATGTAGATGAGCAGTTTCTATCGACAATACAGCGAATCGAAGCTTGGGCTTTAGGAAGAAATCCTCTCCAAAGAAAACGGAAAAAAGGCAATCAGCACACGTCAAAATTAAGTATTGATGGTTCGAAATATAATGTTGAACCTACTAAGGGTATGTCATATCTATTTCCACAAGGGCGGATCGGTGAAACTAGGCACTTTAAGCAGCACCCCGTAAGCCGTTCATCTCTATTAGAGATAGGACTTACGCCTAGTCATTTTTTCTGCACATTAAATTCTACACGATTCCGTAAAACCGTAGCAGATAACGAGTATCGATATGGTTCTGAAGCCTCTGCTATGGCAGTTCTACAGAACTCTAAAAAAGTGTTTGAAGAACACTATGCCAACGGTCATCAGGGGCTAAATAATGAGATTATTGCACAAGCATTAGATGTGATTGAGCTGGTTATTAAAGGTGTGGAGCTTGAAGAAGCAAAGCAGAAGGTCAGGGACTATTGGAAAATTGAAGTTCTTTCTTTTGATGAATACAAGAAAAGAGGTAAGCCTAGTAACCCCAATGGTATCTGCTGTGATGGCAAGCCTGATTTTGAAGGTAAAGAGGATAAGCTAGCTCAGTCGGCAGCTAAAAAAATGGGAGTTACAGATGACTTATCAAAACTCCATTGTTATCAGTTTGATAAATGTCATGAGTGCCTTAATGCCAAGCTGGTCGATGAACCTAATCAGGTCTATAAACTTTTGTCATTTATAGATTCACTAATGGATGCTGCTGATCTTCATCCTGAAAATGAGGAGTTGGAGGAGCGAATCGAATCATTTGAAGAGATTTTATCTCAAAACATATCAGATGAGGTTCTGGAAGAAGCAGAGGCTTTGTTAGAGGCTAATGGTCGCTATTTTTTGTATGCATAGACTGCATGGGAGAACACTAAAATATGAAAACTATTAAAACAGCAAGTGGCGCAAATGTTAGCTTTGAAGAGTTTGTTGAGGATCTCGATACCGACCATATTGATCATGTACTTTTGCCAGCAATTGAACGTGGAAATTGGGATGAGTTGGAACCTCTTGCGGTAATTAGTGATTCTGAATTTCCAGTGATGTTTAAGCAAAATGTATGGGATCTAAGTCAGATTGGTGACGGCTATCAAACACAACGCTTGCTATTCAATCACTCAACAAGGAAAGGCTTTGATGGATATATTTTACCAAGAAATATACGCAATGAAATCAAGTGCTTTGCTGCTGTGGAACTACTAACTGAGTATGGTAAATACTCGTATTTGTCGATTGTTGATACGGTTGGAAAGCTTACTCTGATAGCCAAACATGCTACAGATTTAGGCATTGTTAGCTTTTCAGATATCGATGAAGATGTCATCTTTCAACTTCAAGAGAACGGTTTGAAGATTAACGATAAGAGCAATAAAACTTTATCCGCGATTAACAGGCTAGTTCAGTGCCAAGATCCATTACCTATCCAGATTGAGATAAATAAGTCGTTGAAGGCTAAGCATTTTAATTTGACCGCATCAACCTCTGATCAGCACTTTGCGATCCCACTACGAATTTATTTTGAAATGCTGAATCGTGCGATTTCGGACGTTAATGATGCATACAAAAATAGAATTGAACTAGAGAAGTCTGTCGAAGATCTCCTTACTCATTCAGAATTGGTTAGAGATGATTTGATTGCTAAAGTTCGTTCTGGCTCTATGGCTTTATCGTCAGTAATAGTTGATACATCTAGAGTTGAAGTGATAGAGAGACACTTTAAATCTTGTGGAATTTTATTGGTTGACAATCAGGAAGACTCTAATTGGGAGGATACTTGGCTAGATTGTGTCAGTGGTAGCTACAATGGTCATAAGTCGGTCGCTTGGGACGACTTCTCTGTAAAAGTTGGTTCTCGGCATTTCCATCAGCGATCTAAGTTTAATCGGTATTTTTGTGACTTACAGGCTTCTGCTGCTTTTCTAGTGATGGCATTAAGTGGTATGAGAATTAGTGAGCTTTATGGAATGTCTCCCGTGTATGGTGCTCAGGATCATGTGAAAATAGGAATAAATACCATTTATGCGCTTACGACAAAGCAAGAGAAGTTGACCTTGGACTCTCAGACAGCCGATGATGTTTATATTACAAATCGTACTGGCTTTGAGGCTTTTCATGTTCTTAATGCTATCCATCGTCCTTATCGTAAGCGTTTTAAAGAAGGCTCTAATAGTGTATTTTTTTCTGCCTTAACAGAGGTGTACTACCCAAGACCCATTGAAAAGGTCGGATTAGGACAAACTATTAGAGAGACCTTAAAGCGTGCATATAAAGATACATTTATATTGAATTCTCATGATTTGGATGCTCTCAGGACATCTAATCCAACACATAGTAGTCTTCCTAAAGTTGGCGATAGTTTTCCTTATACAAGCCATCAATGTCGCAGAAGTTTTTCTTACTACTTGATCGGTCTTGAGTTAATGGATTTCCCACAGTTAAAACAGCAATTGGGTCATATATCCATAGCTATGTCACGTTGGTATGCAAGAAATGCACACTCACTTAAGAAAATTTACGGTGAAATTAAAGAAGAAAGAACTGAACGTTCGGCTACGGCGTTAGCTCGTGCCTATAACAAACTAGCAAATAAAGAGCGCTTGGCAGGAGGCTACGGTAAAAGTCTTTTAAAGGAAGTCATTGAGAATGAAAATTACTTTGAACAAGGGATCAATGACAGAAAGCTTTCATCGAGGTTTTGGAAAGAGGAAATTAAAACTGGCAAGGTACATGTCCATGCGATTGGAAAGGGTATGTACTGTACAAAGAGGCAGTGCGCAATGAGGGCTGCTATTGATCTTTCAGAATGTACTGATTGTGGCTGGGATATTATTGAAGATGCAAGCGAAGCGGAATCTATACGAATGACGGCTATGAGAGATCTACTAACTTTGCAGGAATCAGGGGAGCTTAATGGCAATTCAGCTTCGAAGTACGTGATGGACATACGCTCGGCAGAGAAAATTATGTCTGATCTAAACTTCCCATTTGAAGCCTTTGAGATACCTGATGATGTCTCTCAGTTGATCCCTGTACAAAACATATAGAGGTAATTATGGCACGTAATAAGGATGCTTCTCGTAAAGCACTGCTCGCTGCAATCTCTAGAATTAAAGAGCAGACCTACACGCATAAAGACTTGAGAAAGAAGACAGTTGTAAAACTAAATAAGTCAAATGTCGAAAAGGAAGCAGGGCTATCTGCTGGCGCTCTTCGTCATCACCCTGATATTGTGAAGGTGATAGAGGGAGCTAGTTCTAACAACAATCATAGTGCAGATGATGTGGCGATCTTGACTGAAAAGGTTGATAAACTTGAGGCTTTAAATAGAAAACTAAAAACCGAGAGCATCAGTGATAAAAAGGATGCAGAGCAAGCAGAAAAGACCTTAAAAGAATACCAGTCTGAGTACCATCAAACAGTAACAGCTTTGTTCTTTAAAATACCGATTAATGAAAGAGAGGAGGCAATCAAGTCACTTGATAATCCCTCTTTGAACAGAGGTGTTACGAATATAAGTGAATATAGGCGTAAGTAGTACCTATTTAGTTAGATCTGAGAACTTTACTGACACTTCAATAAAGCCAATTTTGCGTGCAACTTTGGCTGCTGCATCGATGGTTTTGAATTTTCTTGCGTCATCGCCACGTTGTGGAGTAACGATGTATTGTGTTGCTTTGTTTTTTCCTTGTAGCAATAGATTCCAATCTGTGCCAAATGCTTCTGGAACTACTATGGCTTTGGTTAATTCACCTGCTTGAAATCTAATTTCCAGCTCTGCTTGTTGCATTCGAGTTTGTCCTTATAATTCTATGAGTACCTGTAAAATATTAGAAAGACCATAACAAATCAATATGCAGTTTTGATTTATCAAATTAAACTTTTGATGATTGCGTCCATTTTTGATATTGAAGTATCAACATTTGATTTGGCATTTGGTGGCTTTCTAAGGAAAGAAGATCAACTTCGCACAGAGGCAATGTCGTCATTACTGGATTTTAGTAGGAATTAGTGTTTTATTTACTAATTATTAAGTCTCATTGAATCAGGTGGTTATCAGGCGGTTCAGCTTAAGTAAAGTATAGTGATAAAAAAAAGGCGCATAAAGCGCCTTTCTTATTCTACTTAACTCTTATAGAGATTCAGTAAAAGTACGAGCAATTACGTCTTTTTGCTGCTCTATAGTTAGAGAATTGAAGCGTACAGCGTAGCCAGATACACGGATTGTTAGCTGAGGGTAGTTCTCAGGGTGTGCAACTGCATCTTCTAAAGTCTCACGCTTCAAGACGTTCACATTAAGGTGCTGGCCGCCTTCGATCTTCGCAGGGACTTCAATAGCAACGTCACGAGACTCGTATTCGCCTAGATCTGCTGATGGAACTACTTGGTCTGCTTCGTAGCCTTCAACTGCAACAACACAGCGAGCTTCGTTCTTTTCTGTATCTAGCAACCAGATTGAGTTAAGTAGAGAATCGTTAGCTGCTTTAGTGATTTGGATACCTTGGATCATATGGATTTCCTTTTAATTTTTGATTTAATTCTTATGACTTAAAGTTTGACTCTAAGTGCTGACTTCTTAAAAAACATGACTAATAAAAAATATGAGATTTTTTCTCTTTATGACTATCAAATCCAATGTTGAGAAAGGGTTTGATGTGATTAAGTCATACTTTTTAGTAGTTAGGCTTTCCAATATTATAGGTGTTGACCGCCTTCGATGCGTGGTGCTGCTTCGATTGCAACTTCACGGCTTTCGTAGTCGCCTAGGTCTGCAGCTGAGATAACTTGGTCAGCTTCGAAACCTGCAGTAGCAACAACACAACGAGCTTCATTCTTTTCGTTGTCTAGTAGCCAGATTGAGTTTAGTAGGTCATCGTTTGCTGCTTTAGTAATTTGAATACCTTGGATCATAACTATCTCCTAGTCCACTGAATGTGGTTTGATTATGGTGTTAACTTTCGATTTTTGTTGAGCTGGGTAATATATACCTAATATCTGTAAGGTTAACATTGATTTAAGTCAAAAAACAACCAAAAACCATATTTTTACAAAGGTGATTATATTGAGGTAAATCAACAAAACCTTTGAAAACAAAGTAATTACAAAATATTTTAAAGTATAAAAAATATTTAACAGTCTTATTTGTTGTAAGTTTACTACATTTGTTGTGTTTTTATTGAACTACAAACGATACGACCCTTTATTTATTAAGCATTCTGAAAGTGTAAAGTGATTTAATGACAAACAATAATTCATCCTCAAAACCTCAAACCAATATTAAGTTTATTGGTGCTCATGTGTCTGCTGCTGGTGGTGTTGATCAGGCGCCAATGCGCGCAAGAGAGATCGGTGCCAATGCTTTTGCGCTGTTTACCAAAAACCAAAGACAGTGGGCAGCAAAGCCGCTGGAAGCGAAAACCATTAGTGCGTTTAAAGCCAACTGTAAGATGTTGGGCTTTAGTGCTGAGAATATTCTTCCTCATGACTCCTACCTTATTAACCTAGGAGCACCAGAAGAAGAGAAGCTAGAGAAATCGCGTGCGGCTTTTATTGATGAAATGGAGCGTTGTAATCAACTAGGACTCACGCTTTTGAATTTTCATCCTGGGAGTCATTTGAAGAAAATCTCAGAAAGCGAATGTTTGGCCAAGATCGCTGAGTCGATCAACTTGGCTCACCAAGCGGTGCCTGATGTAATTGCAGTGATTGAGAATACCTCAGGGCAGGGGACTAATTTGGGTTGGAGGTTTGAGCACCTAGCAGAGATCATCGACCAAGTAGAAGATAAGTCGCGTGTCGGTGTGTGTTTAGATACTTGCCATACGTTTACGGCCGGTTATGACCTACGAACAAAAGAAGCGTGTGAGCATACTTTTGCAGAGTTCGAGCGCATAGTGGGTATGCACTATCTAAGAGCAATGCACATCAATGATTCAAAAGCTGAGTTCGCAAGCCGAGTTGATCGACACCATTCTTTAGGAAAAGGTGAGATTGGCTGGGATTGTTTTGAGTATATTGCCTCGGATTCTCGCTTTAATGGTATTCCTCTTATCTTGGAAACCATTGATTCGACGATCTGGAAAGAGGAAATTCAACAACTTAGAATGTTTCATCGCTCAGCAACGGTAGTCAGCGAAGAAGCGTAATAATAGAGGAGAAAATTTATTTCCGTCTATTTCTAAAAATTGGCACCTTTCTTTCATAGTACTAAAGTGAATATGTAGTTCACGATGTCTTACAGGAGGTGCCTTTATGTATTCAATCACCCAAACTTCAACTTCAACTGTTGCTGTCGCCAGCCGTTTACCGACACCAAATCGTCACGTGCATAGTCATGGCCACCATCGTACACAGCAAAAAAGTGGTTAATTGAGATAAACACAACTTGAACTGATTATTATGATTCATCAACAAGTGAACCCTACACATCATGTTTATTGATAGCTGTATGAGGTATAACTAGAGCCTTATTCAGGACAGTTAGCCGATACAGCTATTTTTTTGTCTGGCGAAAGCCGCTAGAAACATTGATTATTGGGAAGTAAAACGATGAGCGCACCAAAGAGTTGGGAATCCATTATTAATGATGAACGTGACAAAGAGTACTTTCAGAGTGTTCTCGCTTTTGTCGAACAGCAACGTAATAGTGGAAAAACCATCTACCCTCCTCAAGAGCAAGTGTTCAGTGCTTTCGATATGACGCCTTTTGAGTCTGTACGCGTGGTTATCCTTGGGCAAGACCCTTATCACGGCGCTAAGCAAGCTCACGGTTTAGCATTCTCTGTGCTACCTGGCGTTAAAATTCCACCGTCTCTACGAAATATGTACAAAGAACTCGCACAAGATGTAGACGGCTTTGAGATCCCGAGTCATGGTTACCTCGACACTTGGGCATCTCAAGGGGTATTAATGTTGAATACGGTACTGACAGTAGAAGAGGCAAAAGCACACTCACATGCTAAGTGTGGTTGGGAAACCTTTACCGATGCCATCATTGCTGAGCTAAATCAGCGTTCTGAGCCGGTCATATTCTTACTGTGGGGCGCACATGCCCAAAAGAAAGGCCAAGCTATTGATGAAAACAAGCATCATGTTTTGGTCGCTCCTCATCCATCGCCATTATCCGCCCGTCGTGGCTTCTTTGGTTGTCAGCATTTCTCAACAACCAACAAGCTACTTTCTTCTATGGATCAACAACCTATAGATTGGCGATTACCAACAGAGTTGTAGGTTGGTGGTTTTCTGAGCAGGGTCAAATCATAAATGAGTATCTTCGTATACACTTGTAAATAGTAGGTGTAATGGAGTGCAATACTATGATGATTGAAAGGATAAGACGAGAGCATGGCTATATGGCTCGTTTGCTCGCGATACTCAACAATAAGTTAGAGCATCTAAAACAAGAGCGAGAAATAAACTATAGCTTGATCGCAGAGGTGGTTCATTATCTCATGAACCATTCAGATAAGGTGCATCACCCGAAAGAAGACGTTATTTATCGTTACTACCTCAAGCAATATGGCAGCGAGCAAATGATTGAAGACTTGGAGCTGGAACATCAATTGCTTTCTGAGAAAACAGCGGACTTTTTAGGTGTGGTCGATATGATCCTCCAAGATGCGGTTGTTCCTCAACAAGTCTTTATTGAACAGCTTGAAGCCTTTGTTAAAGCTCAACGAAAGCACATGGAATATGAAGAGAAGCATGTGTTACCGATGATTGTGAAGGCATTCACGGTCAAAGATTGGCAAGAAGTAGAGTCTCAATGGCTTCAACCGGAAGATGACCCTGTCTTTGGAGAGACAATTGCCGATCAGTACCGCCAACTTGCGGCTCGTGTTCGACAGAATGAGCAAGAGTGCGTGTAGCCCGTTGTCGTATTGAAACGCTGCTATTATTAGGCGCTCTCTATTAAGATGCTCGCTTTCAAATTGTGCTCTAAATCGAAGAGTGGTTTCATACAATAAAAAAGGCACCTGTATAGGTGCCTTTTGCTATCTGATTTCTTGTCGTGCAGATTAAAGCTTTATATCATCAAGGCTAAAATCGAGACCGAGATTCATCTCTCTGAGCTCTTTCTCAAGCTGTCTACGATCGTTGATTGCCTCGATTTCACGCCATTTACGCTTGAGTGGTTTAGAGCGAGTTTTTTGAGTTGCACGAGGCATTTCTAGTTCTGATAGTTCATCGAATTGAAAGCTATCCATAAGCCATATCTCCTTCCGTGGGAATCGTTCTTACGAACCATTAAATATCATATTTAGGTTCACAATAACCTTGATTTGTTTCTCATTTGTTTCAAATCTATGAAGTTTTTGTTCTGTTTTCTTATGCATGCTCACACATTGTGGGGATTTTCATGTACAAAAAACAAGCAAACAAACCTAAGTAAACGATTAAATTAGGGGTTATGGAATGTTAATTCATTGTGCGAATGGAATGGTATTTTTACTATAATGCATTTAAGTGCGTATTGTGCCGTGCGGTAGAGGGTTCTCATTGCTCTAGAAAAAAATACAGATCTTCACTATACCTTGTAAAACCTAGGCTGACGTCATCTTTATAGGATGTCGTTCTTGTTTTGGTGGTACCTTGGTTGTTGTTGATATTATGTCCCGATAATGTGACTTTTATTGGGCTGTATTGTTGAAAATTGTGTTAACAAAAGGTGTGTTATTAGTGAAATGTCATTTTAATATAAATGTATTTGCATATTGATTTTTAGGCCGTCTCGCTGCATTATCCGCCCGTCAAAAAATACACTGATACGTAAAATGGATGCATGAAGCGACATTTACAATCTAGATCGCAACAAATAAATATAAATCTAATGCCGACACAACTATTGACACTGGCATAGGTGATCTAGAGGAAGGCTCGGACGCAAGATCGGTGCTTAAACTCAATTACGAGGTTCACGTGACAGACTTAATCAATTTGATGAACGATCTCCTTTGGGGATCTATCTTAGTTTACTTACTCGTTGGTGTGGGTATCTACTTCACTGTACGACTAGGCTTCATTCAATTCCGCCATTTCGGCCACATGTTCTCTGTTCTTAGAAACAGCCGTAAAGCAGACAGTGCTGGTATCTCTTCTTTCCAAGCTCTTTGTACTAGTCTTGCTGCTCGTGTAGGTACAGGTAACATGGCAGGTGTTGCTGTGGCACTAACCGCCGGTGGCCCTGGTGCTATCTTCTGGATGTGGCTAATCGCCATGCTAGGTATGGCAACATCATTTGCTGAAAGCACACTAGCTCAACTATACAAAACGCGTGATAACGACGGTAACTACCGTGGCGGCCCTGCATACTACATGGAGAAAGGCCTAGGTATGCGTTGGATGGGGGTTCTATTCTCTATCTTCCTAATCATCGCATTTGGTCTAGTATTCAACGCGGTTCAAGCGAACGCGATTGCAAGTGCAATGAACACGGCATTCGACTTTGAGCGTGGCTACGTTGGTGTTGGTATCGTAATTATCTCTGCATTCGTTATCTTCGGTGGTATCCGTAAGATTGCCCGCACTGCAGAAATCATTGTTCCAATCATGGCACTGGCTTACTTAGCTATCGCTATCTACGTAATGCTAATGAACATTGAGAAAGTGCCTGAAGTTCTGGCTCTTATCTTCAAGAGTGCATTCGGTCTGCAAGAAGCAGCAGCTGGTGGCCTAGGTTACGCGATCGCACAAGCGATGATTAACGGCATCAAACGTGGTTTGTTCTCGAACGAAGCGGGTATGGGTTCTGCGCCAAACGCAGCAGCTTCTGCTACGCCTTACCCACCGCACCCAGCATCGCAAGGTTATGTGCAAATGCTAGGTGTGTTCATGGACACAATTGTTATCTGTTCTGCAACAGTAGCAATCATCCTGATGTCTGGTGAATATGTACCACACGGTGAAGTAACGGGTATCGAACTCACGCAACGTGCACTAACGGCACAAGTGGGCGAATGGGGTGGCATCTTTGTAGCGGTAGCGATTTTCTTCTTCGCTTTCACTTCAATCATTGCAAACTACTCGTACGCTGAAACAAACCTTATCTTCCTAGAGCACAACAACAAGAAGGGCCTCGTGCTGTTCCGTATCGTTGTGCTGGGTATGGTTATGTTCGGTTCTTTGGCGACATTGCCAACGGTATGGGCATTGGCTGACGTATCGATGGGTCTAATGGCGATTGTGAACTTGGTAGCGATCATCTTGCTATCGGGCATCGTGATTAAGCTAGCGAAAGACTACAACCGTCAATTAGACGCGGGTAAAGTACCCACGTTTGATGCGGATGATTTCCCAGAGCTTAAGGCTCAATTGGAAGATGGTATTTGGGTTAACAACAAGAAGAAGTAATCTTGTTGGAGTGATTCATCACTCATCCTAAAATCATTAGAAAGGCTAAGGTTTCGACCTTAGCCTTTTTCTTTGCCTGCGATTTCTATCTGTTTGCAATTTCTATCTGTCTGCGATTTTTCTTGGTGAGTAATTTTTACTTTGTCTGCGACTTTTTCTTTGCAAGCGATTCTTCTTTGTAAGCGACTTATCGCTAGATCTGTCTATCAAAGTAATAGGAAGAGTCATAAAGACAAGTTGATGTTTTTTCTATACTCTAGCTGCATCCAGTTAGATAACCGATTAGGGTAAAGTTATGTTAGTTGTCGTTTCTCCAGCCAAGACATTAGATTACGAATCACCATTAGCGACTGAGCGCTTCAGCCAGCCAGAGTTTGTTGAACACTCTGCAGAGCTTATTGAAGAGTGCCGCAAGCTGACACCTGCTGATGTTTCAGCTCTGATGAAAGTAAGCGATAAGATTGCTGGGCTGAACGTAGCGCGCTTTGAGCAATGGAGCGAGACCTTTACCCAAGACAACGCACGCCAAGCAATCCTAGCCTTTAAGGGCGATGTGTACACTGGCCTAGATGCTGAAACACTGTCGGACGATGATTTTGACTACGCACAGAATCACCTGCGCATGCTTTCTGGCTTATATGGGTTATTGAAGCCATTGGATTTGATGCAGCCTTACCGCCTAGAGATGGGCACACGTTTAGCTAATGAGCGTGGCACTAACTTGTACCAGTTCTGGGGCAACATCATCACAGACAAGCTGAATGAAGTGCTAAATGCTCAAGGCGACAATGTGTTGATCAACCTAGCATCGAACGAATACTTTAAAGCGGTGAAGCCGAAGAGCCTTGATGGTCAAATCATCACGCCAGTTTTTAAAGACTGTAAGAATGGTCAGTACAAGGTGATCAGTTTTTACGCCAAGAAAGCGCGTGGCATGATGGCTCGCTACATCATTGAAAACAAAATCGATTCAGTGGAAGCGCTGACCAAATTTGATACGGCGGGTTACTACTTCGTTGAAGAAGAGTCGAATGCGAAAGAGCTTGTCTTCAAGCGTGAAGAGCAAAACTAGTCACTCTTGGTTAATTAGTCACTCTCGGTTAATGAGTTACTCTCGGTTAATTAGTTACTCTCGGTTTGAGTCTGAAATTAAAATTAGAGGCCTAGTTATTTAGCCTGATAATAAGCCAGACAAAGAAAAGCCCCATGCAGTTCTCTGCATGGGGCTTTTTATTGAATCATTGAAAGGCGGTTAGATTACTTGTTCTTAACGGCTTTCTTTTTCTTAGCGATTTTCTTTTTCTTAGCAATTTTTTGCTTCGCAACCGCTTTCTTGTCTTCTTTCTTCGGTTTCTTCTTCTTCGTTACCGCGGCTTTCTTATGCGTTGGGCGCATGCCTTCGATGAAGCGTTCTTTGATCGCATCTTCAGTGTAACGAGCCACGCGTTCAATCATTAGCTGATCGTGCGCTTCAATGATAGAAACCGCGTTACCTTTCTTACCTGCACGAGCCGTACGGCCGATACGGTGAAGGTAGACATCTGCTGTACGCGGCATGTCGTAGTTAATAACGTGGCTCACATCTGGAAGATCGATACCACGAGCTGCGACGTCAGTTGCCAGCAGTACGTTGATAGAACCATCGCGGAAACGAGAAATCGCGTTGTTACGACGATCTTGAGGCATTTCACCTTGGATCCACACACATGGAATCTGTGCACTTTCTAGTTGACCTCGTAGCTCACCTAGGCGATCACGCGTCTTCAAGAAGATGATGCTGCGTTCAGCTTGCTCTGTGATGATATGTTTTAGGATATCAAGCTTGTGCTTAGCTGAATCGGCGCGGTGATACCATTGAGTGATCTTCTTACGTTCACGCAGTGATGATTTAGCATCGATCTCTGCTGGGTTTTTCAGTAGATCTTCAGTGAAACCTTCAATGCCTTTACCTTCTAGCGTTGCTGAGAACAGTAAAGTTTGTTTACGCCAGCGACACTCTGCAGACAGACGGTCAACAACAGGGCCAAAGCCCATGTCTAGCATACGGTCGGCTTCATCGAGAACCAGCCATTCAATCGCACGACAATCGAAACGCTCGCCTTCGATGTACTCCATTAGACGACCGGGTGTTGCCACCACGATATCTTGGGTTGTACTTAAGATGTCAGCGTGCTCTTGGTACATCACACCGCCCGTGATCGTAAAGATGTTCAGGCTGGTGTATTTAGCAAGCTCACGTGCTTGTTCGGTGATCTGCATTGCTAGCTCACGCGTTGGCGTCAGGATAAGCATACGTGCAGGGCCAGATTTCTTACGTGGGAAATCCAGTAGGTATTGCAGTGCTGGCAATACAAATGATGCTGTTTTACCAGTACCTGTTGGCGCAGAAGCCAAAACGTCTCTTCCATCTAACGCTTGCGGGATTGCTTCAGCTTGTATCTGTGTTGGACGTTCGTAGCCCATTTCGTCAATTGCTTTAAGCAGCTCTTGGTTTAGATCGAGTTCTGCAAAGGTTCTGATCACTGTTGTTTCTCCACAAGCAATAAATGTTTCTGCCTCAAAAAGCAGACGATAAAAAAGAGTAGTCGGACATTATAGAAGCATTAGTGATTAGGATCACATGGTATTTGCTACATCTTGAGATAAAAATCTTTAGTAAGGGCAATAAATGCCTCGCTATAACCGCCATCGTGATGGATCGTAAGCGATTCACGCTGCAAATCTTGCTCACAAACAGGATCTTTAGACAATTCAAACAGGACTCGAATTGCCGGTTTTCTGTCTGTTGTTTTCACATCAAGGCGCTTTGCTAGGTACCAACCACATTGTTGGGCAAGCTTGATGAAGCCTTCTCCCTCGGTCGTCGGCAGTATAAAACTGGCGGTGGCGACATCGGTCGTTATCTCGAAACAACGCTGAGCAAGCTCAAGGTGATCCAAGCTGTTGGTGTGCCTCGCGGTGGCTCTTTGGCTTTGCTGTGCCTGCTCTCCAGAGTTGAAGTAGGGTGGATTACAAATTATCGCATCAAATCGTTGCGAGAAATCCGTGGTTAACACGCTGCCATGATGAAGGGAGATGCGATCTTGCCAAGGCGACTGCTCAATATTGACTGTTGCTGCATCAATAGCGTGCTGATCAATATCTATCGCAGAGATTGAAGCATCCTCAAAACGCTGCGCGGCCATCAAGGCCAACAGACCTGTTCCTGTTCCAATATCGAGTACACATGATCTTTGTGGCAGGCTTACCCAAGCGCCAAGTAACACGCCATCGGTACTGACGGGCATGCCACTTTGTCCTCCGTAAATAGAGAATTTTTTGAAATTGAAGCTTTTGGTTTCGGTTTTTTTGTCTTTCATGAATGTTCTGGATATCGATATATTTTAAGTGATTAGCTCTAATGTTAATTAATTGTATAGCTCAATGTTCTATTTGAGAATTCATTGTTGTTAATTATGGTTAGTTTATAATTATGGCAATATTTCCATATCTAGTGGAATCCACTGCTTTTGGTTCTCAAATGCAAATTTATATGGTGTTTTTTTGTGGTGACTTGCAGCTAGCCAAGTGTTTCGTCATTATGCGCGACTATTTTATAGATTGATTGGCAGCTTCTTGCTGTAACATTCACGTAAGCACAACATAAATTCATAAATATAATTAAGGATTATCTGTGAAACAGAGTCTAAAACTAACAGATATAATGGCATTGGGCTTTATGCTTTTTGCGTTTTTCTTAGGTGCGGGTAACATCATCTTCCCACCTCTTGCTGGCCAATTAGCTGGTGACCACTTTCTTCCAGCGATGTCTGGTTTCCTGCTGACCGCCGTTGGTCTGCCGTTAATCACTATCGTCGCAGTTGCAGTGGCTGGTGGCTCTTGGGGTCATCTAACCAAAGATCTTCCAAAGCGAGCTGCAACTATCATGGCTGTGCTGATCTTTATCATCATCGGTCCTGCATTTGCTGCGCCACGTACCGGCCTTGTTGCTTATGAGATGGCGGTGAAACCGTTCTTCATCGATGCCTCTCAAGCTCACCTCACTCTTTTTTCGATTGCATTCTTTGTGGTAGCGATGTTCTTCTCATGGTCGCAAGGTAAGCTTATCGACGTAATCGGCAAGGTACTGACACCTGCACTATTTGTTGGTTTGGTTGTACTGGCAGTTGCTGTGTTCGTTAACCCACAAGGCGACATTCTTGCGGCTCACGGTGAGTACATTACTCAGCCACTGACCAAAGGTTTCCTTGAAGGCTACAACACCATGGATACGTTTGCTTCGTTGATGTTTGGTATGCTGATTGTTGATGCGATTCGCAGCAAGGGCATTACTGATCGTGCAGCGACGACTAAGTACCTTATCAGCGCAGGTTGTATTGCCGCGGCTGGTCTAGCGTTTGTTTACATCTCTTTGTTCTTCCTAGGCGCAACAAGTGCAACAGTTGCAGCGGGTGCGGACAATGGCGGCGCTATCTTAAGCCTTTACGTTCAATCGTTGTTTGGCCCATCAGGTCAGCTAGTGCTTTCAGTGATCGTATTACTGGCATGTCTAACAACGGCGATTGGCCTTGTTTCAGCATGTTCTGATTACTTCAGCTCGCTAACGCCTTTGTCTTACAAGACTTGGGTAATCATCAACGGTGTAGCTTGTGCAACCGTAGCGAATGTTGGCCTTTCTCAACTGATTTCTCTGTCTGTTCCAGTACTGTTTGCATTGTATCCAGTCGCTATCGCGTTGGTTGCTCTGACGTTCTTGCGTAGCCGTTTCCCTAATCCAAAAGCCGCTTACCGTGTGGTTGTATTAGTGTCTCTACTGTTTGCTCTTATTGATGGTGCTAAAGTAGCGGGTGTCGATGTGTCTGCACTTAAGATGCTGCCATTGTTCGAGATTGGTATGGGTTGGTTGCTTCCAACTGCTGCTGCAATCATCTGTATGTTCTTTGTTGGTAAAGCAACAGAACAAGAGATGGCTGAAGAGACCGTTTAATCTTCCGTTGAGATTAAATCGTTAGTCTGTATTCAATACAAAGTTGAATGGAAAAGGCCTCATTACTTCGCAGTAATGAGGCCTTTTTGTATCTAATCGATGATGTTCTTTCTGCCTGAAGCTCTTAGCCTTGAACTCTTAGCTCGTAGTTCTTAGTTCTGAACTCTAAGGAAGCAGAACTTATAGCTTTTCGCTGTACTCGACGAGTACTTGTTCAACCCAAGTTGCGATACGTTCGTCGCTGAGTTCGTACTGTGAATCTTCATCCAGAGCCAAACCAACAAACTGAGACTTGTCTTCTGTTAATGCTTTAGATGCTTCGAATTCGTAGCTGTCATCGTTTGGCCAGAAGCCGACAAACTCAGCGCCTGCGGTTTTCAATTCATCATGCAATAGACCCATCGCATCTAAGAACCACTCACCGTAGCCCTCTTGGTCACCTAGACCAAACAGAGCCACAACCTTGCCTTTCATAGGCGTTGTTGCGATGTCTTCCCACAACTCATTCCAGTCTTCTTGAATTTCACCGAAATCCCACGTTGAGATACCAAGCAGTAAAAGGTCGTAGTCCGCCATAAAAGAAAGAGGGGTTTCTTTCACGTTATGGATATCAACTAGGTCTTCACCAATAATGCCGCGAATTTTCTCTGCTGCCATTTCGGTATAGCAGGTGGTTGAGCCGTAAAATAATCCAATTTTCATAGCAAACGTTCGATTTTAATTTCAGATGGCGAATTCTAACCATAAATCGACTTCGATTGCAGCGATTATCCGCTCAAGTCGTAATTTTTATGGCATTCATATTTGCTCTGACATACTCTCAAAACAGTTTCCAATATTGTGAGTAACACTATGCAGTCGCCTCAAGGGCAGAGCGCAGACCACGGTCTCGTTGAGCAGTTTTTAGATGCTATGTGGATGGAGCGGGGGTTATCGGAGAATACGCTTGTCTCATATCGTACCGACTTGTCCAAGCTTCTAACGTGGATGGAAAAGAACAATTACCGCCTCGACTTTATTAGCCTTTCAGGGCTACAGGATTATCAAGGCTGGTTAGCCGACGCCGATTTTAAGCAGACTTCCCGTGCTCGCATGTTGTCGGCGATTCGTCGCTTGTTCCAATACTTGCACCGCGAGAAAGTGAGAGGCGATGATCCGAGTGCATTGTTGATCAGCCCTAAGCTGCCACAGCGCTTGCCAAAAGATTTGAGTGAAGAGCAAGTTAATGCACTGCTAGAGGCTCCTGATCCCAATGACCCTATTGAGCTTCGCGATAAAGCGATGCTTGAGTTATTATATGCAACTGGTCTTCGTGTGACCGAGTTAGTCAGTTTGACGATGGAAAATATCAGCCTAAGACAAGGCGTGGTGCGTGTTATTGGTAAAGGCGGTAAAGAGCGCTTGGTGCCAATGGGCGAAAATGCCGTGGACTGGATTGAGACTTTTATTGAACAAGGTCGGCCACAACTGCTCGGCGAAAACAGTTCTGATGTGGTTTTTCCGAGTAAACGCGCCAAGCAAATGACCCGTCAGACGTTCTGGTATCGTATTAAGCATTACTCGGTTGTTGCTGGTATAGATACAGAGCTATTGTCACCACACGTATTAAGACACGCTTTTGCGACTCATTTACTGAACTATGGCGCAGATCTCAGGGTCGTACAGATGTTGCTTGGGCATAGTGACTTATCGACAACCCAAATTTATACTCACGTGGCGACCGAAAGGCTGAAGCAAATTCACGCGCAGCATCACCC
Source organism: Vibrio sp. L5-1 (assembly GCF_021728315.1). Taxonomy (NCBI): domain Bacteria; kingdom Pseudomonadati; phylum Pseudomonadota; class Gammaproteobacteria; order Vibrionales; family Vibrionaceae; genus Vibrio; species Vibrio sp. L5-1. The sequence continues at coordinate 59,655 of NZ_JAKKCQ010000011.1, read as the reverse complement.
ACGTGCTTAAATCCATTTATTTTTAAGGTGAACTTAATGAGCGTATTACGCCGTCTTCCTCTATTAGTGCTTCCTCTCATGATTACTGCATGTAATGCATCAGAAGCGAAAGTAGAACAAACATCAACAGCCGTAGAAGTTGCTCCAGCTCAAGCTATTGATACAGCAGCGTTAACTAAGCGTTTTGAAAAAATCGGTATCAAGGTAGAGAAGATCGTTCCTTCAGACATCGATGGCCTATTAGAAATTCAAACTAACAGTGGCATTATCTTTTCTTCTCCAGAGGGCGATCACTTTCTAGCCGGCACTCTTTACTCTCTGGATGATAACGGCAAATTCAGTGACGTTCTGGCTGAGCGTCAAGCTCCACTTAATGCTGAAAAGGTCGCGGCGATGTCGGATACAGTTATCGAATATAAAGCCGATAACGAAAAGTACGTTGTGACGGTATTTACTGACATTACCTGTGGTTACTGTGTTCGTCTGCACAGCCAAATGCAAGGCTATAACGATCTAGGTATTACCGTTCGTTACATGGCTTACCCACGCCAAGGTGCAACAGGACAAGTTGCCGATCAAATGGCAGCAATCTGGGCTTCAGATGATCCAAAAACAGCCATGCACGATGCTAAAGTAAACCGTCAAATGCCAGCGTCTGGTAAAGACCTAGCAGAGCAGAAGCAGATCATCGCTAAACAATACCAATTAGGTCGTGAGCTTGGCATCAATGGCACACCTGCTATCGTGCTAGCAAGTGGTGAGTTGGTGAGTGGTTACTTACCTCCAGCACAACTTCTTCAACGTTTAGAGCAATAATATCGTTTCTGTATTGCAAATTTATCCCTCATGTTTTTGATTTAAGGAGTGACCTGATTAATATCAGGCCCATTTTTATATGATAGAGATCCAACGCCGTCCTGAGGTCGACACTTCAGTCTTACCTGCTCACTTACCTGACTTGTTAAAGCGCATTTATGTGAGTCGCGGAATCGACAGTGCTGACCAACTAGAGACCGCAGCGAAAGGCTTGCACTCTTATCAAAAACTGGGTGGTATCGATGCTGCGGTAGAGCTGTTGTTTAAAGCGATTCAGCAGCAAAAACGCATTATCATTGTCGGTGATTTTGATGCCGATGGTGCAACCAGTTCGGCGTTGTCTGTGCTTGCTCTGCGTATGTTGGGCAGTTCTAACGTCGACTATCTCGTCCCAAACCGTTTTGAAGATGGCTATGGCTTGAGCCCGGAAGTTGTCGAGCAGGCAATCGAACTTGGCGCTGAAGTAATCATGACGGTCGATAATGGTGTCTCTTCGATTGATGGTGTCCGTTTCGCGAAAGAGAAAGGGCTAGACGTTCTGGTTACAGACCATCACTTGCCAGGGAATGAATTGCCAATCGCTGATGCGATGGTCAATCCGAACCTAGAAAGCTGTGCATTTCCTTCAAAAGCGCTAGCGGGTGTTGGGGTTGCGTTTTATCTGATGATGGCGTTGTGTGTTCACATGCGTAAGTTGGGCTGGTTTGCTCAACACGGTATGACAGAGCCCAAGTTGATGGAACTGATTGACCTAGTGGCACTGGGTACTGTTGCGGATGTGGTTCCACTTGATGAAAATAACCGAATCTTGGTGCACCAAGGGCTACAACGCATTCGTGCGGGTAAAGCTCGTCCGGGTATTCAAGCCTTGATTGAAATTGCTAAGCGAGATGCTAAGCGATTGGTTGCCTCCGATTTTGGTTTTGCGCTTGGTCCACGTATCAATGCGGCTGGCCGATTGGATGACATGTCTTTTGGTGTTGAGTTGTTGATGAGCAATAACATTCACGCCGCGCGTCGAATGGCCAGCGAGTTAGATGGCTTGAACCAAACACGTAAAGAGATTGAAGAGGGCATGAAACAAGAGGCGATGGCTTTTTGTGAGCGCCTTGAGTTCGGTAAAGACGATTTGCCTTCCGGCTTAGCTCTGCTCCAACGTGATTGGCACCAAGGTGTGATTGGTATTTTGGCTTCGCGTATCAAAGACAAATACCACCGCCCAGTAATCGCATTTGCTGATGGTGGTGAAGGCAGCATTAAGGGTTCATGTCGTTCGATTCCAGGTTTGCACATGCGCGATGCGCTAGACAGAATCGATACTCAAAACCCTGGCCTAATCTTGAAGTTTGGTGGTCACGCAATGGCAGCTGGCTTAACCATTATGGAAAAAGACTTCGAGCGATTCAGCAAGATGTTTGATGACGTTGTGCGTAAAGAACTCGGTGAGACAGCACTGAAGGGTATTATCTTGTCTGATGGTGAGCTGTTACCTGAAGAGTTCTCAATGCATACCGCTGAAACGTTGCGTTCTGGTGGTCCGTGGGGCCAAGCTTTCCCAGAACCCATCTTTGATGGTGAGTTTAAAGTGCTGCATCAAAAACTGGTAGGTGAAAAGCACCTTAAATTGATGCTAGAACCTCTATACAAAGGCCACCCAACCAATGTGATGATTGATGGTATTGCTTTCAATGTTGATTTACGTCGCTGGCCTGATGCGTCCGTGAAAACGGTTCATCTTGCATTTAAGCTGGATATCAACGAGTTTCGTGGCAACCAATCGTTGCAGTTGATGGTTGACCATATTGAAGCCAAATAGTTGAAGCCAAATAGCGTTATTGTTCACTGAATGATGTTCATCATTTAGCCCCAAATTCAACGAGCTCTGTTCAAAAACAGGGCTTGTTTTCTTTCTTTCCCTTACAAATTTCACGTGTTTTTTCTGTCTGTCAATTTTATATTCCATTAAGTTGTTGAATCTTGGCTTTCCGCTCTAAAAAATTCTGTATCTCCGTCACACTTTTGAGTACAATTCTTCGGTTAAATTCTACTCATAAATGATGAGCTAAAATGTTTGAAATCAATCCTATTAAAAACCGTCTGCAGGATGTGTCTGAACGCACAAATATCCTGAGGGGGTATCTTTGACTATGACGCTAGAAAAGAGCGTCTAGAAGAAGTAAACGCAGAATTAGAACAACCGGATGTATGGAACGAACCTGAGCGTGCTCAAGCGCTAGGTAAAGAACGTTCTGCATTGGAAGCAGTAGTAGAAACGATCGACCAACTTGACCAAGGTGTTGAGGATGTTGAGGGTCTATTAGAGCTTGCGGTTGAAGAAGAAGACCAAGAAACGTTTGACGAAATCGAACCAGAACTGGCAGAGCTAGAAGCTAAGCTAGAAAAACTGGAATTCCGTCGTATGTTTGCTGGCGATCACGACGCATCAGATTGCTACATCGATTTACAGTCAGGCTCGGGCGGTACAGAAGCTCAAGACTGGACTTCAATGATGTTGCGTATGTACTTACGTTGGGCAGATTCGAAAGGCTTCAAGACTGAAGTGATCGAAGTGTCTGATGGTGATGTTGCTGGTCTTAAAGGCGCAACGGTACGTATTTCTGGTGAATACGCTTATGGTTGGTTACGTACAGAGACAGGTGTTCACCGTCTAGTTCGTAAGTCACCATTTGATTCAAGTGGCCGTCGTCATACTTCATTTGCATCTGCGTTTATCTACCCAGAGATTGATGACAACATTACGATCGATATTAATCCTTCTGACTTACGTATTGACGTATACCGTGCCTCTGGTGCTGGTGGTCAACACGTAAACACCACGGAATCGGCGGTACGTATTACTCACGTTCCAACCAACACCGTGGTTCAATGTCAGAATGACCGTTCGCAGCATAAGAACAAAGACCAAGCGATGAAGCAGCTACGTGCTAAGCTTTTTGAACTTGAGATTCAAAAACAAAATGCTGAAAAACAAGCGAGCGAAGAAACGAAATCAGACATTGGTTGGGGCAGTCAAATCCGCTCTTACGTACTGGATGATTCTCGTATCAAAGATTTGCGCACCGGCATCGAAAACCGTAATACTCAAGCGGTTCTTGACGGTGACTTAGACAAGTTTATTGAAGCTAGCCTGAAATCAGGTCTGTAAGCTTTACCAACTATTAAGCTTTACCAATAATATTGGTAAAAATGCCTATATTTTCAAAAATATAGCTGTCCAAATTATAAAAGCAAGGTACATCTCTAATGACTGATGCTGTTCAAAACGAAAACGCACAAGAAGCTTCTTCACCTGAAGAGAACAAACTAATCGCTGAGCGCCGTAGCAAGCTGGATCACATCCGCTTAAACTGCAAAGCGAACGGTCACCCAAATGATTTCCGTCGCGAGCACCTAGCTGGCGATCTTCAAGCGGAATTCGGTGAGAAGACTAAGGAAGAGCTAGAAGAGCTTAACCACATCGTTGCGATCGCTGGTCGTGTCATGGCGAAGCGTGGTCCATTCCTTGCGATTCAAGAAACTTCTGGTCGTATCCAAGCATACGCAGCGAAAGACGTACAAAAAGTACTGAAAGAGAAGTACCAAGGCCTAGATATCGGTGACATCATCGGTGTTAAAGGTGCGCTTCACAAATCTGGTAAAGGTGACCTTTACGTGAACATGGAAGAGTTTGAACTGCTAACTAAAGCACTTCGTCCTCTACCAGAGAAGTTCCACGGTCTAACTGACCAAGAGATGCGTTACCGTCAGCGTTACGTTGACCTAATCGTGAACGAAGACTCTCGTAACACATTCATCGTGCGTTCTAAGCTTGTGTCTTCAATCCGTAACTTCATGAGCTCAAAAGGCTACCTAGAAGTTGAAACGCCAATGATGCACGTGATCCCGGGCGGTGCTACAGCACGTCCATTCATCACTCATCACAACGCATTAGACATCGACATGTACCTACGTGTTGCACCTGAGCTTTACCTTAAGCGTCTAGTGGTTGGTGGTTTTGACCGTGTATTCGAGATCAACCGTAACTTCCGTAACGAAGGTCTTTCTCCACGTCACAACCCAGAATTCACAATGATGGAATTCTACCAAGCGTACTCTGACTACAAAGATCTAATGGATCTAACGGAAGAGATGCTAAGCACAGCAGCGATGGACGTTCTTGGTTCTACTTCTATGCCTTACGGTGACGAAACGGTTGAGTTCGGTGGCACTTACGCTCGCATGAGCATGTTCGATGCAATCAAACTCTACACGCCTGAAAATGCAAACATTCAAGCTCTGACTGAAGATGATCTTCAGAACAGAGAATTGATGGTTAAAATTGCAGAAGAAGTGGGTCTGTACGTTGAGAAATTCTGGACTTGTGGTCAGCTTCTTGAAGAGATCTTTGGTGAAACGGCTGAGCCTCAGCTAATTCAACCAACATTCATCACGGGTTACCCAGCGGACATCTCTCCATTGGCTCGTCGTAGCGACAGCAACCCATTCTTCACAGACCGCTTTGAGTTCTTTATCGGTGGCCGTGAAGTAGCGAATGGTTTCTCTGAGCTTAACGATGCACAAGACCAAGATGAGCGTTTTAAAGCGCAAGTTAACGCAAAAGACGCGGGTGATGACGAAGCGATGTACTACGATGCAGACTACATTACTGCACTAGAGCACGGCTTACCGCCAACAGCGGGTCAAGGTATTGGTATCGATCGTCTAGCGATGCTATTTACAAATACGCACACAATCCGTGACGTGATCTTGTTCCCGGCAATGCGTCCACAAGCGTAATACTCGCTTATGTGATGTAACAGCCCATCTAATTAAAAAAGCCACCTTCGGGTGGCTTTTTCTGTTTTTAGGCTGCAAAACCTAGCCTGTACCGCACTCTTGATTCGAAAAACCATTATTTCTGACATAGTCTTACTATTGAGACATAAAATCTAAGATAGTCTCACTACTATACGTCCTGCGCTGAATACGATCTCGTGGCATTTTGTCGAACGATGAAGCAGTGACTCGTATTAGCTTGATTTAAATAAAAATAGAATAAGGAAGAAGGATGGGAACTCAATTTAAGATGGATTCCTTACCAGGTTCTCTTATCGTCGTTGGTGGTGCGTACGAACCCTGGTTATCAGTGTTAGAGCAAGTGGGTTGGCAATGTACCCAGTGTGCAGATTTACGAAAAGCCGATGCCTTGATTGCTGACATTGGCCCATGCATTGGCATTGTGGATCTTAGTCATGATGAGTTTAGCCTTAACGGTATCGCTAATCTCGTGAGTAACAACAAGCAAGTAAGATGGCTCGCCTTTATTCGTGAATCGCAATTGAGCTCTGATACCATTTGCCAATTTATCGTGAACTTCTGTATCGACTTTTTCACGGCGCCAATCCCAGATGCCCAGTTATTGAGTACCATTGGTCACCAACTGGGTATGCTCAAGCTTGAGCAGAAAGTATGGCCAAACTACGGCATCAACAACAATATGGGCTTGCTTGGCGACTCTGTGGCTGTGAAGCGTTTGAGAGACCAAGTAAAGCGCATTGGACCGACAGATGTCAGTATCCTGATTTACGGAGAGAGTGGAGCAGGAAAAGAGACGGTTGCACGCTCAATTCATCAAAACTCTTCGCGAGCGCAAAAGCCATTTTTAACGGTCAATTGTCGTGCCTTGTCTGAAATGAGAATAGAGGCCGAGGTATTTGGTATCTCAGCACAGCCCGCTGCAGCACCTTGTCTGTTGGAAGAAGCCGATGGCGGAACCATCTTGCTTAACGATGTATTGGCAATGCCACGCAATCAGCAGTTGAACCTGCTGCGTTTCTTACAAGAAGGTAAAATTGAAACTGCGGATGGTCCTAAGCCTGTCGATGTGCGTATTCTGGCCGCGAACTCTTCTGACATAGAAAAGGCATTGATCGAGGGCGACTTCAATGAAGAGCTTTATCATTACATCAATGTTCTGCGTATTCACGTTCCGAGCTTGAAAGAGCGAGTGAGTGATATTTCAGTACTGGCTAATCATTTTTTACGTGAGTATTCAAAAGAGTTTAATGCTCAAGCCAAGAGCTTTTCAGACGATGCTATCCGCTCGATGAATCGTTATCACTGGCCGGGCAATGTGCGTGAGCTGATGAATCAAATTAAGCGTGTCGTGCTGATGTCGGATGCGGTGATCATTGACGATCAACAACTTGATTTACCAAAACAGAATGATGAGCGCCGCAGTCTCAAAAGTATCCGTGAGCGTTCAGAGCGAGATGCGTTGCTGATTGTTCTGGAATCTTATGGTGGTCAAGTATCGTTGGCCGCTAAGGAGCTTGGAGTTTCGCGTGCAACCATGTACAGATTGCTGAATAAGCATGGCCTGATTTCTGAAGGTGTTGTTTAGAGCTCTCTATTCATTGATTCTATCCAGTTAATGTAAATATAAGAGCCACGCATGATGCGTGGTTTTTTTATATCTATTGCTACAACTTCTCGTTGATCGTTGATCGTTGATCGTTGATCGTTGATCGTTGACAGCTGATAGATTGATAGATTGAGCTATTGGAGGCTCGGTCTTTAAGAGAGATGTTCTGTGATTTTATATAATCATAGTGAATATGTTATATATAAAGTGATATGCAACTGATATTTTGGATGAATGATTTGTTTTGAAATTGTTAATCAATTATCGGTTGAATAATATACTCACTTGGTTAGACTTTAACCGTGAAAGCAATAGCTTAACAAAGACTTATTTGCTTTTATTATCTCATTTCTTTTTGGATTTTTTAGTTAGTTTGGAGGCGCAAATGAAACATTTCGATTTTATACAGCATATTTGCGCGTCGTTTGATCCGTGTACTGACATGGTGACTGTTATGTCACAAGCATCAGCCATGGCCGATCGAAACACCCAAGATAAACCTAACTAATAGATCCGTACCCTTATTTGGCTGCGGAAAAATAGCAGCTAAGTGAGAAGCCCTCATACTATCTAACACGCTATTTTTCCTCAGTTTATTTTACAACTGGAGAGTTATTATGCGTCACTCAGTATACTTAAAACTAGCAACAGTCCTTATCCGTGCAGACCTTCGTCGTGAAGAACGTGAATGGCAACGAAAAGTTCGTCGTAGTTCATACGATCTACCATGGAACAATACTCATTTATTGAGAGATATTGGCCTTGAAGCCGATGGTCGACCAATTGGTTTTTCTGAACCTGAAGTCGTTACGATTGAACGTCGAGTTCGTCATCTTCGTCGAGTCTTAAGCGCGCGAATACCGACGTAATCTTGTGGGGTGATAGCGCCTTTCACCCCTTAAGATAAATATCAGTGATAGTTGTGGCGTCGAAAGTGCAAGCTTTTGAACTAAAACAGGCCAAAGAAGAGAAGCACTTGCTTCTCTTTTTTGCTTTTTTAAGCCGTTATGTGTGCTTTTTTAAGTCGTTATCTAGTAAAGAAAAAGAGTTCTACTACGCTTTATAGAGCAAGGGAGGCTGGCTATGCAAAAGCATCAATTAGACATGTGGTTACATGGAGAGCACAAAGACTCTTATCAAACACCGAAGGTATACGTTATTGGCTGTTCCGATATCTCGGAATATCTATTAGCTGTGGAATATAAACACAAGCTAGAACCGGTAAAGCAAGACGGTGAGCCGCTTCACTTTGGATCCTTGGATCAAGTGAAAGAAGAGTTGCTCCGGCTCGGTTTTGAAAAGGCGTATCTTCGCTTACACAACGCCTATGATGAGTTTGGTAATGAGCCAAGCCAAAGCTACTGTGATATTGAACTGGCGCTTAAACCTCATTAGAGAGCATTTGTAGCTAGAGATTGATTCTAGTTACTGGCGGTTTGTAACATACTGATAGTTTGGTCCATCTATGCTAGATAAAAGCTCTATGCGTAATGGGTTGTCAGCAATTTATGGGTGAATTGAGTCCGTAGATAGAAACCACGTGGCTTAGTCTTGATAGGTTTTCCACTTGCACCGTAAGCTTCTGTTAACACGCGACTGTTGGCCGCTTTTGGTCGCAAATGCAGTGCTTCACCATGTCTTGCTGTTATCTGTTCAACATTACCCAACACGATCAACTCCATCAACTCTTCCCAGTCTCTTTTCAGGAGTTCGTTTTCAGCTAGGCTTGGTGTCCAGAGTAATGGGGAGCCAACATGCCTTTCTGCCAGCGGGATCTCTCTTTCTCCCTCAACTGGGATCCACAACACTTTAGACAGCTTGTTTCGAACGTGACTGGTTTCCCAAGTTATGCCTTGCACGCCCATCAATGGAGCGACACAAACAAAGGTGGTTTCGAGTGGCTTTCCAGAGTAGCCAATCGGGATGCTTTTAAGCTCGATACCGAGTTTGGCAAAATCTTGTTCTGGTTTACTGCCAGCGGGCGCACCCAAGTGCCATTCCAATAGCTGTCCAACCCAGCCTTTATCACGCTTGAGGTCGTTTGGCATCACCATCTCAGCTTCATCGGCGAGCTCTTTAAAGGTCATTCCGGCGATAGCATACGCTCTGTCTAGCAGCTCTTGTTGTGTTTGTGGTTCTGGTTTCATAATAAAAGACATGATCAAAAAAATGATTTTACCAGAAGTTATCACTATATGACGACTGGTTAAGAAATGATCTCCTTGTTAGGGAAGGGATCAAACTCATGGTTATCCACAGGACATAAAGGTAATTAATTGAAATATTAATTTAGTGGATAAATAAACAGGGGTTTATGGTGGATTAAATGCTTGCCAAATGGGGTTCAAAATGAATCTTTCGCTTACTAGTGTGGATAAACATCGGAGTGGTTGATCTTTAACCATGTTCTGTTTTTGAAAGATCTTTTACTTTTCTAATGTTTTTAAAAATGAAATTCTAACTCTAATTAATTGATTTTTAATTAAATAAATTGTATTTACTCGACTTGGTGTTTTTGATGTTGATGAATCTATGGATTAAAAAAAACGATTGCGGGTAATTCTTCACATAGTTATTCACAGAAAAGGTGAATAAATGTGGTCTATGTCTCACTCTTGTGTGGGTAACTAGAATTTGAGCAAAACTTATCCATATTCTTAGTTAATATTCATAAATATAGCGCTTGTCACGTCACTAAGTTTGCTCCGATTGGGGATATGTGGAAAAATCAGAGTAATTAAAAATTTAGATAGAGGTTGGCCAGTGATAGATGGCGATGGTTACCGATTAAATGTTGGTATTGTAATCTGTAACAACCATGGTCAGGTCTTCTGGGCTAAACGATACGGGCAACATTCATGGCAATTCCCTCAAGGGGGAATAGATGAAGGTGAAACTCCGGAACAGGCAATGTACCGCGAGTTGTATGAAGAGGTTGGCCTTACTAAAAAGGATGTAAAGATCGTCGCGACAAGTCGTCATTGGTTACGCTATAAGCTGCCCAAACGACTGGTTCGGTGGGATTCTAAACCTGTCTGTATTGGACAAAAACAGAAGTGGTTCCTTTTACGCTTAGATTGCGATGAATCGCAGATCAATATGCAGCGTGGAAGTACACCTGAGTTTGATGGTTGGCGTTGGGTGAGTTACTGGTACCCAGTTCGACAAGTTGTTTCTTTCAAGCGAGATGTTTACCGTCGAGCGATGAAAGAATTCGCATCTTTAGCAATGCCGTTTAAAGAGCGAAAAACAAAAGGAAAACGCAAATTGCGTAGAGGTTAAGCATGCTCAGTCAACTAAGGGAAATAGTTGAACACGTATCAAGAGTTGAAGATGTGTCGACGGCTCTTGATATTTTGGTTAAAGAGACATGCAGTGCGATGCAGACGGAATGTTGCACCGTGTATTTGGCAAATAATGATATGCAGCGTCTTGAGTTGATGGCAACTCAAGGCCTGATCTTCAAAGGCAATAGCATTCACATTGGTTTTGACGAAGGTCTGGTTGGCCTTGTCAAAAGAAGTGCTGAACCTATCAACCTTGCACAAGCGTCTGCTCACCCTGCTTATAAGTTTTTTCCAGAGCTTGGAGAAAAGGTTTATCACTCTTTTCTCGGCACTCCGATTATCCATCGCAAGCAAGTGCTTGGCGTATTGGTCATTCAACAGAAGTCTCCTCGTTTATTCAGTGAGATGGAAGAATCCTTCCTTGTCACACTCTCAGCACAACTTGCGGTCATTGTGGCGCACGCTCAAACTCAAGGCCATTGGCTTTTAGAGCAACAGAAGCTACCAAAGATTAAAGGTATTGCAGCTTCATCGGGCGTTGCGATTGGTGATTTATGGTGGGATAACACTCAGCCTGAACTCACCGATGTTTATCCAGCATCGACGCTTAATGTTGAAAGAGAGCATGAAATGCTGGCAGTCGCCGTCGAAAATGCTCTCAATGACTTTAAGCGAATGCGAAAGCGCCTAGACAGTGAAATCAATAAAGACGCGTTGGCGATCTTTGACCTGTTTACTCACTTACTCAACGATCCAATGTTGCGTAAGGATCTTAAGAGCCAAATCCAGAAAGGCGATAAAGCCGATTGGGCATTAAGGCAGGTTGTTGAGAGTTACTCGAATCGCTTTGCTCGTATGTCAGACGTGTACCTTCGTGAGAGGGCACAAGACATCCGAGAGCTTGGTCAAAGATTGCTCTATTTCCTTCACAATTCTGAACATGAACTTCGCACGCTAGATAAGCCAATTATTTTGGTGGTTCGAGAGTTAACGGCTTCGGTATTGGCCTCTATTCCCAAAGAAAAACTTTTAGCTGTTATTTCTTTGGAAGGGGCGGCGAACTCACATGCCGCGATTTTATCTCGAGCTTTGGGTATTCCTTCTGTTATGGGGGTTAACCTAAATCTTGCGCAAGCTAATGGTAAGCAAGCGATTGTCGACGGGTATAGTGGCGAGATCTTTATTGAGCCGACTCAAAACCTGCTCAAAGAATATCAAGGGCTGATTTTAGAAGAGAGTGAGCTCTCTTCTATGGTCAATCGAGAACTATACTTACCGGCAAAAACGCAAGACAACCAGCAAGTCGAGATCCTGCTTAATGCGGGCTTGAGTGCCGACACCAATATCGCTATCAACCAAGGCGTTGATGGGGTGGGGCTGTATCGAACCGAAATTTCTTTCTTGTTGCAGCAGAGGTTTCCGTCAGAGGACGAACAGTTCAAGCAATACCGTTCTGTACTCGCGAGCTACCCTGAGAAGCAAGTGGTGATGCGTACACTCGATATCGGTGGCGATAAGGCCTTACCTTATTTTCCAATCGAAGAGGACAACCCATTCCTTGGCTGGCGTGGTATTCGTTTTACGCTCGATCATCCTGACATCTTTATTATTCAGTTACGTGCCATGCTACGTGCGAGCTGTGAAAGCCATAACTTGAGTATTTTGCTGCCGATGATCTCTGGTGCTCAGGAACTGGATGACGCGCTACAACTTATTGAACAAGCGTATGACGAAGTGCATGAGCTTGATAACCGAGTGCGTATGCCTCGCGTTGGTATCATGATTGAAGTGCCATCAATGCTTTACATACTGCCGCTGATTGCTGATAAGGTCGACTTTGTTTCAGTCGGTACCAACGACTTAACTCAATATTTATTAGCGGTTGATCGGAACAATTCACGAGTATCTGATGTCTATGAATCAATGCACCCAGCGGTGATCATGGCATTAAAACAAATTCATGATACTTGTAAGCAACATCAATTACCTGTGTGTATTTGTGGCGAGCTAGCCGGTGATCCTATGGGCGCGTTGTTACTGATTGGGTTGGGGTATGAGACGTTAAGTATGAATACCTCAAATGTCGCGAGGACTAAATATTTGATTCGCCAATCTAACTTGAGTGAATTACAGGATTTGGCAAATAGAGCGCTTTCAAAACCATATGGTAGTGACATATATAGTATGATGCTGAACTATTTCGAAGAGCGTGAATTTACAGGCTTCATTCGAGCAGGTAAAAAATAGGATTTAACGTGTCATATGAACTGATAGGCTTGTTAGCTGGCCTTGGTGCTATTGTTGGTGTTTTAGCGGGCTTGCTAGGCATTGGCGGTGGTTTGCTGGTAGTTCCTGCCTTACTGTTTTTGCTTCCTAAAGCGGGTATTCCTCAAGAGTTTGCGATGCAAATGGCATTGGCAACCTCGTTATCAACCATTATTGTTACCTCAGGGTCGTCTGCGATTAACCATTTAAAATTGGGTAATGTGGAGCTTTTTGTCGTTAAGTGGTTGATGCCTGGCGTGGTGATTGGTGGTTTCCTAGGTTCTTTTGTCGCCGACGTTATTCCTGCTCAATATCTGCCAAAAGTCTTTGGTGTGATTGTCTTGGTATTGGCGTTGCAGATGCTGTTGTCGATCCGCTCTAAGAGTCAAAAGTTGATGCCGGGTTCAGCTAAGACCATGTTATGTGGTGGCGGTATTGGTTTGGTTTCAAGCTTGGCTGGTATTGGTGGTGGTTCTTTATCGGTACCCTTCCTTAACCATCACGGTGTGGAAATGCGCAAAGCGGTTGGCTCATCCTCTGTATGTGGTTGTGTTATCGCGATTTCGGGAATGTTAGGCTTTATTTGGCATGGTTCTTCTGTCGATGATCTTCCGGCGTATAGCTTGGGTTATGTTTATCTACCGGCTTTGATCGCGATATCTTGTACCTCAGTTCTGACCACACGAGTTGGCGCTAAACTGGCCACTCAATTGCCAACCCCCGTGCTGAAGAAATTCTTTGCGGTATTTTTAATGTTTATAGCAGCCACTATGCTGCTGTAGTGTTTTTTCTGTTAGCTGTTGAGTTAACCGTTATTCAATTTTAGATAGAGAGCCAAGTATGTCTCAGGGTTTTATCGAATTCCCAAATATCGATCCTGTTCTTATTGAACTAGGACCAATCTCAGTTCGTTGGTACGGCCTAATGTACCTTGTCGGTTTTATGTTTGCTCTTTGGTTAGCAAATCGCCGAGCTGATCAACCCGGTAGTGGTTGGACTCGAGAGCAAGTATCAGACTTACTGTTTGCCGGCTTTCTAGGTGTGGTATTGGGTGGTCGTATTGGCTACGTACTTTTCTACAACTTTGGCCTTTTCATTGAAGATCCACTCTACCTATTTAAGGTATGGACTGGCGGTATGTCTTTCCACGGTGGTTTGATTGGTGTGATCACCGCGATGTTTTGGTATGCCAAAAAGAACGGTCGAACCTTCTTTGGTGTCGCTGACATGATTGCACCATTAGTGCCATTTGGTTTAGGTATGGGGCGTATGGGCAACTTCATGAACAGTGAGCTATGGGGGCGTGTGACTGATGTGCCATGGGCGATTGTATTCCCTAACGGTGGTCCACTTCCTCGTCACCCATCTCAGCTTTATGAAATGGCGCTTGAAGGTATTGTACTGTTCTTCATCTTGAACTGGTTCATTAAAAAGCCGCGTCCTCTTGGTTCTGTATCAGGGTTATTCCTAGCAGGATATGGTACATTCCGCTTCCTAGTTGAATACGTACGTGAACCTGATGCTCAGCTAGGTTTGTTCGGTGGATTTATCTCTATGGGACAAATTTTGTCACTGCCAATGGTTATCATCGGTGTGCTGATGATGGTTTGGGCATACAAGCGTGGTCACTACAAAGATGAATTACCACAACAAACGAAGTAAGGAATTGGTGTGAAACAGTATTTAGATCTCTGTCAGCGTATCGTTAATGACGGTACTTGGATTGAAAATGAACGCACAGGCAAGCGCTGCCTAACCGTAATCAATGCTGACCTTGAATATGATGTTGGTAATAACCAATTCCCACTGGTAACAACACGTAAAAGTTTCTGGAAAGCCGCAGTTGCTGAGCTGCTTGGCTATATCCGCGGTTACGACAATGCTGAAGATTTTCGCAAACTAGGGACTAAAACTTGGGATGCGAATTCTAACCTGAATGAAGCATGGCTGAATAACCCTTACCGCAAGGGTGAAGACGACATGGGCCGTGTTTATGGCGTTCAAGGACGTGCATGGGCAAAACCTGACGGCGGTCATATCGACCAACTGAAGAAGATTGTTGATGATCTAACAAACGGCATTGATGACCGCGGCGAGATCTTAAACTTCTATAACCCAGGTGAGTTCCACATGGGTTGTTTGCGTCCGTGTATGTATAGCCACCACTTCTCTCTGCTTGGTGACACTTTGTACCTAAACAGTACTCAGCGCTCTTGTGATGTTCCATTAGGCCTGAACTTCAACATGGTGCAAGTGTATGTGTTCCTAGCAATCATGGCACAAATCACTGGTAAGAAAGCCGGTGTGGCTTACCACAAGCTGGTTAATGCACATATCTACGAAGATCAACTCGCACCTATGCGTGATATCCAGTTGAAGCGTGAGCCTTTAGCTGGGCCAACATTCCATATCAATCCTGAGATTAAGTCTTTAGAAGATTTGGAAACGTGGGTGACGATGGATGACTTCTGGGTTGAAGGCTACGAATGCCACGAAGCGATTAAGTACCCATTCTCGGTTTAATCTAATCTGCTTTGATTGACTGATTGATCGAAAGGCTGCCTCTGCGCAGCCTTTTTTATTTCTGATGCTTGGCTTGCTTACCATTCGTAAAACCAATAATCTTGAGTGGTCTTTTCTAACCACAGAACTACTATGACTCGCTCGCATTGCTTTGTATTGCAACACGACTTTCCTATTGCTTTCTACCCTGATAAAAACCAGTTGGTGATTGATAGTGAAGAGATTCATTTAGAGCCACTACAAGCAAGGCTGCTCAGCTATTTCATCGAGAAGCGCGGGCAAGTGGTTAGTACGCAGCAGATAGCTGCTGATGTGTGGCAAAGAACTCAAGTGTCTGACAACTTGGTCAGACAGGTCATCAGTTTATTGCGCAGTCAGCTTCTGGATAAAGCACGTCCGTATCGCATCATTCAAACCATTCCTAAGCAAGGTTATCTGTTTGATATTGAGATAATTCAGCCTAGCGTTGAGACTACTCCTGCAGAAGATATACTCCCACCTGAAACTAAAGTTGTTGTTTCTAAGCCCAAAAATAAAACTATCGCCTTTATTACAACCGCTGTATTAGCGTTCGGTTTGATCGCAATTTTGGCATGGAAAAGCGATGTCCCAACCAATGACACTGTGGGTATTGCCGCTAATCAAAGTAATATGATTCCCGTTTATATCCATGATATTACGCTCGATTCTGCGGACGATTATGAGATGTCGGAAAGTGTATACAACTATCTTTTCTATGGATTGAATTCGGCTAAAAACTTATCAGGTTACCACTTCTCTCAGCTATCGAAACAGGGCAAGCAATCACTTGCCAATAATGGTGTCGAACTTAAAGGTTGGCTCAAGAAAAAGGGCGGTGACTATGTACTGAGCGTGCTGATACAAAACAACCGCCAGCCCAATCAAAGCCAGAAAGTGGAAAAGAGCTTTAGCCAAGACAACTTCTTTGATGCCATTGGGGATGTGATTCTTGAGATTAAAGCCATTATTGCCCCAATGAGTTCAGAATACGGCGTAGTCAGTCATCGAGTGACCGCTATTGATAACTACGATGATTGGAAGGTTATTTCAGAGGGGATATCGCTTTTCTACCAAGGCAAAGGTGGACAGCCATTTGCAGAGATCGCACTTCAGTTGGATACGATTCAACAGCAAGGAAGAGACAATTATCTGGTCAATGCCTTATTGTCGTATTCGGAATCTTTGGCTTATTTGCAAAGTCATGAGCAAGAAGATCGCGAACATGCACTGCAACTGGCAAAGCAAGCCTTTGAGATGAATCCGCGTTGTGATATTGCCAACCTTACCTTGGGTCTTGCACTGTTAATCAACCAACATGCTAATCAAGCTTTCCCTTACCTTTTTTATGCTGCCGAAAGTACACCGAGTCCAATCAGTTTTTATCTACTTAGTGTGGCTGACAAGCTGTCGGATAACCCCGAAGGTTCGCAATACAACTATCAGCGCTATACCGAAGTGAAAAAAGAGTATAATGGCCAACTGTTTGATCTTATTGAATCTTTATAAAAAACAAACCTTTCCTAAACCACATAATTCTCTTTGAAGTGAAGACGTTGAGTTACCGCTAATAGTAACGGCTCTTCCGCAAGGTTTTCTTGTGCCGACAGGCTTCTCAACATGTTTGATTATTGTTTGGACTCAGGCTCGATTGCCTTGCATCAAGCGTAAAAACATCGACTTCCACATACTGGTAACCAAATCATTAATTATTTGGGGTACACACATGTTGAAGAAGTTTGCTTTTCAGATCATTCCAATTCAGATCTTCTTATTCGTCTTTTGGTTCAAAAATGGCTTTATCGATAAAGTGATGGGCGTTGTGCTTGGCTTTATTACGCCAGATACCGCTTATTCAGGTGACACTTGGGCTGGCTGGAAAGGCTATATTGTAGGAACTTGGGATAAGAGCCAAATCGGTCATGCTCTACTGAGTCCAACATTCGATTTTATGTTCCCTATTTTGATTGCTTTGCAATGTGTGCCGTTTTTACTGGTTCTTCGTTCGGTACTTGCAGGTGAGTTCATGTCTGGCAAGGAGCGTCCGTGGTTGCTCTATGCTGCTTTCGCTTCTTTGTTTGTGACTGCTTGTATGGCTTTCACTCAAACCATCACTGGCGCAAGCGATGGGCAGTATTTATGGCAATTTATCGGCTTTGGCATGGTTGCCATTATGTATCTGCGTAATGAGCAAGGTAAGTAAGCGTTTTTTTAGATGCGAGATACGAAGATCAAAAGCCCCTGTCATTCCCTAGACTGACGAAGGAAGGAGTAGGGAATCTCTGAGTGTTGTGTGTTAGATAGATTCCCTATCACGCTCGTTCCTCGCTGTAGGGAATGACGGGATATATAGATGCGAGTAAAACGGGCTTTTCGTTACTCGTTCACTCGCATCCCGTATCTGCTTTTTTCTTCCCTCATCTGCTCTTAAAAAGAAAAAGCCCGCAACCTAGGAGGTTGCGGGCTTTGTTATAAGCGATGTGTCTTGTTAGCGGTTAAGCTATCTAATTATTTAGCGATTAAGCCGTCAGTGCTAACACGGTACCAGGCAGTACAAGGAATACCGCAATAAGGTAACCAGCCACTACAGATTTATTCTTCACAGCCATGTCAGAAATAATATCAGCGGCTTTTACTGGTAGTTCACGTAGGAACGGAATACCAAAGATGAATACCGTTGCCATGATGTTGAACACCAAGTGTACTAGAGCAATCTGTAGTGCGAATACTGCGAACTCACCAGATACTGCTGTCGCTGCTAATAGCGCAGTAATACACGTACCGATGTTTGCACCCAGAGTGAATGGGTAAACGTCACGTACTTTAAGAACCCCTGAACCTACTAGTGGAACCATCAAGCTTGTTGTCGTAGAAGAAGACTGAACAAGGATAGTAACGATAGAGCCAGAAGCGATACCGTGGATAGGACCACGACCGATTGCGTTCTTTAGAATCTCACGAGCACGACCCACCATCAGGCTCTTCATTAGCTTACCCATTACCGTGATAGCTACGAAGATAGTCGCGATACCTAGAACGATAAGCATGATACCGCCAACAGTGTCGCCAAATGTCGATAGTGGCTCTTTAATCGCACTGACTACTGGTTTAGTGATTGGCTTGATGAAGTTAAGACCACCCATGCTCATATCACCTGTTGCTAGCATCGGTGATACTAACCAGTGAGAAATCTTCTCTAGAATACCAAACGCCATCTCTAGTGGTAGGAAGATAGCAACAGCTAATAGGTTAAAGAAGTCGTGAATCGTCGCACTTGCGAATGCACGTTTGAACTCGTCTTTACAACGAACATGACCAAGGCTAACTAGCGTATTGGTTACTGTCGTACCAATGTTCGCACCCATGATCATAGGGATTGCTAGCTCAACAGGTAAACCACCTGCCACAAGGCCAACGATAATTGAAGTAACTGTACTTGATGATTGAATAAGTGCTGTTGCCACTAAACCAATCATTAAGCCTGCAACTGGGTGTGAAGCAAATTCGAAAAGAACCTTTGCTTGCTCGCCTGTTGCCCATTTGAAGCCTGTACCAACCATTGAAACTGAAAGTAATAGTAGGTAAAGCATGAATGCCAAGTTAGCCCAGCGTAGCCAACGAGTTGTGCTCGAGATAGGCGCTGCTGCAGTAGTAGCTTGGTTCATAATGTTTTCTCCATTGGACCGTTTAAGTCTGTGTTTGGTCTGTTTGTTTAATCTGAGCGTGATGTTAGAGAACAAATATTTCAGTAATATTACATTTTGGTTTAGGTGAGACTTTTTTGTGATGATTTGCCCTTTAAATATTTGGTCTTGAAATGATCTTATCTTAACTTGTTGTTTTTATTAGGTTTTATTTGTATTTTTGATAGGTGATATAGATCTTAAAAGTTAGAGGAAAATTAAAAATAATTGCTGAAATATTACATTATGAAATCAGACACTTCGAAAAAACAAGTGGTAATAACTAGTTTGGTTAGGTTTTTCCGAGTTTGTTGAGCGAAGGTGTCATATTTGATATAACAAGGGTATCTACTCTTTTATTACGGCACATCTATGTCGCACCTCAACTATAACCACCTTTATTACTTCTGGATGGTTTGCAAGCAAGGCTCTGTTACTAAAGCAGCAGAAGCTCTATTCCTAACACCACAAACGGTAACAGGTCAGATAAAAGCGTTAGAAGAGCGTATGGATGGCAAGTTGACCAAGCGCAATGGTCGCAGTGTTGAGCCTACAGAGCTTGGACAGCTAGTCTTTAAATATTCCGATCGTATGTTTGGCCTGAGCTACGAGATGTTGGATATCGTGAATTACAGCCAGCACTCCAATATTCTGTTTGATGTTGGTGTTGCAGATGCGCTGTCTAAAAGGCTTGTCAGCAAGATTCTGATGTCGACTATTCCCCCAGATAACAGTATTCATTTACGCTGCTTTGAATCGACCCATGAAATGCTACTTGAGCAACTGTCTCAACATAAGCTCGATATGATCTTGTCTGACTGTCCGGTGGATTCTAGTCAAAGTCCTGGCCTGTTTAGTAAGAAGTTGGGTGAGAGTGGAATGAGTTTTTTCAGTTCGGGTAAGGTTGAAGGTGTTAGCTTCCCGGCTGTATTAGAGCAAAGAAAGCTTTTGATCCCAGGAAGTCGAACCTCGATGGGACGTAAAGTGCTGCAATGGTTTGATAGACAAGGACTTAAACCCGATATTTTGGGTGAGTTTGATGACGCGGCATTGATGAAGGCCTTTGCTCGTTATCACGATGACGCTATCTTCTTAGCGCCTACGCTTTATATGTCTGAAGTTGAAGAGGATTCATCACTGCAGTTATTGGTTGGTATTGAAGAGTTAAAAGAGGAGTACTACGTCATATTTGCTGAGAGGATGATCCAACATCCAGCAGTAAAAAATGTATGTGACGCAGATTTTAGCAAATTGTTCGAGTGAGGCGGTTTGTTAATGAATTGATATCGATTATCATAACGCCACCATATGCCGGAAATACTAATAGCCGTAGTTGGTGTAAAGGTTGTAGGGAGCCAAACTATGAACTTAAAAGAGATGGAGAAGAACTCAGCGCAAGCTGTGATTCTACTCAAAGCCATGGCCAACGAGCGTCGCTTACAGATTTTGTGCCTATTACATGGTACTGAGCTGTCAGTTGGGGAGTTGTGTGGCAAGTTGGAACTGAGTCAGTCTGCTTTATCTCAACATCTTGCTTGGTTGAGAAGAGATGGTTTGGTCGAAACTCGCAAAGAAGCTCAAACTGTGTATTACACATTGAGCAGTGAAGAAGTAAAAGCGATGATTAACCTACTGCATGGTATTTACTGCAAGTAGCTTATTGCTGGTAGGAGGGGGATTTCTTATCAGTGATAGAATGACACAAGGAAGTGTCAGTATTTCATGTCGAATGTTAGTGCCTATCTATTTACCTACCTACCTACCTATTTATCTATTTTCTTGTCTGTTTATTTTCTAGTTGTCTGTTTTTTTATATGCTTAGTTGTCTATCGGTCAGCGATATATCTTGTAGTCAGCGATAGGCCTTTAGTAAACGATAGGCCTTTTAGTCAGCAAATGCGTGTCAGTTAGCCAAATGCCTTTTAGTAAGCTGGTATCTGTCGGCAAACCACGTACTTTTAAGTAAGCTAAGTAAGCTAAGTAAGCTAAGTAAGCTAAGTAAGCTAAGTAAGCTAAGTAATGTTCAGTAAGAAAAATCGCTGTGTTACTCAAAATTTAGATATAAAAAAACCGGCCGAGGCCGGTTTTTTTCGTTTTGCGTTGTAATCAAATTTCTATTAAAGAGCTTTGATTGCAGCAGCGAAACGAGACTTATGACGTGCAGCTTTATTCTTATGAATAAGGCCTTTAGTCGCCATGCGGTCTAGAAGAGGTGTAACTTCTACAAGAGCAGCAGTTGCAGCTTCTTTATTGCCAGCTTCAATAGCTGCAATAGTTTTTTTCATGTAAGTGCGCATCATAGAACGACGGCTAGCATTGTGCTGGCGACGTTTCTCAGCTTGGATAGCGCGCTTCTTAGCAGATTTACTGTTTGCCAAGGTCTAACTCCCAAAAACTTAGTTCGGTGACAATTTAAGGGCGAGGACTATCCCTCATAGGCGCTTAATTGTCAAATGATTTGTGCAAAAACCAATCTCAGCCAAAACAAATTTTGGTATGGAAAGGTCATCGCGGTTAAGATGGCGGGGATTCTAACAGCATTTTTAGACCAATGCTAATAATTATGCTTCTAAGGACAGGATAGTATTTATCCTTGCTTGAAAGTAATCAACCAGTGTCAGAGGTTTCTGTGAGTAAACGACTATTAAAGTCAGGCCTGATTGTCAGTGCAATGACTTTTGTTTCCCGTGTGTTGGGGCTAGTACGTGATGTAGTAGTAGCAAATTTGATGGGAGCAGGAGCGAGTGCCGACGTATTTTTCTTCGCTAATAAAATTCCTAATTTCTTACGTCGACTTTTTGCAGAAGGTGCGTTTTCTCAAGCGTTTGTTCCTGTATTAACAGAATATCACGCCGCAGGTGATAAAGATAAGACACGAGATTTAATTGCTAAAGTGTCGGGTACGCTCGGGGTTTTAGTGTCTATAGTGACCGTTATCGGAGTCTTGGGCTCGGGTGTGATCACTGCGATGTTTGGTGCAGGTTGGTTTATCGACTGGTTGAATGACGGCCCAGCAGCCCCTAAATTTGAGCTGGCGAGCTTTATGCTCAAGATTACCTTTCCTTATTTATGGTTTATTACCTTTGTTGCTTTATCTGGTGCCATTCTTAACACATTAGGTAAGTTTGCCGTCTCCTCTTTTACACCTGTTTTCTTGAACGTAATGATCATTGCTTGTGCTTGGTTTCTTGCTCCTAATTTAGAACAGCCTGAAATTGGCTTGGCAATCGGTGTGTTTCTTGGTGGTTTAGTCCAATTTCTTTTCCAAATGCCTTTCTTGATAAAAGCGGGTGTTCTGGTTAAGCCGAAGTGGGGCTGGAGAGATCCGGGTGTTGTAAAGATCCGCACGCTAATGATCCCAGCTCTGTTCGGTGTATCGGTCAGCCAAATTAACTTATTGTTTGATACCTTTATTGCTAGCTTCCTAGCGACCGGTTCGATCAGTTGGTTGTATTATTCAGACCGACTGCTTGAATTCCCACTAGGTCTATTCGGTATTGCGATTGCGACTGTCATTCTTCCTGCTTTGTCTCGTAAACACGTTGAAGCTCAAGGTGAAGGGTTTGCGCACACAATGGACTGGGGTGTGCGTATGGTGTTGCTGCTTGGCATTCCTGCGATGTTAGGCCTAATAGTGTTAGCTAAGCCGATGCTGATGGTGCTCTTCATGCGTGGTGAGTTTTCGCCACATGATGTACAGCAAGCATCAATGTCATTGGTTGCTTACGCATCGGGTTTGCTTAACTTCATGCTGATTAAAGTGTTAGCTCCGGGCTATTACTCTCGCCAAGATACTAAAACCCCTGTGAAGTACGGTATTATCGCCATGGTCACCAACATGGTGTTCAACGCGATCTTTGCTTACTTCTATGGTTATGTTGGTTTGGCGATTGCGACGGCCTTGTCTGCCTTTGTGAATATGGCCTTGCTATATCGGGGTTTGCATCTTGCGGGTGTCTATCAATTATCTAAGACAACCTTGTTGTTCAGTGCCAAATTGATTATCTCTGGCGTAGTCATGGTCGCGGCGATTTTATGGCAGTTGGATAATATGCAACATTGGCTTGAATGGAGCTTTAGCCAGAGAGCGCTGACATTAACAGGCTTGATTGGACTTGGTGGCTTTGTTTATATTGTTTCGGTACTGATTTTAGGTATCCGAGTAAAACATTTAAAAGCAGCGACAGATTAATACTGATTAGTATATAATCCGTCGGTTTCACACAATAAATGATGCAAATAACAGGTTTTAGCTGATCATAATGGAACTGATCCGAGGTATACACAATATTAAAGCGCAGCATCATGGCTGTGTATTAACCATAGGTAACTTCGATGGTGTTCATTTAGGACATCAAGAGGTTCTGAGTCAGGTTTCTAAACAAGCTGCAGCATTAGGGCTCCCTTCTGTTGTCATGACGTTTGAACCACAGCCTATGGAGCTGTTTGCCCGAGGTAAAGCGCCAGCACGTTTAACTCGCTTACGAGATAAATATGTGCAATTGAGTAAGCTAGATATCAGTCGGTTGTTGTGTGTGAATTTCAATCAGTATTTTGCAAGCTTATCCGCAGAAGCATTCATTAAGGATCTTTTGGTTGATAAGCTTGGTGTGAAATTCTTGGTGGTTGGTGACGATTTTTGCTTTGGCAAAGGTCGAACAGGTAATTTCGCGATGCTTAAAGAAGCGGGCGAAAAATATGGTTTTGAGGTGGTAAGCACCCAAAGCTATTGCTTAAATCAATTACGAGTAAGCAGCACTGAGATACGGAATGCACTAGCGGTCGATGATTTGGCTGCAAGTGCTACCATGTTAGGGCGTGATTACAGTATTAGTGGTCGTGTGTCTCATGGTCGAAAACTAGGGAGAACTATCGGTTTCCCTACCGCTAACATTCCATTAAAACGTTGTGTTTCTCCTGTATCGGGAGTGTATGTTGTTGAAGCATTGGATATCGACGGTGTTCCTGTCGGTGGCGTTGCTAATATTGGACAACGACCAACGGTTAATGGTGTAAGGCAGCAATTAGAAGTGCACTTTTTTGACTTTAAAGCCAATTTATATGGTAAACAGTTAGAAGTACGACTTTTGCACAAACTGCGCGACGAGATAAAATTTGAATCGTTCGACGCACTAAAGAATCAAATAGAATTGGATGCTGAAGCCGCAAGGGTGTGGCTGCTTCAGCTAAAGAATTAGTCGGATGATTCCACCGATTAACATAATGTCTAACTTCGCCCAATATAACGGAATTAAGAATCGATGAGTGATTATAAAGATACCCTGAACTTACCAGAAACAGGGTTCCCAATGCGCGGCAATCTGGCAAATCGTGAACCAGAAATGCTGAAGCGTTGGTACAAAGAAGATCTTTACGGCGAAATCCGTAAGGCAAAGAAAGGTAAAAAATCTTTCGTGCTGCATGATGGCCCTCCATACGCGAACGGCGACATTCACATTGGCCACGCGCTGAATAAGATTCTTAAAGACATTATTATCAAATCTAAGACCCTTTCTGGTTTTGATGCACCGTACATCCCAGGTTGGGACTGTCACGGTCTTCCAATCGAGTTAATGGTTGAGAAGAAGAAAGGTAAGCCTGGTCAGAAGATTTCAGCTGCTGAATTCCGCGAAGAGTGTCGTAAGTACGCTGCGGGCCAAGTTGAAGGTCAGAAAGAGAGCTTCAAACGTCTTGGTATCATGGGCGAGTGGGATAAACCTTACCGCACTATGGATTTCGGCACTGAAGCGAACATCATTCGTTCTCTAGGCAAAATCGCAGACAAAGGTCACCTTCTTAAAGGTTTCAAACCAGTTCACTGGTGTACTGACTGTGGTTCTGCTTTGGCTGAAGCTGAAGTTGAATATAAAGATAAAGTTTCTCCATCTATCGATGTGAAATTTACAGCAGCTGACGAAGCGGCGCTTCTAGAGAAATTTACTCTAGCTGAAGGTCACGCGGGTCAGGGCGAAATCTCTATCGTTATCTGGACGACAACGCCATGGACTCTGCCGGCTAACCGCGCAGTATGTCTACGTGATGATCTTGAGTACGTACTTATCCAAGTTGAAGCGAATGGCGAACAGCCAGCTCAACGTATCGTTGTTGCTTCTGAACTAGCAAAAGACGTAATGGATCGTACAGGTATCGAGCACTTCCATAACCTTGGTTTTGCGACTGGTGCTGATCTTGAGCTTTCTCAGTTCAATCACCCGTTCTACGACTTTACTGTTCCTGCTGTTCTTGGCGACCACGTTACAACGGATTCAGGTACTGGTGTGGTTCACACTGCGCCTGGTCATGGTCAAGAGGATTTCGTGGTTGGTAAGAAGTACGACCTAGAAATCGCTAACCCAGTAGGCTCAAACGGCGTTTACCTGCCAGATACTGAGCTATTTGCTGGTCAGCATGTATTTAAAGCGAACGATTCTGTTTTAGAAGTTCTAAAAGAGAAAGGTGCACTACTGCATCACCACGCTTACGAGCACAGCTACCCACACTGTTGGAGACATAAAACTCCAATCATCTTCCGTGCAACACCGCAGTGGTTCATCTCTATGGATCAAGCTGGCCTACGTGCAAAAGCACTTGAGTCAACGAAGAGTGTTGAATGGATGCCAGAATGGGGTCAAAGCCGTATCGAAGGTATGATCGAAGGTCGCCCTGAGTGGTGTATCTCTCGTCAACGTACTTGGGGTGTGCCAATTGCTCTGTTCGTTCATAAAGAAACATCAGAACTTCACCCAGATAGCCCGGCTCTTATTGAAAAAGTAGCGAAGCTTGTGGAAGAAAAAGGCATTCAAGCTTGGTGGGATGTAGATGCTGCTGAACTGATGGGTGCTGAAGACGCTGACAAGTACGAGAAAGTACTTGATACGCTAGACGTATGGTTTGACTCAGGTGTAACGCACTTCTCTGTTGTAGATTCACGTGAAGAGTACAACTTCCCGAATGAAGAAAGAACGCACAGTGCTGATCTTTACCTTGAAGGCTCTGACCAACACCGTGGCTGGTTCCAGTCATCTTTGATTTCATCTATCGCGATGAAAGACGAAGCACCATACAAGCAAGTGCTAACGCACGGTTTCGTGGTTGATGGTAACGGCCGTAAGATGTCTAAATCTATCGGTAACGTTGTTGCTCCTAAAGATGTAACCAACAAGCTAGGCGCAGATATCCTACGTCTATGGGTTGCTTCTACGGATTACACTAACGAAGTTGCGGTTTCTGACGAGATCCTTAAGCGTTCAGCTGATGCATACCGTCGTATTCGTAACACGGCTCGTTTCTTCCTAGCGAACTTGAACGGTTTCAACCCTGAAACTGACCTAGTACCTGCTGAAGAAATGGTAGCACTTGATCGCTGGGCTGTTGGCCGTGCTCAAGCTGCACAAGAAGAGATTGTTAAAGCATACGGTGAGTACAACACTCACGGTGTGACTCAACGTCTAATGCAGTTCTGTTCTATCGAAATGGGTTCTTTCTACCTAGACGTAATTAAAGACCGTCAGTACACAGCGAAACAGGGCAGCCATGCTCAACGTAGCTGTCAAACGGCGCTTTACTACATTGTAGAAGCTCTAGTTCGTTGGATGGCGCCTATCATGTCGTTCACTGCAGATGAAATCTGGAACGAGATGCCTGGCGAACGCGACACGTTTGTATTCACTGGCGAGTGGTTCGAAGGCCTATTTGGTCTTGCTGATGACGAAGAGCTAAGCAACGAATTCTGGACTGAAATCCAGTCAGTTCGTGGCGCAGTGAACAAGCTTCTTGAAGATGCTCGTAAAGAGAAAACGATCGGTGGTGCATTGCAGGCTGAAGTGACTCTATACGCTGACGATGCACTAGCGGCTAAAATCAACAAGCTAGAAGATGAGCTACGTTTCGTACTTATCACTTCTGCTGCTGTTGTTAAGCCACTTAGCGATAAGTCTGATACAGCTCAAGCGACAGACGTTGCAGGCCTATACGTTGAAGTTGCAGCAACTGAAGCTGAGAAGTGTGACCGTTGCTGGCACCACACTCCAGATGTAGGCACAATCGAAGGTCACGAGAAAATTTGTGGTCGTTGTGTGTCGAACATCGACGGTGAAGGCGAAGTGCGTAAATACGCATAACGACTCAGAGAAAGACTGAACTTTTTGTAAAAATCATAGCCCCAGTATCAACTGGGGTTATTTTTAATTATAGGAAATGTGTTTAACCGAGTTGAGTGCTCATCATCCCTTAAACAGGATGATTAAATGGGTACTGGCTTCGTAAATACTAGGAATAGAAATGAGTGAAGTTTCGTTAAAACAATCTGGTGTGCGTTGGTTATGGCTGGCTCTGTTGGTCTTCCTTGCAGATATTGGCATCAAACTATTCGTTATGGACAATATGGGTTATGGCTGGGCAAACCGTATTGAGGTGTTGCCATTCTTTAACTTTTTGTATGTCCATAATTATGGTGCAGCATTTAGCTTTCTGAGCGATCAGAGTGGCTGGCAGCGTTGGTTATTTACTGGTATCGCCTTTGCGGTAACTGGCATGCTGACATACTGGATGAGTAAACTACCTGCAGCAGAGAAGTGGAATAACATTGCTTATGCGATCATCATTGGTGGCGCGGTAGGTAACGTATTTGACCGAGTAGTACACGGCTTTGTTGTCGATTACTTAGATTTCTACTGGGGTACTTACCATTGGCCTGCATTCAACTTGGCTGATATGGGGATCTGTATCGGTGCTGCGATGATTATCTTAGATGGCTTTCGCAAGAAAGATGAAAGTAAATAGGCGACTCAAGCATTAATGAGTATTAAGTAAATCGCTTTTAAATAGATTGCCCTAAAGTCAGTCTATGACTCACAGAATAGAATAGCCCTAAGCGCTGTCGGTTGATTCCGACGGCGCTTTTTTTTATGCTTCAGTCAACAAGGAAGCAAAGCACAGCGCATCCTCAAATAATAAAGAAATCTAAGGAAAGTAACGTGGCAGCAATTAAAAATGATTCAGCAGTAACTCTACATTTTACGATTAAAATGAAGGATGGTTCAGTTGCCGATAGCACCGAAAATATGGGCAAGCCCGCTAAGTTCGTTATGGGTGATGGTAGCCTAAGCGAAAACTTCGAAGCGTGTTTGCTTGGGCTTGAAGCTGGGACGGAAAAGTCTATCGAACTGAAAGCACAAGATGCGTTTGGTATGCCTAACCCAGACCATATCCACCACATGGATAAAGCGAAGTTTGCTGGTGGTACTGATGTTGAAGTCGGTACTATCATGGCTTTCTCAGGTCCTGACGGTATGGAGATCCCGGGTATTATCACTGATATTGCAGGTGATTCAGTGACCGTTGATTTTAATCACCCACTAGCAGGCCAAGACGTTACGTTTGACGTCAACATCTTAGCGGTGGATTAACTATTTTAGCGGTGGACTAACTATCTTAGCGTTAGAATCGCTATCTTGACGGTTGAATAACATCACCTTACAGCTGTGATGTAACCCAGAGCTTCACTGTCTAGGCGCTTCACTGTAGAATGCGAGCCTCGCTGACAGCGAACTCTATAGAAGCAACCTTAGTACCGCGGTAAATGATGAGCAATGAAATGAAAATAATGTTAGCTAACCCTCGTGGCTTTTGTGCCGGTGTCGATCGTGCGATCAGTATTGTTGAGCGTGCACTCGAAATGTACCAGCCACCGATCTATGTTCGTCATGAAGTGGTACACAACCGCTTTGTTGTTGAAGGGCTAAAGCAACGTGGTGCTATTTTTGTCGAAGAGTTAAGTGAAGTGCCAGACGATAACATCGTGATCTTCTCTGCTCACGGTGTTTCTCAAGCCGTTCGTAAAGAAGCGAAAGAGCGCGAACTCACCGTATTTGATGCAACGTGTCCTTTGGTAACCAAAGTCCATATGGAAGTTGCTCGTGCGAGCCGCAAGCATATGGAAGTGGTTCTGATTGGTCACGCGGGTCACCCAGAAGTGGAAGGCACCATGGGTCAGTACGCTAGCCAAACAGGTGGAATGTACTTGGTTGAGAAACCAGAGGACGTACAGAACCTAGTGGTGAATGATCCAAGTAACCTGCATTACGTTAGCCAAACCACGTTGTCAGTTGATGAAACTGCAGACGTGATTGAAGAGCTGCGTCGAGTGTTCCCTGAGATCCAAGGCCCACGTAAAGACGACATCTGCTACGCGACTCAAAACCGTCAGGACGCAATTCGTGAGATGGCCGGTGATGTTGATGTGGTGATAGTTGTTGGTTCTAAGAACTCATCGAACTCAACTCGTTTAAAAGAGCTAGCTGAGAAGCTCGGTACGCCAGGTTATCTAACAGACTGCCCTGAAGACATTCAAACTGAATGGGTTGAAGGAAAAAAGAAAATCGGTGTAACAGCCGGTGCTTCTGCTCCTGAAGAGTTGGTAAACCAAATCTTAGATCGTATTCGTGAGCTGGGTGCTACCGAGGTTGAGGAGATTCAAGGTCGTGAAGAGAACATGTTCTTCGAAGTACCGAAAGAGCTGCAGATTAAGCAAGTCGACTAATCACTATTGATGTGTGACAAGATCGATTCGCAAACACTATTGATTTGTAAACAGCAGGAAGCCAACGTTGATGCGTTGGCTTTTTTGATCGCGCTTTAGAACAAGGCGTCGAATTTCTAACGGGTTACTGGAGACCGAGCTGCTCTTTTAAGGCTTTTAGATAGCGACGACTGACAGGCACTTCAAAACCGGTCAGCGTGATGATCTCCGCTAACCCATTCTCTAACAGTTTGATCTCTTGGATCGATTTTATGTTGATCAAGTATTGTCGATGACAGCGGATTAAGTCGGTTTTTTCTTCCAAGATCTTTAGGGTTAACTGCGATGTTGCTGTTTGTGATGAGCTACGAACATGAACACCACTGATATCGGAATAAGCACACTCGACCGTTTGGCTTGCCATGATTACAATACGGTTATGGCCGATGCACGGGATTTGCTCTAAGTGACAGGGAGCAATCGCAGAGATATCTTGTTCCGGTGTTTTCTGGTTTTGTTTTATGACCTTGTTAAGACGACAAACGCTCTTGTTTAATCGACAGGGTTCAACTGGCTTAAGTAGGTAGTCAAAAGCATTATCCTCGAACGCTTGGATCGCATATTGGTCGTAGGCGGTCACGAATACCACGTAAGGCATCGTGTCTGGATCAAGCATGCTTAACAGTTCAATCCCGGTAACCTGCGGCATTTGGATATCCAAATACACCACGTCAGGCTTAAGCAGATTGATCTGTTTAAGTCCTTCGATCGCGTTACTTGCTTGGCCGATGATTTCCACTTCTCCTGTTTCGGTCAGTAGTTCAATCAGTTCTTCGCGAGCAAAAAGCTCATCATCGACAACTAATGCCTTTAACATCCTACAATCTTCATCTTGGTTCTATCCCTGCTTGATTCACGCTTATCTTTTAAATGTCTGCTTCTAAATGTTTCAACTCGGAGCGATTCGTCTCCGAAAATACCTTTATTTTAGTATAGGTATGATAAAGCTCATTCGAGTGAATTGCTGTGGTTGAGATTCTATTTTTAGTGCTGAATCTTGTCCAAAGAAATTAGTGAGTCGTTTATCAACAATTTCCATCCCTAAACCGACATGGTCTTGAGAAGGCTTTTGATAGTTGCCTGCATTGTCTTCCACGATCAGCTTAAATCCACCCTCGAAGGCTTCGCTATAGATCTTCACTTGGCCGCCTTCCAGCATGTTAGAAATCCCATGTTTGATGGCGTTTTCAACCAGTGGCTGCAGGGTAAAGCTTGGCAGTTGCGACTCGTACAGTTGTGGGTCGATATCCCATTCCACTTCTAATCGATCGGTAAAGCGTGCTTTCTCTATGGTTAGATACGCATTCACGTGTGCCAGTTCATCTTTGAGTTTTACAGTGTTGATGTTCTGCTTCAGGTTACTTCTAAAGAAGTGAGACAGATGCTGAATTAGCTCCCGAGCTTTATCTGGGTCGCGACGTGTCACTGCGCTGATGGTGTTAAGCGCATTGAACAAGAAATGTGGGTTCACTTGAGCGTGCAGCAGTTTTATTTCTGCTTGGGTAAGTAGCGTTTGCTGTTGTTGATAATTACTAAACAGGATCTGGCTCGACAGCAGCTGAGCGATACCTTCACCCATCGACATATTGATGGTCGAGAATAGTTTCAACTTTGGTTCATACAGTTTGATGGTTCCGATGACTTCGTTTCCTGCTCTTAACGGGATAATTAGCGCGGAGCCTAACTTACAATCCTGCGAAAGGGAGCATTGGTATGGATTCTCTTTGCCATCAAGGTAGATGATGTCGTTCTGTTCCATCGAAGTGAGCGTGCTCTGCGATGAAATAGGGGTGTTCGGAATATGGTGTTCATCACCAATGCCGATGAACGCTAGGATTTTTTCTCGGTCGGTGATTGCCACCGCACCAACGTTGGTCTCTTCGTAAATGATACGCACGATTTTTTGCGCATTATCCGAATTGAATCCACCATGCAAAATACCCACTGAACGCTCGGCGATGGTTAATGCGCGGCGTGAGAAAGTTGCCGAATACTTCTCGAAGATGGTTTTCCGATCTTGGATGATGCTCATGAACAGCGCCGCACCGACCGAGTTAGCAATGATCATTGGCGCGGCAATATCAGAAACCAGAGCGTAGGACTGCTCGAATGGTTTCGCGACCGCTAACAGAATTAGCATTTGAATAATCTCTGCAAACAAGGTAACAGAGAAAACCACCAATGGATTAAACAGCTGGCTCGCTTTGTTCTTTCTGACGAGATAAACGTGCAATAGGCCGCCAATCAAGCCTTCAGCTGTGGTGGAAATAGCACAAGCCAAGTCTGTGAATCCGCCTAATGAGTAACGGTGAATACCGCCAGTAAAGCCGACGGCAAAGCCAACGACAGGGCCGCCAAATAGACCACCCATGACCGCACC
The DNA here is from genome assembly GCF_021728315.1 of Vibrio sp. L5-1. Classification (NCBI taxonomy): domain Bacteria; kingdom Pseudomonadati; phylum Pseudomonadota; class Gammaproteobacteria; order Vibrionales; family Vibrionaceae; genus Vibrio; species Vibrio sp. L5-1. The sequence continues at coordinate 27,680 of NZ_JAKKCQ010000011.1, read as the reverse complement.
CATCGCGCGCGTATTGGCTATCGCGTCATTAATCTGCAGTCCAAAATAGGTGCCCATAATACAGAACAGAGAAAACAGAACATAACAGCTGACTTTATGACTTAAGCGTGAAGAGATGCTCAACAAAGGGAGAATCAGTGGAGTTTTACTTAGCATGTAAGCAATTACTAAGTAAACACAGGTTTGTTGCAGCAGAGAGAGAATGAGTTCCATATTTTCACCTATTGAGACGCTGGTTAAGTGTAAAGCTCATTGCGTGGTAACGGTAGCTTTGCTTGTGTTTTCGTTGGTTATATCGAGTGACGATTGCTTGTCAGGTGGAGATACCAATATTGATGTACTAATGCTGAGATACAGTAAAGCCCATCACAGAGGACGGGCTTTAGTCTTAATTTCCACGAATCACTGGGTGATTACGGGAGCAAGCGAAGTGTGTTTGGCTTGTTCTTTCGTCTCTCTATGAAGACGTGTCTCTTGTTCTCAAGAGTCTGAAAGAACTAGGCGGTTTTGGTGACGCCTTTTGCTTCTTTTTCTTCTTCATCAGCAAGGTCGATATCGCCTTTGCCTTTTGAAATTTTGATAACGTAAGCCGCAATTCCGAATGCACTCACTACGCCGATGATGGTTGAAAGCTGCATTGGTAGACCGAAGCCCAGTTGGCTGTTGTTCAGGATGAATGTGATACATACAGATGTCATGAACACAGCTGGAACCGTTGTTACCCAGTGCAGTTTATTGTGACGAAGTAGGTAAGCTGAAGCTGTCCATAGCATCATGACTGCTGTTGATTGGTTAGCAAAACCGAAGTAGCGCCAGATGATGCCGAAGTCTACTTGAGTCAGGATGCCACCGATAACGAACAGTGGTAGAGCCATCAGTAGGCGGTTACGCAGTGTCTTCTGTTCCATGTTGAAGTATTCAGCAAGGATAAGACGGCTTGAACGGAACGCTGTATCACCAGAAGTGATAGGTAGGATAACCACGCCAAGGAAAGCAAGGATACCGCCAAATACACCCAGTAGGCCAAATGAAGCGCTGTATACCACGTTACCAGGGCCGCCGTTTGCAATCGCGTCAGACAAAGACTCAACTGAACCGAAGAATGACAGAGCAAGCGCACACCAGATTAGAGCGATGATGCCTTCACCAATCATTGCACCGTAGAATACGAAGCGACCATTTTTCTCGTTTTCCATGCAACGCGCCATTAGTGGAGACTGAGTTGCGTGGAAGCCAGAGATAGCACCACAAGCGATGGTGATGAATAGAGCTGGCCAAAGCGGTAGATCGTTAGGGTTCATGTTAGTGAACATGTCTTTCATCTCGAAGCCACCCATGATTTGGTGCTCGTCAGATAGACCAATCGCAGTGATTAGGCCAACAGACATAAAGATAAGCAGTGCACCGAACAGTGGGTAGAAGCGACCAATGATTTTATCGACAGGGACAATCGTTGCGATGATGTAGTAAGCAAAGATGATGACAACCATGGTGCTCGTAGACATTACGAAATCAGTTTGGTCGTTCACTAGGTTAGTGATCATGCCTGCTGGAGCAGAAACGAATACCACACCAACAAGAAGCAGTAGAACAATGGCAAAGATGTTCATAAAGTGTTTTGCGCCATTGCCTAGGTAACGTCCAGTGATGGTTGGAACCGAAGCACCGCCATTACGGATAGATAACATACCTGAGAAGTAGTCGTGTACTGCACCTGCGAAGATACAACCTAGTACAATCCAAAGCATTGCTGCTGGGCCGTAAAGGGCACCCATGATAGGGCCGAAGATTGGACCTACACCTGCAATGTTAAGCAGTTGAACTAGGTAAACCTTTGGCGTCGACATTGGAACGAAGTCCACGCCGTCTTGCTTAGTATGAGCTGGTGTTTGACGCTGTTCATTGATACCGAAGATCTTCTCGATAAAGGCACCGTAAATAAAGTAGCCACCAATGAGTGCTGCAACACAGGTAAGAAACCACATCATAATTTGTTATCCCTGAATGTATTAATTAAGTCAGGGTGTATATTAAAGGAGTGTATGAGAAGAAACTTCCGCTATGAGAGTGAGTGGTCGAATAGCTAATTAAGTGGTGTTATAACTGATTGAGCGGTTTGTTCTCTTGCTTAAGAGGACAACAATAGACAATGAGTGGACATCAGTACGTGTTCAGCGGAGAATCGCCACAATGGCAGCGCTTCGTCAGGAAGTGGTGAAGTAACAATATAAAGGATTGAAATGAAAAAAATAATAGCACTATTTGCCGTGGCATTTAGCCTTGCAGGATGCAGCGCCAATGTTCAAGATTTAGCGGCCGAAGGCAATTGGCAAGAGATTGGCTATCGTGACGGTATCAAAGGTAATACTCAACGTTCTTACCAAGAGATGACTAAGCTTGGAACGGTAGACCAATCAAGCTACAGCAAAGGTTACTATCTAGGTGTTGCTGAATACTGCAACCCAAACCATGCTTATCAAATTGGCTTATCTGGCCAGGTTTATGAAGGCGTTTGTTCAGGTACGGAAGACGCTCAACGTTTCCGTATGGAATGGCAGCGCGGCTGGGATGAGTTTTCTAACGACTACTAAGCTCAAACTAGCGATTAGAAAATAAAAAGACCAGTGCCGCATGTGTACTGGTCTTTTTGTATGTCGTTAAAGTAGCTGTCTAAATGAGAAGCTACAAACCAAATTAAGATTACTGATTATTCTCGACCGCTTTTCTCAAGAAACCATTTTGTTGATCAAGCTGAGCCTTAGCTGATTCTAAATCTAGCCCTGTCAGAATCATCAAAATAGACAGTTTTACATCATAATCGGTGGTTTTAAGTGTCGAAACAGCAAGGGCTTTATCACACTCCGTCGCTTGGATAACGATACGAGCAGCGCGGGCAACCAATTTTTCATTGGTTGCTTTTACGTCGACCATCAGATTTTGGTAGCTCTTACCGATACGAATCATGCTGGCAGTCGTTAGCATATTTAGCACTAATTTTTGCGCCGTACCTGATTTGAGGCGTGTTGAGCCAGTCAATGCTTCCGGGCCAACCACTGGGCTTATCGCTATTTGAGCAATCTCAGCAATCGGAGAGCCAGGATTACAAGACAGCGCAACCGTTACTGCTCCTATTTGATTTGCGTAGTTGAGTGCGCCAATTACGTAAGGTGTACGGCCACTAGCAGCGATGCCTACCACGACATCATTTTCTGAAAACTGAATCGCTTTGAGATCTTCAATTCCGAGAGTCAGCGAGTCTTCCGCACCTTCTTTGGCTTTTAAAATCGCCTCTGGTCCGCCAGCGATGAGACCGATAACCATCTTGTCTGAAACGCCGAAAGTCGGAGGGCATTCTGAGGCATCTAACACGCCCAATCGACCACTGGTTCCTGCGCCCATGTAAATCAATCGGCCACCATGTTGAAAGGCGTGAGCGATTTTATCAACGGCTTGAGCTATCTGTGGCAGCTCTACTTCGATTGCCAGTGGGACTTGCTTATCTTGTTGATTAATCTTTTCAACCACTTCGAGAGAGGTGAGCAGATCAATATCCATAGTATCAGGGTTTCTCCCCTCCGAAACGAGGTGCGAGAGCGCTGATATGAGAGCGTCGTTACTCATAGTGATCCTTAAATGATGGTTCTAAAATTGTTTAGACAGCACCGCGAAGTCAGTATTGTTACTAAGTCAGCACGGCTATCAAGTTAATCTGCACGATATAGAACGCCTAGAGAGGCCGCTCTGCTTGCGCCAGTCACTTCCGGTAAATTGCTTGGCAGTTGATGAATATGACGTTGAGCAAGCCACGCAAAGGCCATGGCTTCCATGTAATCGGCATCAACGCCTTTACTGGTCGTCGACTCAACCTCCCAGCTAAGAAGCAGTTCAGACAGTCTCTTCATCAACAATGGATTTCTCGTACCACCGCCACACACATACAGTGCAGGTTGGTTACCCAAGCGATAAGTTTCTACTTCATTGGCTATCGTTAATGCGGTGTATTCACAAAGCGTGCGCTGAACATCTTCTGCCGCAAGATCTTTAAATTCTGTTAACTGTTGTTCTAGCCAAGGTAGGTTGAACAGTTCTCTACCAGTGCTTTTCGGTGGCATTTGAGATAGATAAGATTCGTTCAACAGCTGTTCGAGTAAAGCTGGACTTAGTTGGCCTTTTAGCGCGAACAGCGCATCACGGTCAAACTTCTCACCCGTGTGTTTATCTACCCAAGCGTCCATCAACATATTGCCCGGGCCAGTATCATAACCAAGAGTAGGCTGATTCGGGCGCAGCACTGAAATATTCGAGATTCCACCAATGTTCAACACCACAACCGAGCTGTCTCGCGGGTGAAAAATCGTATGGTGAAACGCTGGTACTAATGGCGCACCTTGTCCGCCAAGCGCCATGTCTTTGCGTCTGAAATCTGCGACTGTTTGAATCTGTGTTTTAGCGGCAATGATATTGGCGTCACCCAACTGCATGGTAAATGGCGAATCACCGGTTGGCTGGTGGAATACTGTTTGGCCATGGTTACCAATCGCAGTCACAGAAGATGCAGGCGTGCCTGACTTGTCGAGAAGTTGCAGAACGGCATCAGCAAATAGATGACCAAGCTGGTGGTCGAGTTCGCCAATGGCAATCAAATCCGTTTTCTGACCAATACAAACTTCAAGCAAACGCGCTTTGATATCCTCTGGCATAGGGAACTCATCATGAGCGAGTAATGTAATGCTCTCGTCTTCAATCGAGACTAACGCTGTATCAACGCCGTCCATACTCGTTCCCGACATCACACCGATATACAGTTCTTTATGATCCATTCCTAAGCTCTTGCCCTGCATTCTTAAAGTCTTCCACAGATTGGTTTAAAAACATTGTAAAGCAAATTTAAAGAGAATAATCTCGGGAAGTTTATGAAATTAGGTTTAATAAGGGATAAATATGGGACCGTTGTGGGTAGATGTTGCGGGCTATGAGCTAACAGCTGAAGACAGAGAAATTTTAGAGCATCCAACCGTTGGTGGTCTCATCTTATTTGCTCGAAACTACCACGATAGCAAACAGCTTTCGGCGTTAAACAAAGAGATCCGCAAGGTAGCGAAACGTCCTATTTTGATTGGTGTTGACCAAGAAGGTGGCCGAGTTCAGCGTTTCCGCAATGGATTTTCAATTATCCCTGCCGCTCAAGAATTCTCGACTAAGAATAATGGTGAGCAGTTAGCAGAACAAGCCGGTTGGTTGATGGCGGCGGAATTGATTGCCCATGATATCGATCTGAGCTTTGCGCCTGTATTAGATAAAGGTCACGACTGTAAAGCGATTGGTAGCCGAGCGTTTGGTGAAGATATTGAGACCATCGTTCGCCACAGCAGTGCTTTTATTAAAGGCATGAAATCGGTTGGAATGGCGACAACAGGGAAGCACTTCCCAGGACACGGCGGTGTGATTGCTGATTCGCACCTTGAAACGCCTTACGATCCTAGAGATGACATCTTTGAAACCGACATGGCCATCTTCAAGGCTCAAATTGAAGCTGGAATATTAGATGCGATGATGCCTGCGCACGTGGTTTTTTCGCACTATGATGATCAGCCAGCGAGTGGCTCTGAGTATTGGTTGCAGAAAGTATTGAAGCAACAGCTTGGATTTAAAGGCTTGGTGTTCTCTGATGACCTAACTATGGAAGGTGCTGCGATTATGGGTGGGCCAGCCGATAGAGCGAAGGCTGCTCTGAATGCGGGGTGTGACATGGTGTTGATGTGTAATAAGCGAGATGCACAAATTGAGGCTCTTGATCACTTAGCGATTCAAGAGGTGCTTTTAGCCAACTCATTGCTTAAAAAGCACAGCTTTGATTTATCGACGCTTCACTCAGATAGTCGATGGAAAAAGGCCTCAGAGCAAATTAAGCGAATGTTAAACGCTGGGTGATAAATAAACACTCTATAAGTTTGAAGAAGGCGATATGAGAAATATCGCCTTTTTTGTATGTGTGGGGCGCGGTTTAAACTGGTTTGTGTATCAGAGTGAACTAAAGAGAGCGTGTAAATTTAAATTTACAGTAAATGTTTTTTATTGTTTACACTTGCAATCGTTTTTGTAGCTGTTATTGTGTTTTTAAAGATTGTCAGCCCAAATGGAAATATTGGGTGTAAAAATAAATATACAGGTTGAGTTATGCAGAAAAGTGAATTAAGCAATGTCAATATCATCGACGAACAGGTACTGATTACTCCAGAGGAGTTAAAAGCAAAACTGCCTTTGAGTGATAATGCTCGTCGTTTCATTCAAGAGTCTCGTGAAACTATAGCAAATATCATTCATAAGAAAGATCATCGCATGCTTGTAGTATGTGGCCCATGTTCTATCCATGATATTGAAGCTGCGAAAGAGTACGCGAAACGCCTCAAAGCACTTTCTGAAGAACTGAGCGACCAACTGTATATTGTTATGCGTGTTTACTTTGAAAAGCCTCGTACCACTGTTGGTTGGAAAGGCTTGATCAATGACCCACATCTAGATGGTACGTTCGATATTGAGCATGGTCTGCATGTTGGTCGTGAGCTTTTAGTTGAGTTAGCTGAGATGGAAATCCCACTAGCGACCGAAGCGCTAGACCCAATCAGCCCACAATACCTAGCAGATACATTCAGCTGGGCAGCAATCGGCGCACGTACGACTGAGTCACAAACCCACCGCGAAATGGCGAGTGGTCTTTCAATGCCAATCGGCTTTAAGAATGGTACGGATGGCAATCTAGGTACTGCAATCAATGCAATGCAGGCGGCTTCTTCTAGCCACCGTTTCATGGGTATCAGCCGTGAAGGTCAAGTCGCACTACTCACGACGCAAGGTAACCCAAATGGTCACGTAATTTTACGTGGCGGTAAGCAGACGAACTACGATTCAGTATCTGTACACGAATGTGAGCAAGAGCTGGGTAAGTCTGGCTTAGAGGCGGCACTAATGGTTGACTGTAGCCATGCGAACTCTCGTAAAGATTTCCGTCGCCAACCGCTGGTGGCTGAAGATGTCATCCATCAGATTCGTGAAGGTAATAAGTCGATTATCGGCCTGATGATTGAGAGCCATATTAACGAAGGAAACCAATCTTCAGATATACCTCTCAATGAGATGAAATACGGGGTATCTATCACGGACGCGTGTATCAATTGGGAGTCAACTGAGGCACTATTGAAGCATGCACATACGGAATTAGTCCCGTTCTTAGAGAACCGCTTGAAAGGTTAGTCAGGGTTTAAAATTTAAGTGCCTCATCTAATGGGGCATTTTAAGATCTGTTGCTAACGAACCTGCGCCAGGTGGGCTTAAAGATTAGCACGGGCTTATAGATGAGTAAGGAATAAAATGGCCGTTGAACTGAACGAATTACGCGACCAAATCGATGCTGTCGATAAACAAATGTTGGATTTACTGGCTCAACGTCTTGCTCTAGTAGAGAAAGTAGGCGAAGTGAAAAGCGAACATGGTTTACCTATTTATGTACCAGAGCGCGAAGCTGCGATGCTGGCATCTCGTCGTCAAGAAGCCGAGAAAATAGGGGTTCCACCGCAGTTAATCGAAGATATTTTGCGTCGTACTATGCGTGAGTCTTATGCCAGTGAGAAAGACTCTGGCTTTAAGTGCCTTAACCCCGAGTTGCGTTCAGTGGTTATCGTTGGTGGTAATGGTCAGCTTGGCGGTTTGTTTGGACGTATGTTCAAGCTTTCTGGTTACGAAGTGAAAATTCTCGGCAGCCAAGATTGGGATAAAGCCGATGAGATCTTAGATAATGCTGGCCTTGTGGTTGTAACGGTTCCAATTCATCTAACTGAAGGTGTTATTGCGAAGCTGGGTAACCTACCAAGCGATTGTATTCTTTGTGATTTGACGTCGATTAAATCAAAACCTCTACAAGCCATGATGAACATGCACCAAGGCCCAGTGGTTGGATTACACCCAATGTTTGGTCCTGATGTTCCAAGCCTTGCGAAACAAGTGATTGTTTACAGTGATGGACGTGGTTCTGAAAGCTACCAATGGTTGCTGAATCAATTTGGTATTTGGGGCGCGAGCCTGTGCCAAATGGATGCTGCTGAACACGACCACGGCATGACCTTGATTCAAGCACTTCGCCACTTCACCTCTTTTGCTTACGGATTGCACCTGAGTAAAGAGAACCCGAACATTGATCAGCTTCTGAAGCTAAGCTCACCAATCTACCGACTTGAAATTGCGATGGTTGGCCGTCTGTTTGCTCAAGACCCGAACTTGTACGGTGATATCATTCTTTCTTCGGATGAGAATATTGAGATGATTCGACGCTTCCACAGTCGTTTCGGTGAAGCATTAGAAATCTTGGATGGGAAAGATAAAGCCAAGTTTGTTGATAGCTTTAATCAAGTCAGTGATTGGTTTGGAGATTACTCGCAACAGTTCTTGCAAGAGAGCCAAAACCTTTTAAAACAAGCACATGACTCTATTCATCGTGGCTAATCACTATTTGAAATTATAAAAAAAGAGCGACCTGATGGTCGCTCTTTTTTTATCTAATTCAGGACTAAAAGTAGTTGGCCTACAGTAGGCTAAAAGCAATTAGATCATCATAGGCCAAACCAACTGGCCCTAATAATCAATAGCTAATAACCAACAGCTAATAACTAGTTAGTCGCGATAGGCTTTTTAGTATCTTCACTTGATACCGTGTCGATAGTCGAGCTAATGTAAGGCACATTCGTCAGGTTGATCTGCAAGCGAACCACATTATCAATCAGTTGAACCAGTGGACCCCACTTAACCTTTTTCTCTTTCTCGAACACGTAGTTGAAGTTTTCCGGTGTCCAATCCATTAAGTATTGCGGATTTAGGGAGCGACCAAGAAAGCGTACTTCATAATGCAGGTGTGGCCCGGTTGAGTTACCTGAGTTACCACAACTCGCAATCACATCACCTTTACTAACAAACTGACCGCTGCGAACTTTGAATTTTTGTAGATGTGCGTAAGAACTCATGAAGCCGAACGAATGACGCATAGTAATAAAGTTACCGAAGCCTTTTTTACTTGGCCGTACCGTTTCAATAACGCCATCTGCGGGCGCGACAATATCTTCACCACGCTTACACGTTAGATCGATACCAGTATGTACATGGCGTTTTCCTGAAATAGGATTAGTACGGCTACCATAAGAAGAAGAGATACGTTGATAAGCCATAGGACTGTCGTTTGGAATCAAACGGAACATCGTCGCTCTTACTGCTGAATCTACCGCCGCAGCATCAATGCGATCTTCTAAAGAGATATCATCGGTAAGCAGTTCTTCATCAGCAAGACCCAGCACGGATTCCACATCAAATACACGCTTACCAAGCAGTTGAATGGTGCCTTCTTTTTCTGTCAGTGTTTGCGATAACGAGTGATTGGTTTCTACCTGCTCAGCGTAAAGAAACTCGGTTTGCTCTTTTTCAACAATCAGCGTTTCAATCAACTGTTGTGCATCGCCTGCTTGCATCGCGAGCTCTTGTTTACCTTCGAAGTGCATGTATGCAGCTCCGCCAATTAACAGTGGCACTGAAAAAATGGCAGTGGTGCACATGAGCACGGCTTTTCGGCCGAAGTAAAACGTCTGTTCCCCTTGGTTAGAGGGAATAGTAATGGAAATTTTTTTAGACATGGTTCTGTATTAACTAAATGCTTCTAATAGAAAAAAGGGTAATGGAGATATTATTCTTTACCCAAATCGGTAAGGTGTTCAATCTCTCTATAAAGCAGTTCATCGTCGCCGACATTAAGCTCAACAAGGCGCTTAAGGTGGCCAATACTATCAATATCTAAATGCTCTATGCGTAAACGCATTGAGGTATTGATGGTAGAGACTATCATTGCTTCTAACTGAATATTGATATCACTGTTGGTGAGCTTAAAGCTGACTTGAACAGGAGCATCGTGGCTGAGTTGCTGCCATTTATCACATTGAATGAGTAAACCATGGAGAGATAAGTCTTGCACTGAGCCTGATACATTTACTTGTCCTTGTGAGATCTCCGTCGGGACTTGATAAATAACTCGTGAAAATTGACGTCTTTCAAGCATAGGTAATTTCTCTATATCAATAGGTAAATAGTAAGCCAGATATATCAAAGGCCGCTATTATCGCGGCCTTTGTTCAAAATACAAGCTAATTTACTTAGCAATACGCTTGTACTTGATACGGTGCGGTTCAGCCGCTTGTGCGCCCAGAGTCTTCTTCAGCCACTCTGTGTACTCAGTATAGTTACCTTCGTAGAAGTTAACTTGACCTTCATCACGGTAGTCTAAGATATGGGTCGCAATACGGTCAAGGAACCAACGGTCATGCGAGATAACCATTGCACAGCCAGGGAACTCAAGCAGCGCTTCTTCAAGTGCACGCAGAGTTTCGACATCAAGGTCATTGGTTGGCTCATCGAGTAGCAGTACGTTACCGCCCGCTTTTAACAGTTTCGCTAGGTGAACACGGTTACGTTCACCACCAGAAAGCTGACCGATGATTTTCTGTTGGTCGTTGCCTTTGAAGTTGAAGCGAGAGCAGTATGCACGAGCAGGGATTTCGAAGTTGTTGATCTTAATGATATCAGCGCCTTCAGAGATCTCTTGGAATACTGTTTTGGTGTCATCCATGCTGTCACGGAACTGATCAACAGAAGCAAGCTTAACCGTTTCGCCTAATTCAACTGTGCCTGAATCTGGCTGTTCTGCGCCGCTTAGCATCTTGAATAGTGTTGATTTACCCGCACCGTTGGCACCAACGATACCGACGATAGCGCCTTTAGGCATGCTGAACGATAAGTCGTCGATAAGAACACGGTCACCAAATGACTTAGTTAGGTTCTTAACTTCAAGTACCTTGTCACCTAAACGCTCACCTGGCGGGATGAACAGTTCGTTGGTTTCGTTACGCTTCTGGTATTGGCCAGTTGTTAGTTCTTCAAAACGAGCCATACGAGCTTTAGATTTAGCCTGACGGCCTTTAGGATTCTGACGAACCCATTCAAGTTCTTTCTCGATAGTCTTTTGACGTGCGCTTTCGCCTGATTTCTCTTGCTTCAGACGCTCATCTTTCTGTTCTAGCCAAGATGTGTAGTTACCTTCCCATGGAATACCTTCACCACGGTCAAGTTCTAGAATCCAGCCAGCAGCGTTGTCTAGGAAGTAACGGTCGTGGGTAATTGCCACAACAGTACCGCTGTAATCAACAAGGAAGTGCTCAAGCCAAGCCACTGATTCTGCATCCAAGTGGTTAGTTGGTTCATCAAGAAGCAGCATGTCTGGCTTCTCTAGAAGTAGACGACAGATCGCAACACGACGACGTTCACCACCGGATAGGAGTTCGATTTTCGCATCCCACTCAGGAAGACGAAGTGCATCAGCAGCACGCTCTAGAGCTGTCTCTAGGTTGTGACCGTCTTTCGCTTGAATCAGAGCTTCTAGTTCGCCTTGCTCTTTTGCTAGTGCGTCAAAATCTGCATCTGGTTCTGCGTAAGCTGCGTAAACTGCGTCGATACGCTTAAGCGCGTCTGCAACATCAGAAACCGCTTCTTCTACGATTTCACGCACTGTTTTTGATTCGTCTAGTACAGGCTCTTGCGGTAGGTAACCGACTTTAAGACCTTGTTGTGCACGAGCTTCACCATCAATATCAGTATCAATACCAGCCATGATACGTAGTAGGGTAGATTTACCTGAACCATTTAGACCCAAAACACCGATTTTAGCGCCAGGAAAAAAGCTAAGAGAAATGTCTTTAAGAATTTGACGCTTAGGTGGAACAGTTTTGCTCACCCGAGACATGGTATATACGTATTCAGCCATTGCCGATCGATCCTAATTTATTGTTCAAAATTGTCGGCTATTTTATACCAATATCCCCAAAGATGTTACTCCTAGGACAGAAAAGCCATTCTTGAACTAATCCTTACCTATTATTGTCACATTGGTCATTAAAACTATATTTAATAAGCTTCTGAGGCGAAGTGTTAAATATTAATAATATTTACACTCAAACTCTTTACATTTGATGTGATGTCGGGCGTAAATAGACTTCACGTATTCATACACGCACTAAGGAAAGAGCGAATGTTTTTCCGCATTGGTAATACGAAAATTGCTGTGGCTGCATCGGCAATTTTGTCTTCATTTTCACTGGCTCCGATGGTTATGGCTAGCAATGCCTCCGAGCTTGAAATGCAGCGTGATGTTTATGACAGAGCGCAAGAGGTTTTAGACAACCGTGATCTAGAAGCTTACTCTGCGCTACGTAACAAAATTCAAACATATCCGTTAACGCCTTACACGGATTATCGTGCCTTTCTCATAGGCCTAGGTGATCGCACACCTGTTGAAGTCGATGCTTTTATTGAAGAGAGTAAAGCGCTGCCATTTTCGAATCGTATGCGCGCACCTTACTTAGATTCATTGGCCTCTCAAAAGCAATGGCAAACGATCCTTGAATTTCAGACCCAAGAGCCAGTTGGTGAAAAATACCAATGTATCTATTATCGAGCGCATTATGAGCAAGGTAATCAAGAGATCGCCTTTAAAGGGGCGAAACAGCTTTGGTTAAGTGGCAGTGGTGTTGATGACGCTTGTGATCCACTTTTTGAAGGATGGGATAAAGCCGGTCTAAGAACGGATGACCTGATCCTCGAAAGGATGCTGTTAGCGTTTGAAGGCCGTAACGGTGAGCTGATGACCTATCTGATTAAGCAATTAGATCATGATGAGTCAATTGCTCAAGCTAAGCAGATGAAGGCGCTGTACAACAAGCCTGAAAATGTGCTCGCGTTTGCTAAGAAGCATCCTGCGAATGAATTCTATCAAGCTCAAACCGAATTTGGTTTCGAGAAGCTAGCAAGGAAATCAGCAAGCAGCGCTCAAGAGGTTTTTGATGATGTTGTGAAAGCTCAAAAGTTTTCGAAAGAAAAATCCCAAGAGCTAGCGGACTACCTAACGTTCCGCTTGATCAATACCGACTCTGAAGAGTTGATGGCGTGGCGAGACAAAATGCTCGAGAGTTCATCAAAGCAAGTCTTGTTGGAAAGACGTGCTCGTTTAGCTATTCAGCATGCAGATTGGACTGGCTTGAAAGAGTGGATAGCGCGCTTAGATGATAAGCATCAGGCTTCGCTTCGCTGGCAGTATTGGCAGGGTAGAGCAGAGATAGCACTCGGTGATACTGCTAAGGGTAACAAACGACTGTCAGATATCTTGGGTCAGCGTAATTTCTACAGTGTGGCTGCGGCTAAGCAGTTAGGTAAGCCAGTTCAGTACCCAACATCGACACTCAAATACAACGCTGAAACAGTAAAGCCATTTGAGACTTCTTTGGTTCGAATCGGCGAGCTGATTGACCGAGATAAAATTGCGGCAGCGAAGAGTGAATGGCGTTGGTTGTTAACCAATGCTGATAAAGATCAGAAATCAATGCTTGCCGCTCATGCTGCGACGCAGCGTTGGAACCACTTTACAGTGACTGCGAGCATCTCTGCGAAGATGTGGGACAACATCGCTTTACGCTTTCCTGTTGCTCATAAGTGGTGGTTTAACTTCTACGCAGAAAAGCACGATATAGACCCGATTACCTTAATGTCTTTAGCGAGGCAAGAGAGTGCGATGGATTCAGAGGCTCGCTCTCCAGTTGGCGCGCGTGGCATCATGCAAATTATGCCAAAGACGGCGCAATATACGGCTAAAAAACATAAGATTAAGTACCAGGACAGCGATGATCTTTATGATGTCGGCAAGAACATTGAGATTGGTAGCCACTATCTAGATGGCCTATTAGCTCAATATGATAACAACCGTATTTTTGCATTTGCTGCTTATAATGCAGGCCCGAGTCGTGTGAAACAATGGCGTTCACGCAGCGATGAAAAGCTCGATGCATTTGCTTTTATCGAAATGATCCCATTCAAAGAGACTCGGGGCTACGTTCAGAATATCTTGATGTTTGAGACTTACTATCGAGATATCTTGGGCGAGAAAGGGATGTTTTTAGCGCCTCATGAGGCCGAAACGAAATACTAGGTGTTCGGTACTTTCTCCGAAACTGAGTAATATTAAAGGCAGTGAGTGCGAACCAGTTCCACTTGCTGCCTTTTTACATTGGATCAAAGCAAGTGTTTCGGTATAAAGTGTTAAACGCTTTCAATCATTAAGCGGCTACTTCAAGCCAAAATTTAAAAGTAAGTGTAGAGATATGGCATCACAACCTGAATATGAGAATTGGCAACAACTAATGGATTTGGTAAAAACAGCGGCTGAGAAAGATCAGCATGAACTGTTGTTGACCATGATGATGACACCTGATGAGCGAGACGCTTTGGTCGCTCGAGTGAATATTCTTTGTGAACTCATGAAAGGGGACATGTCACAAAGACAGGTGAGCCAAATGTTAGGTGTGGGTGTGGCTACGATCACGCGAGGCTCTAATGAGCTAAAGGCTAAATCTGAGCAAGAGAAAGCGGCAATTGCAGAGCTGTTACTCAAGTAAGCATTTAAAACAGTAAGCCTTAAGAACTTGATAAAAACGCTAACCATAGGTTAGCGTTTTTTGTTTTTATCCCGCTCAATGATATTACCTCTAGAGAGGCGAAATATCGTGTTTCTTAAACAAGACTAAGCAGGGAAGTGCTTAGGGTTAACAAATGGGATCAGCGCTAGGATTAAAGCTTGGCTATATACAGAGCTGCGAGATAGTTGGTTATGTGTCAATAAGCCAATCGCACCGCCTTTTTGTTTTATGTTGTCGGTGCCGAAGACTTCATCCATCACATCACCTAGCTCATTCGCATGTTGGAGTTTATCAAGCACAACGGGTGGCAGCATCAAGCTTGCAGATCGAGATTCTCCGCGCTGACCGTTTGCTTCAACGACCATCCAAGCAAATGTAACCTTTCCTTCTATTCCAGACTCTAATCCAACATAAAAATCCGCATCAGGTTGAGCTTGAGTTGCGTTGTGAACGCGATTTACCGCACCTTGATAGGTTTCGTCGTTGCTCATCGGTTGATCGGCGACACCGCTAGGGACGCTGATGCCTTTGAAATCCAATTCAGTATCAGGAAAAGCAGATAAGAATGCACTTTTAACTGCGTTAATTTTAGCTGGGTTCAGCGATGCGATGATTACAGATTTCATGTATTGGATTCTTTTTGTTATCGATTAAATTGAGTTGATGCTGTCGGTACCAATCACTCAGTTCTTCTAATGGCATAGGTTTACCGAAGTAATAGCCTTGTAGCATATCGCACTGTGCTTCTTGCAACCACTGATGCATGCTTTCAGTTTCGATGCCCTCGGCTGTGACCTTCTTACCCTGAGCATGACATAACCCGATAACCGGTTTTACTATGTTCTGATTATCGGTCTCAATTAAGGTGTCTAAAAAGGCTTTATCGAGCTTAATTTTTTGAGTTGGATACTGCACCAGTTGAGTGATGGAGGTGTAGCCAGATCCAAAGTCATCAATGGCTAATCGATAGCCCATATCAGATAGTTCGTTAAGCAGCGGAAAACCTTCAGAGTTTGAGTAAAAGGTTTCGGTAATTTCAAAATCAATCAAACTTGGCGGAATTCGATTTAAATCGGCGTGCTCTTTGATGAAGTCAGCAAGATCAGTCGTTTCAATCCCAGCAGAAGATAAGTTAATCGACAACTGAATTGCGTGATCAAACTGAGCCTGAAGTCGATGAAAAGAAGCAAATGCATTCTGAATGACCCACTGATCAACCTGATCGAATAATCCAGTCTGCTCGGCAATTGGAATGAATTCATCAGGTGGAACCAAGCCTAGTTGCTCCGAATTCCAACGTAATAACACCTCAACACCAATAACATGGGTTCCGGTTGAATCCATGTACGGCATATAAACGAGCCTAAATTCATCATCAAAGTTCTTGTCTCTGAGTGCGCGTTCAATGTTTGCTTGGCGTTGAATCGCTTTGTCTAAATCTCGTGAATAGTCAGCAAATTGGTTTTTACCTGCGCGTTTGGCTTGGTACATCGCGGTATCAGCGTTCGACAGTAGCTTTTCGATGGAGTGGCCATCATTGGGGTAGGTAGCAATACCAATACTGACCGTGATCGGAAAGCTCCCTGATTCTGTGATAAAACCTTTTTGTAGT
This sequence comes from Vibrio sp. L5-1, assembly GCF_021728315.1. Taxonomy (NCBI): domain Bacteria; kingdom Pseudomonadati; phylum Pseudomonadota; class Gammaproteobacteria; order Vibrionales; family Vibrionaceae; genus Vibrio; species Vibrio sp. L5-1. Next base: position 11,519 of record NZ_JAKKCQ010000011.1, on the reverse strand, counting down.
GGCGTCAGTAAGCTATCAGAGAATCTATGCGCGATATTCCCTTGGCGAGTAGGCGCGTTAATGTACACAACGAACTCGTCTCCAGAAAGTCGGGCTGGCATACAATGAGCGTCAAACTCTGTTTTATAGTGGCTACAAATATCTGAAATACGCTGAGCAAAACTGACTAGAATGGAGTCGCCGATTTGATGTCCATATTTGTCGTTCACAAACTTGAAGTTATCTAGGTCAAAGTAGAGAACCCAGGTTTTGGTATTCGAGCTAGGCTTGGGTAATGATTGCTGAACGAAGGTTTGAAATTGATGCCTATTGGCTATTTGGGTTAATTGATCATTCTCGGCCAATAGCTTGGTCTGTTGGTAGGTGTTATCTAACTCTTGGTACATGTCATAAAAACGCTGTGATAGGCGGCCAAGCTCATCACGAGTGCCTAAGCGTTCGATGTTCTTACGTTGTTTTTTTTCGACTTGCTGCAGTTGTCGGTCGAGTCGTGTTATCGGGGATATCACACTGCGAGACAAAAGCATGAGTAGCAGAGCAACCGTCACAAACGCGGATAGTGCAAAGGACAAACTCAGCTTATTCCAAATTGATTCGAGCTTGTTTTCCAATAGGAATGGCGCCGGGTCAACTGTGGCGTATAGTTCTGGCGCAAGCTTGACTGAGTGGGTGACATTATTTTCCAGAGAAACCGCTATAGATGTGAAGAATAAGCTGGTTTGGTAGTCGAACTCTATCTGTTTTCTCAGCGCATTAAATTTATCGAGAGAGACTGACACAACAACAAAGAACACATCGTCGGGGTGATTGTTTGCGGTTGGGAAAATCGTTTTTTTGTCTACCTTTTCGTAGTGAACCAACATCCCTTCACCTTGAGAGTTTTGAATATAGTTGGTACTTGATGCTGCTAAGGTGTCTTGATAGTACTGATCCACAAAATCCAATATTTTGCTGTCAATCTGAGTGCGTGAGTCGCTGTTATTATCAGCGTAATAACTCAACTTTCGCTGACTATTGAGAAGCGCTAACCCGGTATAGCTTTCATCGTCATCTTGCAAGAAGTGTATGGCTTCTCGAAGGTTACTAACCAGTTCAAGATCGCGAGATAAGTTTTGTTCAGTGAGAAAGTAACGCTTCATCATGTCACTTTGGGTCAAGGTGTAAGAGTAGCTATTTAGGAACGAGCGAGACTGTCGAAAATATCCTGCCAACTTTTCCATGTTCAGCTGAAGTGCGTTGTCTTCGCGTTTGATAAAACTGCTTTTCTGCGTTGAATAAATAATATAGCTAGAAGCTGCGGTACTGATCAGTATCACAGGGGTTATCAGTAGTAAGATTTTCGTACTTAGCTTCATAGTTAATGACAACACTATTTATAATTTAAGCGCGTAAGTTTATGTTACTTAATACTTACTCGCTATTAATTACACGTAGTTCGATGATTTCCTGTGAAGGGGGTAAGGTTTTGTCTTTATTGATAAAAAAGCCACTAATGAGTTTTTTGTTAAGAAGGTGTTGAATGGTGTGGGTTAGAAGGCATGTACAGCCAGTGAAATAATCGAGTCATGTCTCAGGAATACGTAGTGTGAGTATTCCTGAGTACGAGTTATTCCACTAGCCGCAGGTTTTAGCATTTGGCCTACTGTAGGCCAAATGCTTATAGCAGATTTAAACTTATGCCAGCTTTAAACGTTTGTTCGTTAAAAACTTATGTTTGTTAAGAGCTTATGTTCGTTGAAAGTTTATGTTTGTTAAAAGCTATGACAACTTAACCTGCGTCGCTTTGATGTTTTCACTTGGATAACAACCCAACACTTTTAGGTGACGAGTAATGGCAGTTAGTTCTGTTATCGCTTGCTGCATATTATCTGCATCCAAGTGTGCTTCTAAATCAACGTAGAACATCTCTTCCCATGGGTTACCCATGATAGGACGAGATTCCAGCTTAGTCATGTTGATACCCAAGCGTTGTAGGATTAGTAGAGTTTCTACCAAAGAACCCGCCTCTTGAGAAGTCGACATGATCAGTGTCGTTTTAGCTGGGATTTGAGTTGATACTTCTACCGGCTTACGCGCCACAACGATGAAACGAGTGTGGTTCTCAGTTTGGTTTGCAATGTTGCCTTGGATTGGCTGAAGCCCATAAAGCTTGCCGCTCGATGCATTGCCAATTGCTGCCACATCATCGCCCTCCAGATCTTTAACCTTCTTCATTGCATCAGCTGTACTTGCGCAAGACTCAAGGCTGACACCTTTAAGACGACTCAAAAATTCACTGCACTGTTGGTGAGGTTGTGGGTGTGAATAGAGGGTTTTGATGTCTTCTAAACGAATATCATTTTTCGCAACTAAGCAGTGTTCGATAGGCTGAGACAGCTCACCCACGATGTATAGCGTTGTATGTTGCAGAAGGTCATAAACTTCGTTGATTGAACCAGAACTGGTGTTCTCAATCGGCAGCACACCGTAATCGGCATGACCAGATTCCACCGTCGATGCCACTTCTTTGAAGTGATTGCAGTTAAGCTCTATCAATTCCATATTCTTGCGGCTGAAATATTCACGGCTAGCAAGATGAGAATATGAACCTTTAGAACCTAAGAATGCAACTCGAGCCAGAGGTTTACGGCTTTGCGGGTTCGCTAGGTTTTGTAAGTATGACTGCTGTAGTAAAACCGAATCTTCGATGATGGTGTGAAACAGTTTAGTAATGTACTGCGCATCAAGCTCATATTTATCTTTGCCGTTGTTAATCAGCTTAACCAGAAGCTGCTGCTCACGAACGGCATCGCGTACAGGTTTTGATGTCTCTACTTTACTTTTCGCAACTTCGATACTGAGTTTGCGACGTTCGGAAAGTAAACTCAGCAGTTCGTCATCTAAATCATTAAGACGAAGGCGGATATCATCCAGTGAAATTGAACGGTCAGTCATAAATGTGTCCTTATAAAAAAGCCTCCCTAGTGTGGGAGGCTTCTTGTTCGTTTTTGACTTGTTTTTCTAAAACGACTCAGCCTCCGATTTACGGAAGAAAAAAGAAGTCAAAAATAAACAAAGATTGAGTGTGCATAAAAAGTGATTGTTTTATGAATGTTTAAACACAATAAGCAAGCGAGCTACGAGCGTCAAGCAAAAAAATAGCGCCCTGAGGCGCTATTTTTTAATCTGTTCTCTTTCCTTATTCTACTTCAGCTTCTAGCTCTTCGATTTCAGGCTTTTCAGCGCGGCGCGCTTCAGGTTTATGGCGTAGCTTGTTGAGTTGACGCTCTAGTTTTTGTTCTACTTCGTTGATAGCTACGTAGAGGTCGTCATGGATTGATGAAGCAACAAGTTGGCCTTTTGGTACGGTTAGAACCGCTTCAAATTTTTTCTTCTTGTTTGGTTCTTCGCTAAAGCTCGCTTGGCAGCCAATGATGTCTACTTGCCATTTATCCAGCTTTTTAAATTTGCTTTCTATGTGATCACGGATTGCAGAGGTAATGTCGATGTTTTTACCAGTGATGTTCATTTTCATAGAAGTTTTCCTCTGTTGTATCCCTCATGGGTTAACTTCAGATTACGACTTTCAGGAATAAAGAATGTGATCTAGATCTTGTTTTGGTTGGGTGGGATAAGCATTAAAATCAAATGTGATCTCACGCAAGTCTTAGTATCTTTTTGGCGAAAAATGCTTGTTATCTCTATGAAAAACGATAACTTGGAGGCAAGGCTTCGCTAAAAATTAAACCAGTTTTTAGGGGCGCCTTACAGCTTATTGAAAGTGTTTGATTGAAATTTACTCAATAGTGTTTTGTGATGTAGATCTCGTGATATATATCACTATGTAAGCTTTCTCTGAATTTGATAAGCAAAAGCCGCATAAGTTTTCTTATGCGGCTTTTGTGTTTTTAATTTTCCTTAGCACCTTAGCACCTTAGCACCTTAGTTCCCCTGGCTCTTAGGGTTTAAGACAAACTAATCGTTGGTTTTTAGTAGTCTCGCTGTCCCATTTTCTCGGATAGCATTGATAGCTTGTAACTGCTTATAGATTACAAAGTAACGGTTGATGTTGGCGACATAGGTCACCGGTTCTTTGCTCACGTATTTACGAGTGATGATTTCTACGTTTTTAAACCAGATGTTTGGGTTGTAACCTTTCTGCTTGGCAATGCGCCTCATCTTTCTGATCTTAGCAGGACCAGCGTTGTAAGAAGCCAAAGTGAAGTAGATTTGATTATCTGGCGTAATGGCAGGGTCGTCAAAATACCTGTCCTTAATGAAACGCATGTATTTCACGCCCGCATGGATGTTGTTATCCACCTTATGTATGTTTTTGATGTTGACGTTTTTGTCTTTGGCGGTACTTGGCAACACCTGCATCACACCAATAGCTCCACGGTGAGAAACCCGGCTTTGATCCAGTCCTGACTCTTGGAAACCTTGTGCAGACATCATCAAAGGGTCGAATTCGTATTTACTCGAATACTTTTCAAAAACATCTGACAGCTTAGCCACTCGGTCTATTTTATTTGGGTTGAGCGCTCTACCTAACCAGCGAGTGTTGTCGATGTATTTCTGATAGATAACATTTCCAAGTAGGGTACCTGTTCGTGCCGTCTTGACGTATTTGTTGATCTCTTTTTTTAGTTGAGGGCTATTTTTTCTTAATGCCCACGCTATTTGGCCATTTTCACGTAAGGGTAAATCGTGATGGACCTGAATGTTTTCCATTACGTCAGTCCATAACTTTGCTTTATGGCTATCTAGGATTGTGCCTTGTATATAGCCTTGGTTGACCAACTCTATCAGCTCGTAGTCTTGCAATGACTCCTCAATAAAGTGGACATGCAGCGGTGGTAAGTCTAATTCATTCAGTTCTTTATTGACTCTTTGTACACTCTCGAAGTAACTCGAACTTGCACGGATCCAAACCTCTTTACCGCTCAGTTGCTTGATTTCGGTGATAGGAGCTGAGTTCTTTCCTGTGATAATCAGTTCTTTTCCATCTTTAATCATTGGGTCGGAAAAATCGATGATTCGCAATCGCTTGTCGGTGATCGTCAGGTTCGCGACAGCGACGTCGCCATAACCAGATTCTAATGAGGGAAGTAGATCATCTCGCTGCACTGGGATAATTTGAACATTGAGGTAAGGGTGTTTCTTACGAAGGCTCTTCTCAAAGTGGTAGAGCATTTCAGCCACGATGCCTTTTGGTTTGCCATCCTCGATATAATAAAAACCAAGATCAGCAGACACGAGCACTCTAACCGTCCCTTTGGTTTTGAGTACATCTAAGTCACCCATGTAAGGCTTGTTGCTTAACGGGGACAGTTCTAATGCGTAGGATAATTGGCTAAATAGCGATATCCAGATAAATAATAACAACCTACTCACATCCACACTCCATGTTGATGTTTTGTTAAAAGTTATCTTTTGAAGATACCGTGTATTATGCGATTCATCAAGTTTACGAAATTAAGTTCAAAAAAAACGCGCTAATAAATTAGCGCGTTTTCGAATAAATATGACAACGTTGATTAAGGCAGTGGGTTTAACTCAATCAATTTTTCTGTTCTTGAAGCTGCGTCTTCTAAACCTAGTTGTTTATAAGCTTCTAACTGAATATCCAAAGACTTACGTGCAGCAATGGTGTCTGGGTAAGTCTTCTGCAGCTCTTGTGTTCGGTTTACAGCTGCAATCCAAGCTTCACGGCGTAGGTAGAAATCAGCGGTTGCTAAGTCATACTCTGCGAGGCGGTTCTTAAGTGCGAACATGCGTTTTTGCGCATCTTCCGCATAAGGGCTGCTAGGGAAGCGTTCCAGTAGTCGTTTGAAGTCAGCAAACGCGAGTTTCACTGGCTCTGGATCTCGGTCACTACGGTCGATATTAAAAATGTCGTGCATGAAGTTACGGTCTTGTGCCATGTGCGTTAGGCCGCGCATGTAAAGCACCCAGTCTTGTTTTTCATGAGTCGGGTTTAAGCGTAGGAATCGAGAAATGGTGGCAAGGCCTAACGCCAAGTCATCATTTTTGTAGTACGCGTAAATCAGATCTAGCTGTACTTGTTCCGAATAGGCGCCGAATGGGTAACGAGAATCTAAAGCTTCTAGCTTTTCGATTGCAGAAAGCCAGCTACCGCTCTGCAGGGACTCTTGAGCGTCAGAGTAAAGAACCGATGGTGGTACATCCGGTATTATTTCTTCAGTACTTGAACAGCCAACTAAGAGTGATACGGCTAATAGACCCGATAAAGTAAGGTGTTTCATGTCAGGCGTCGATTCCTTGAATTAAATATTTCGTAAGCTTCCGTTACTTTCTAACCAGTAACAGATACAATGATGCAATTATTCTATTTTATCCATACTAATGGGTATTAGTCTCACGGTTTTTAAAAAAGTTCGATATGGCTCAGCAGATAACATTAACAGACACAGTAAAAAGCAGCCAGTTAGGTCAACGTTTAGACCAAGCTGTCGCTGAACTATTTACCGATTTTTCTCGCTCTCGTATTAAAGAGTGGCTTCTTGACGGCAAAATCCAAGTGGATGGCGAAGTTATCACTAAACCGCGCACCATAGTTTTGGGCGGTGAAGCGATCATCCTACAAGCGGAGCTTGCAGATGAAGAGCGCTGGGAAGCACAAGATATTCCGTTAAACATTGTCTATGAAGATGATGATTTATTGGTTATCAATAAGCCTCGCGATCTGGTTGTACACCCAGGTGCAGGTACGCCGGATGGAACCATACTAAACGCATTGCTTTTCCATTACCCTCAGATTGCAGAAGTACCTCGTGCGGGTATTGTGCACCGTCTTGATAAAGACACAACCGGTCTTATGGTTGTGGCTAAGACGGTTCCAGCTCAAACTCGCCTTGTACGTGCACTTGCTAAACGTCGTATCACTCGTGAATATGAAGCAATTGCTATTGGTAAAATGACCGCGGGTGGTATGGTTGAGAAAGGCATTAGCCGTCATGCAACTAAGCGTACTTTAATGGACGTGAATGAATTGGGTAAGCCTGCGGTAACTCACTACCGTGTTGCGGAGCACTTCCGCGAACATACTCGTATTCGTCTACGCCTAGAAACAGGTCGTACTCACCAAATCCGTGTTCACATGTCATACCTTCAGCATCCTCTGTTAGGTGATATTGCATACGGTGGTCGTGCACGTATTCCAAAAGGTGCATCTGAAGAGCTGACGACAATGATTCGTTCTTTTGATCGCCAAGCGCTGCATGCTGTAATGCTTAAATTTGTTCACCCTATTACTGGTGAAGAAGTTGAGTTCCACGCACCTGTGCCAAATGACATGGTTGTGATGGCTGAAGCGTTGCGTGTTGATGCTCGCGAAAACATAGAAGACGACATTTAATTATGTCAATGATCATCCCTGACTGGAATGCTCCTCAAAACGTGAAGGCATTTGCTTCGACTCGTTTTGATGGTTGTTCTACAGGTGCTTATCAAGGGTTAAACCTCGGTATGCACGTTGGGGATGATGCTTCGCTTGTTGAAAGTAATCGAGCGTGGCTAAAGCAGCAATTTAAGATGCCCACCTCTCCTGTATGGCTAAATCAAACTCACTCAACAGATGTCGTTACGGTTTTAGAACCTGTGGCGAATGTTCTTGATGCTGATGGTGCATTTACCTCTGCAACAGGTGTTGTGTGTTCAGCGATGACGGCTGATTGCTTGCCAGTAATTCTTACTGATACCAAAGGCACTCAAGTCGCGGCTGTTCATGCGGGTTGGCGTGGTCTTGCTGGTGGCATTCTTGAAAATGCCGTCGCAAAGTTTTCAAATCTAGATTCAGATAATCAGGTCATGGCTTGGCTTGGCCCTGCAATTGGCAAAGATGCATTTGAGGTTGGCAACGATGTGTTGGAAGCTTTTGTTCGTTTTGACCCTCAAGCGAAATTAGCATTTAAAGCCAAAGCTGAAGCTGGTAAATGGCTGGCAAATATGTCTCAACTCGCGACTCAACGATTAATGAAAATTGGCGTGACTTCAGTGACAGACTCGAATCTATGTACATACGCAGATTCAGATGCTTTCTATTCTTATCGCCGTGATGGCATTACTGGACGTCAGGCTACATTTATTTGGTTAGAGTAATCTCTGGCTAGCACAACCACTCATCCAGCCTATTTATATTTTCATATAAGCTCTATTCTTCACTCTTATCCCTTGAAAATCCGCGTTACCGTATCCATCTTCTAACCATAAGATAAACATATCTAAGAGTAGGAAGGTTGGCATGCGTCTCGATCGGTTCACTAGTAAATTCCAAATTGCGATATCTGATGCTCAGTCGCTCGCATTAGGTCGTGATCATCAATATATAGAACCTGTACACCTAATGGTGTCTTTGCTTAATCAAGATGGCAGTGCGATTCGTCCATTGCTTACTATGCTGAACATTGATGTTGTTCAATTGCGTTCTAAATTGAGCGAAATATTAGACCGAGTGCCAAAAGTAAGTGGTATCGGTGGTGATGTTCAGCTTTCGAATGCCATGGGAACGTTGTTCAACCTATGTGACAAGGTCGCGCAAAAGCGCCAAGACAGTTACATATCTTCAGAAGTATTCCTACTCGCTGCAATTGAAGACAAAGGTCCTTTAGGGAACTTACTTAAAGAGTTAGGCCTTACTGAGCAAAAACTATCTCAAGCTATCGAGCAAGTTCGTGGTGGTCAAAAAGTCGATGACCCGAATGCCGAAGACAGACGCCAAGCATTAGAGAAGTTCACCATTGATCTGACTGAAAGAGCAGAGCAAGGCAAACTAGATCCTGTGATTGGTCGAGACGATGAAATCCGTCGTACTATTCAAGTACTTCAACGTCGTACTAAGAATAACCCCGTTATTATTGGTGAACCTGGTGTCGGAAAAACGGCAATCGTTGAAGGTTTGGCGCAGCGCATTATCAATAATGAAGTACCGGAAGGCTTGAGAGGGCGACGAGTTCTTTCATTAGACATGGGCTCTTTGATTGCAGGTGCTAAATATCGTGGTGAATTTGAAGAGCGCTTGAAATCAGTCCTCAACGAATTATCGAAGGAAGAGGGCAACATTATTCTCTTCATCGATGAAATTCATACCATGGTAGGAGCAGGTAAAGGCGAAGGCTCTATGGACGCCGGTAATATGCTGAAACCAGCATTGGCTCGTGGTGAGCTGCATTGTGTAGGCGCAACGACACTCGATGAACATCGTCAGTATATAGAGAAAGATCCTGCATTAGAGCGTCGATTCCAAAAAGTGATAGTCGATGAGCCAACCGTTGAAGACACAGTTGCGATTCTTCGTGGTTTAAAAGAGCGTTATGAACTTCACCACCATGTAGAAATTACTGACCCAGCTATCGTAGCGGCGGCAACGTTATCTCATCGATACGTTTCAGATCGTCAGTTACCAGATAAGGCGATTGATCTCATTGATGAAGCGGCTTCGAGCATTCGCATGCAGATCGATTCAAAACCTGAGTCGCTAGATAAGCTCGAGCGCAAAATCATTCAATTAAAGATCGAGCAGCAAGCTCTCACTAATGAAAATGATGAAGCCAGTGAAAAGAGGCTTCGCACGCTGCAAAGTGAACTTTCTGAGAAGGAGCGGGATTTTGCTGAGCTTGAAGAAGTTTGGAACGCTGAAAAAGCGGCGCTTTCGGGGACGCAACATATCAAATCAGAGTTAGAACAAGCTCGTATGGATATGGACTTTGCAAGGCGTGCTGGCGATCTTAACCGAATGTCTGAATTGCAATATGGTCGAATCCCAGAGTTGGAGAAGCAGTTAGACCTCGCGACTCAAGCTGAAATGCAAGAAATGACCTTATTACGTAATAAGGTAACTGACGCTGAAATTGCCGATGTTCTTTCAAAGCAAACCGGCATTCCGGTTTCTAAAATGCTAGAGGCAGAAAAAGAGAAGCTTCTGAAAATGGAAGGTGTTCTGCATAAGCGGGTTATTGGGCAAGCCGAAGCGGTAGAAGTGGTATCGAATGCGATTCGTCGTAGTCGTGCTGGTTTATCCGATCCAAATAAGCCGATTGGTTCTTTCTTATTTCTTGGTCCAACGGGCGTAGGTAAAACCGAACTGTGTAAAACATTGGCTAACTTCATGTTTGATAGTGACGATGCCATGGTTCGTATCGATATGTCTGAGTTTATGGAGAAACACTCAGTGGCTCGTTTGGTTGGTGCTCCTCCAGGTTACGTTGGGTATGAAGAAGGTGGTTACTTAACTGAAGCTGTTCGTCGAAAACCTTATTCTGTGATTCTGCTTGATGAGGTAGAGAAAGCGCACCCTGATGTTTTCAATATTCTATTGCAGGTTTTAGATGATGGACGATTAACCGATGGACAAGGTCGCACGGTCGATTTCAGAAATACCGTAGTGATCATGACATCTAATCTTGGCTCTTCGAGAATTCAAGAAAACTTCAATACGCTCGATTACCAAGGAATAAAGAATGAAGTGATGGAAGTGGTAGGTAAGCATTTCCGCCCTGAGTTTTTGAACCGTGTTGATGAAAGTGTCGTGTTCCATCCATTAGGCCAAGCTCACATCGAGTCAATAGCCGCTATTCAGCTTGAGCATTTGAAGAAACGAATGGAAGACAACGGCTATGAGCTTGAAGTTTCGGACAAAGCACTGAAGTTGATCTCTCAAGTCGGTTTTGATCCTGTCTATGGTGCGAGGCCTCTTAAAAGAGCAATTCAGCAGAGTGTTGAGAACCCATTAGCGAAAGCGATACTTGCAGGGAAAATCAATCCGGATAAGAAAGTGCAGCTATTAGTGAATAACGACCGAATTATTGCTCACCAATAATCAAGGTAAGAACGATAGGTACGATTAGTCGAAATTAAGACGTAATCGTACCTATTTTGAACGCTTTGTGTAAATAGTGTCCGAACGATCGCCTGCTGCGGTCTTTTTTCGTTTTTGGCCTTGTGCAAAGGGGGATTCTCTCTATAATGCGCCTCCGTTGCCAGGGATAACTAAGCGGTTTGAACTAAGTAACGAGACGACATTAAGCATTTAAGATGCTTTGAAAAATTAGCTGGAAAAAGTGTTTGACACTGGAATCCAATTCGCTAGAATGGCCGTCCACTTAGAGAGGCTCCTTACTAAAAGGAACGCTCAATAAGTAAAGCTCTTTAACAATTTAAACCTATCAATCTGTGTGGGCACTCGTTGATGAATATCAAAACGTTTTATCTTCCCTTTTTATTAAGAGAAGTAAAACAGATTCCTCGGAATCAACTTTGGTTTCAATGAACTGAGTGACCAATACGAATAACTACTTTCTCTTGTAGAAAGAAAGTATTTGGCACAGTCAATTCATTACCATTCTGTTGGAATGGTAATAGCTTTAGAATTACATGTTCATTTTCGGATGAATATTAGTTTTGAAGTCAGTATTCATTGAGCCGACAAAATCTTAAATTGAAGAGTTTGATCATGGCTCAGATTGAACGCTGGCGGCAGGCCTAACACATGCAAGTCGAGCGGAAACGACACTAACAATCCT
>NZ_JAKKCQ010000010.1:0-89322 GCF_021728315.1 Vibrio sp. L5-1 | reverse complement strand
TAATGCCAGGTGACAACGTTCAAATGACTGTTGAGCTAATCGCTCCAATCGCAATGGACGAAGGTCTACGTTTCGCAATCCGCGAAGGTGGCCGTACAGTTGGTGCTGGTGTTGTAGCTAAAATCTTCGCTTAATAGCATTTAGATTTTTGCACACTCTTCATTAGAAGAGCACTCATCTGAAAAGGGAAGCCTCGGCTTCCCTTTTATTATTTATAGAGAAACATTCCTTTCCCGCGCAATACTCCATACCTCCCCAAGTTCCTTTTTCAATATATTCCGATTATTTTCCCAACACTACTTGCATACTAAAACGTGATCTGTATAATGCATCGCACTGGTTAACGCCGGTTTGTGAACCAATGAGCACTGAGGAGTAGGTCTTACCTAGTAATGTATACTCAGCTTATGTTCGCGGTTAATAAAAATAGTAAACTTCGTGTTTACTTCAAAAGTTAACTGACAATGCGTCCTGATTTTGGATGCTACGGTTTCACATAAATCAATCGGCATTCTCTCGTTCTTTCGAGCTTGAGTGGCGATATTGTTTGTGTAATTTTTAATAATTGGAGCTCTGTCTCATGCAGAACCAACGTATTCGTATCCGCCTTAAAGCGTTTGATTACAAGCTAATCGATGCTTCAACTGCGGAAATCGTTGAAACAGCAAAACGTACTGGCGCACAGGTTCGTGGTCCTATTCCACTTCCTACTCGTAAAGAGCGTTTCACTGTTCTTACCTCTCCACACGTCAACAAAGATGCACGTGACCAGTACGAAATTCGTACTCACAAGCGTTTGATCGACATCGTTGAGCCAACAGATAAAACTGTTGATGCTCTAATGCGTCTTGATCTTGCAGCTGGCGTTGATGTTCAAATCAGCCTAGGTTAAGGGAGATAAGAATAATGATTGGTCTAGTCGGACGTAAAGTGGGTATGACCCGCGTATTTACTGAAGAAGGCGTTTCTATCCCAGTAACTGTTGTTGAGGTTGAAGCGAACCGTATTTCTCAAGTTAAAACTCTTGAGACAGACGGCTACGCAGCAATCCAAGTAACTACTGGTGCTAAGAAAGCTAACCGTGTAACTAAACCTGAAGCTGGTCACTTCGCGAAAGCGGGTGTAGAAGCAGGTCGCGGTCTTTGGGAATTCCGTTTAGAAAACGGCGAAGAGTTTGAAGTTGGCGCTGAGCTAAACGTAGAACTTTTCAACGAAATTAAAAAAGTAGACGTTACTGGTACATCTAAAGGTAAAGGCTTCCAAGGCGCTATCAAGCGTTGGAATTTCTCTACTCAAGATATGACTCACGGTAACTCTTTGTCTCACCGCGCACCGGGTTCAATTGGCCAATGTCAAACTCCAGGCCGCGTGTTTAAAGGCAAGAAAATGGCAGGTCACATGGGAGCTGAGCGTGTAACGACTCAAAACCTAGAGATCGTACGTGTTGACGCTGAGCGCAATCTACTCCTTATTAAAGGTGCAGTACCAGGCTCAACAGGCGGTAACGTGATCGTAAAACCTGCTGTTAAAGCATAACGTCTAGGAGTAAGTAATGGAATTGATGGTTAAAGGTGCTGATGCACTAACTGTTTCCGAGACTACTTTCGGACGTGACTTTAACGAAGCTCTAGTACACCAAGTAGTTGTTGCATATGCAGCAGGTGCTCGTCAAGGTACTCGTGCTCAAAAGACTCGTTCTGAAGTATCAGGCGGCGGTGCTAAGCCATGGCGCCAAAAAGGTACTGGCCGTGCACGTGCTGGTACAATTCGTAGCCCAATCTGGCGTACAGGTGGTGTTACTTTTGCTGCGAAACCACAAGATCACAGCCAAAAAGTAAACAAAAAAATGTACCGCGGTGCTATGAAGAGCATTCTGTCTGAGTTGATTCGTCAAGAGCGTCTAATCGTTGTTGATAACTTCTCTGTAGAAGCACCAAAAACAAAAGAACTTGTAGCTAAGCTTAAAGAGCTTGAGCTAAACGACGTTCTGATTGTGACTGGCGAAGTAGATGAAAATCTATTCTTAGCTGCTCGTAACCTATACAAAGTAGATGCACGTGATGTTGCTGGTGTTGATCCAGTATCACTAATCGCTTTCGACAAGGTTCTGATGACTGCTGACGCAGTTAAGCAAGTTGAGGAGATGCTAGCATGATCACTGAAGAGCGTATCTTAAAAGTTCTACGTGCTCCGCACATCTCTGAAAAAGCAACTATGGCAGCTGAGAAAGCGAACACTATCGTTTTCAAAGTAGCTAAAGATGCAACTAAGAAAGAGATCAAAGCAGCTGTAGAAAAGCTATTTGAAGTTGAAGTTAAGTCTGTAAATACTCTTGTATTAAAGGGTAAGACCAAACGTCAAGGTATGCGTGAAGGCCGTCGTTCAGACGTTAAGAAAGCCTACGTTACTTTGAAAGAAGGTCAAGATCTTGACTTCGTTGGCGGCGCGGAATAACAGGAGTAGTAAAAATGGCTATTGTTAAATGTAAGCCGACTTCCCCTGGTCGTCGTCACGTCGTTAAAGTTGTTAACGCTGACCTGCACAAGGGTAAGCCATACGCACCACTTTTAGAGAAAAACTCTAAGAACGGTGGTCGTAACAACAACGGTCGTATTACAGTACGTCACATCGGTGGTGGTCATAAACACCATTACCGTCTGATTGACTTCAAACGTACTAAAGATGGCATCCCAGCGAAAGTTGAGCGTCTAGAATACGATCCAAACCGTAGTGCTAACATCGCTCTAGTTCTGTACGCAGACGGTGAGCGTCGTTACATCATTGCACCTAAAGGTGTTAACGCAGGCGACCAGATTCAATCTGGCGTAGATGCTGCAATCAAAGCAGGTAACACTCTGCCGATGCGCAACATCCCAGTAGGTTCTACTGTACACTGTGTTGAACTTAAGCCTGGTAAAGGTGCACAACTAGCTCGTTCGGCTGGTGCTTATGCTCAAATCATCGCTCGCGATGGTGCATACGTAACTATCCGTCTACGTTCTGGTGAAATGCGCAAAGTACTTTCTGAAGGTCGTGCAACGATCGGTGAAGTTGGTAACTCTGAGCATATGCTACGTGAACTTGGTAAAGCTGGTGCTTCACGCTGGCGCGGCGTACGTCCAACCGTACGTGGTGTAGTAATGAACCCGGTGGATCACCCACATGGTGGTGGTGAAGGCCGCACATCTGGTGGTCGTCACCCAGTATCTCCTTGGGGCGTTCCTACTAAGGGCTTCAAGACTCGTAAGAATAAGCGCACTGACAAGTACATCGTACGTCGTCGCACTAAATAATTTATAAAGAGGAATCGCCATGCCACGTTCTCTCAAGAAAGGTCCTTTTATTGACCTACACTTGCTGAAGAAGGTAGAGAAAGCGGTGGAAAGCGGAGACAAAAAGCCTATTAAGACTTGGTCCCGTCGCTCAATGATCATCCCAACAATGATTGGTTTGACCATCGCTGTCCATAATGGTCGTCAGCACGTCCCTGTTTTCGTTACCGAAGAAATGATCGGTCACAAACTAGGCGAATTTGCACCAACTCGTACTTATCGCGGTCATGCTGCAGATAAGAAAGCTAAGAAGAAATAAGGAGTAGATGATGGAAGCTTTAGCTAAACATAACTTTGCTCGTATTTCTCCACAGAAAGCTCGCTTAGTTGCAGACCAAATTCGCGGTAAGTCGGTAGACCAGGCTCTAGAAATTCTAACTTTCAGCAACAAAAAAGCTGCTGTTTTAGTTAAGAAAGTTCTTGAGTCAGCTATCGCTAACGCGGAACATAACGAAGGTGCAGATATCGACGATCTAAATGTCGCTAAAATCTTCGTAGATGAGGGCCCTATCATGAAGCGTATTATGCCTCGTGCTAAAGGCCGTGCGGATCGTATCTTGAAGCGTTCAAGCCACATCACTATTGTTGTAGCAGATCGCTAAAGACTAGGAGAGTAAGCAATGGGTCAGAAAGTACATCCTAATGGTATTCGTCTTGGCATCGTCAAGCCTTGGAATGCTACATGGTTTGCTAATACCAACGAATTCGCTGACAACCTAGACGGCGACTTCAAGGTACGTCAGTTCCTTACCAAGGAACTACAAAAAGCATCATTATCTCGTATCGTTATCGAGCGTCCAGCGAAGAGCATCCGTGTGACTATTCACACAGCTCGTCCTGGCGTTGTTATCGGTAAGAAAGGTGAAGACGTAGAGAAGCTACGCGCAGCTGTAGCTAAAATCGCAGGTGTACCAGCGCAAATTAACATCGCTGAAGTACGTAAGCCTGAGCTAGATGGTCAGCTTGTAGCTGATAGCATCGCGTCTCAACTAGAGCGTCGTGTTATGTTCCGTCGTGCAATGAAGCGTGCGGTACAAAATGCTATGCGTCTAGGCGCTAAAGGCATCAAAGTACAAGTAGGCGGCCGTCTTGGCGGTGCTGAAATCGCACGTTCAGAGTGGTACCGTGAAGGCCGTGTGCCTCTACACACTCTACGTGCAGACATTGATTACGCAACTTCTTCGGCTCACACTCAATACGGTGTGATCGGCATTAAAGTTTGGATCTTCAAAGGTGAGATTCTAGGCGGTATGCCAGCTGCTAACGCAGTAGAGCCAAAAGGCGATAAGCCTAAGAAGCAGCGTAAAGGCCGTAAGTAAGGAGTCGAACGATGCTACAACCAAAACGTACTAAGTTCCGCAAGGTTATGACTGGTCGTAACCGTGGTCTAGCTAAAGGTACTGAAGTAAGCTTCGGCGAATTCGGTCTTAAAGCTGTTGGCCGTGGTCGTCTGACTGCACGTCAAATCGAAGCGGCACGTCGTGCTATGACACGTCACATTAAGCGTCAAGGTCAAATCTGGATCCGTGTTTTCCCAGACAAACCAATTACTGAAAAGCCTCTTGAAGTTCGTCAAGGTAAAGGTAAAGGTTCAGTTGCGTACTGGGTTGCTCAAATCCAACCAGGCAAAGTTATGTACGAGATGAATGGCGTACCTGAAGAGTTGGCACGTGAAGCGTTCCGCCTAGCGGCGCGTAAACTGCCTGTTAAAACTACTTTTGTAACTAAGCAGGTGATGTGATGAAAGCACAAGATCTACGCGAAAAGAACGTTGAAGAGCTTAACGCTGAGCTATTGAATTTGCTACGTGAACAGTTCAACTTGCGCATGCAAGCTGCAACTGGTCAACTTCAGCAAACTCATACTCTAAAAGCTGTACGCCGTGACATCGCACGTGTGAAAACTGTTTTGACTGAAAAGGCAGGCGCATAATGAGCGAAACTAACCGCATCCAGCAAGGCCGTGTAGTAAGTGACAAGATGGACAAGTCTATCGTTGTTGCTATTGAGCGTACTGTAAAACACCCAATTTACGGTAAGTTCATCAAACGCACGACTAAAGTACACGCACACGACGAAGACAACACTTGTGGCCTAGGCGACAAAGTTGAAATCGCTGAGTGTCGTCCTCTGTCTAAGACTAAGTCTTGGACATTGGTTAAAGTTCTAGAAAAAGCGAAGATTTAATCTTTGTAATTCTATAACTTATAAGCGGCTCCAAATTATTTTTTGGAGCCGCTTGTTTTTTGTCTACCCAATTTAAAAAAAGGGTGGTACAATTCGCGTCCCTTTTAAAGAGGCAGCCCGACCCGAGAGGGTCTAGTTTTAATATTTAGCGGAGCACTAACAATGATCCAGATGCAAAGTACACTTGACGCAGCAGATAACTCTGGCGCGCGCAAGGTAATGTGTATTAAGGTTCTGGGTGGCTCTCACCGCCGTTATGCACATATCGGTGACGTCATCAAGGTTACAGTGAAGGAAGCGATTCCTCGCGGTAAAGTAAAGAAAGGTGATGTTCTGAAGGCGGTAGTAGTGCGCACCCGTAAAGGCGTTCGTCGCCCAGACGGTTCTGTCATTCGCTTCGACAGTAATGCTTGTGTATTGTTAAATGACACTACTGAGCAACCAGTCGGCACACGTATCTTTGGTCCTGTGACTCGTGAACTTCGTAACGCGAAATTCATGAAGATTGTATCACTTGCACCTGAAGTTCTGTAAGGAGCGGCAACATGGCAGCTAAAATCCGTCGTAACGACGAAGTAATCATTCTTGCTGGTAAAGATAAAGGCAAGAAAGGTAAAGTAACTAAGGTTCTGACAACTGGTAAAGTTGTTGTTGAAGGCATCAATCTTGTTAAAAAACACCAAAAGCCGGTTCCGGCTCTAGGTCAACAAGGTGGCATCGTTGAACAAGAAGCAGCTATTGATGCTTCTAACGTTGCAGTCTTTAACGCGGCTACTGGTAAAGCAGACCGTATCGGTTTCCGTATCGAAGATGGCAAGAAAGTTCGTTTCTTCAAATCTAACGGCGAAACTGTTTCTAACTAATTAGAAGTAATTTGGAGTTCTACTATGGCGAAACTGCATGATTACTACAAGTCGTCTGTAGTCGCTGAGCTTACCAAAGAGTTCAGCTACACAAGCGTCATGCAAGTCCCTAGGATTGAGAAAATCACCCTAAACATGGGCGTTGGTGAAGCAATCAACGATAAGAAACTGCTAGAAAACGCAGCATCTGATATGGCAACGATCTCTGGTCAAAAGCCACTTATCACGAAAGCGCGTAAATCTGTAGCTGGTTTCAAAATTCGTGAAGGCTACCCAATTGGTTGTAAAGTAACCTTGCGTGGTGAGCGCATGTGGGAATTTTTAGAGCGTTTAATCTCTATCGCACTTCCACGTGTACGTGATTTCCGTGGTGTTAGCGCTAAGTCTTTTGACGGACGCGGTAACTACAGCATGGGCGTTCGCGAGCAAATCATCTTTCCGGAAATCGACTACGATAAAGTCGATCGTGTCCGCGGTCTTGATATTACTATCACGACATCTGCGGGATCCGATGAGGAAGGCCGAGCTCTGCTGGCTGCCTTTAACTTCCCATTCCGTAAGTAAGGGTAGGGTTACTGTTATGGCTAAACAATCAATGAAAGCACGTGAAGCTAAACGTGCAAAACTAGTAGTTAAGTTCGCTGAAAAGCGTTCTGCGCTAAAAGTTATCATTAGCGATGTAAACGCATCTGAAGAAGATCGTTGGAATGCGGTTCTTAAACTGCAATCTCTTCCACGTGATTCAAGTGCATCACGTCAGCGCAACCGTTGCAACCAAACTGGTCGTCCACACGGTTACCTACGTAAATTCGGTCTAAGCCGCATTAAGGTTCGTGAAGCTTGCATGAAAGGCGAGATTCCGGGTCTTCGTAAGGCTAGCTGGTAATTGCCACTTAATCATTTGGAGTAAATCTTATGAGCATGCAAGATCCGATTTCGGATATGCTGACCCGAGTTCGTAACGGTCAGGCAGCAAATAAAGTTGCTGTAAAAATGCCTTCTTCAAAGCTTAAAGTTGCAATTGCTGCATTACTTAAAGCTGAAGGTTACATCGTAGACTTCGCTGTTGACAGCGAAGTAAAACCTGAGCTAGAAGTTACTCTTAAGTACTTCCAAGCTAAACCTGTAATCGAGCAAATCAAGCGTGTATCACGTCCTGGTCTAAGAGTTTATAAAAATAAAGACTCTTTACCTACAGTGATGGGTGGTCTTGGTATTGCAGTTGTTTCTACTTCCAAGGGTCTGATGTCTGACCGTGCTGCTCGCAAAGCAGGTCTTGGCGGTGAAATCATCTGTTACGTAGCTTAAGGAGTAGATTATGTCTCGTGTTGCTAAAGCACCTGTCGCTATTCCAGCTGGCGTAGAGGTGAAACTAAACGGCCAAGAAGTTACTGTAAAAGGTAGCAAAGGTGAGCTTACTCGCGTTCTTAACAGCGCCGTAGTTATTGCACAGGAAGAAAACAACCTAACTTTCGGTCCGAAAGAAGGTGTTACTAACGCATGGGCACAGGCTGGTACAGCTCGCGCTCTAGTTAATAACATGGTTGTGGGTGTTACTCAGGGCTTCGTTAAGAAGTTAACTCTTAAAGGTGTTGGTTACCGTGCTGCTATCAAAGGCAACTCTGTAGGTCTAACACTAGGCTTTTCTCACCCAGTAGAGCACGCTCTACCTGAAGGTATTAAAGCTGAGTGCCCTAGCCAAACTGAGATCATTATTACTGGTTGCGATAAGCAAGTAGTAGGTCAAGTTGCGGCTGACATTCGTTCTTACCGTGCTCCTGAACCTTATAAAGGTAAAGGTGTTCGTTACGCAGATGAAAATGTGCGTACTAAAGAAGCTAAGAAGAAGTAAGGTATCACTATGGATAAGAAAGCATCTCGCATCCGTCGTGCTACACGTGCACGTCGTAAGATTGCAGAACTTGGCGCAACTCGCTTGGTAGTACACCGTACTCCTCGCCATGTTTACGCTCAAGTTATCTCGGCAAACGGCTCTGAGGTTATCGCAGCTGCTTCTACTGTAGAAAAAGCGATCCGTGAGCAAGTTAAGAACACTAGTAACGTTGATGCAGCTAAAGCAGTTGGTAAAGCTGTTGCTGAGCGCGCTCTTGAAAAAGGCGTAGCTACAGTTGCATTTGATCGTTCTGGTTTCCAATACCACGGTCGAGTAGCGGCGCTAGCAGATTCTGCTCGCGAAGCTGGTCTGAAATTCTAAGGTAGGGTTGGAAGATGGCTAAAGAACAACAACAAGCTAATGATTTGCAAGAAAAGCTGATCGCTGTTAACCGTGTATCTAAGACGGTTAAAGGTGGTCGAATCATGAGCTTCACTGCACTAACAGTAGTTGGTGACGGTAATGGTCGTGTAGGTTTCGGTTACGGCAAAGCTCGTGAAGTACCTGCTGCGATTCAAAAAGCAATGGAAAAAGCGCGTCGTAACATGGTTACTGTTGCGCTTAACGAAGGCACTCTTCACCACCCGGTGAAAGGTCGTCATTCGGGCTCTAAAGTTTACATGCAGCCAGCTGCTGAAGGTACAGGTGTTATTGCCGGTGGTGCAATGCGTGCCGTACTTGAAGTTGCAGGCGTACATAACGTACTTTCTAAAGCATACGGTTCAACGAACCCAATCAACGTTGTTCGCGCAACGATTGGTGCTCTAGTAGACGTTAAGTCACCAGAAATGGTTGCTGCTAAACGTGGTCTAACTGTTGAATCTATTTCGGAGTAAGAACACGATGGCAACTATTAAAGTAACTCAAACTAAAAGCTCAATTGGTCGCCTACCTAAGCACAAAGCGTGTCTTAAAGGTCTAGGTCTTCGTCGCATCAACCATACAGTAGAACTTGAAGATACACCGTGCGTACGCGGTATGATCAACAAGGTTTACTACATGGTTAAGATTGAGGAGTAATCAGAATGCGTTTGAATACTCTATCACCGGCTGCTGGCTCTAAACCTTCTAAGAAGCGTGTAGGTCGTGGTATCGGTTCTGGCCTTGGTAAAACAGGTGGCCGCGGTCACAAAGGTCAAAAGTCACGTTCTGGCGGCTCTGTTCGTCCAGGTTTTGAAGGCGGTCAAATGCCTCTAAAACAACGTCTACCTAAATTCGGTTTCACTTCTCGTAAGAGCCTAGTGTCTGCTGAAGTTCGTCTAGCTGAGCTAGCGAAAGTAACAGGTGACGTAGTTGATCTTAACAGCCTTAAAGCTGCTAACGTTATCACTAAGAACATCGAGTTTGTTAAGATCGTTCTTTCTGGTGACCTAAGCAAAGCTGTGACTGTTAAAGGTCTACGCGTGACTAAAGGCGCTAAAGCTGCAATCGAAGCTGCAGGCGGTAAAATCGAGGAATAATCTCGAGGAACGAGGTACAGATGGCTAAGAAACCAGGAAAAGATTTTCGTAGTGCTCAAAGCGGCTTAAGTGAACTAAAGTCGCGCTTATTATTCGTAATTGGTGCACTTTTAGTATTCCGAGCCGGCTCTTTTGTGCCGATCCCTGGTATTGACGCAGCTGTACTTGCCGATTTGTTCGATCAGCAAAAAGGTACCATCGTAGAAATGTTTAACATGTTCTCCGGTGGTGCTCTTGAGCGTGCATCTATATTAGCATTGGGTATCATGCCGTACATTTCGGCATCGATCGTAGTCCAATTGCTAACTGTAGTTCATCCAGCGTTAGCGGAACTCAAGAAAGAGGGTGAAGCAGGCCGTCGTAAGATAAGCCAATATACACGCTACGGCACGCTTGTACTTGCAACATTCCAAGCTATTGGTATCGCAACAGGCTTACCAAACATGGTCGACAATCTGGTTGTTATCAACCAAACCATGTTTACGCTTATTGCTACCGTGAGTTTAGTAACTGGTACCATGTTTTTGATGTGGTTAGGTGAACAAATCACTGAGCGAGGAATCGGTAATGGTATTTCCATTCTGATTTTTGCAGGTATTGTTGCTGGATTGCCTTCTGCAATCGGTCAAACAATCGAGCAAGCGCGTCAAGGTGAATTGCATGTGCTTCTTCTGTTGTTTATCGCGGTATTGTCTTTTGCTGTAATTTACTTCGTGGTTTTCATGGAGCGTGGTCAACGTCGTATCGTCGTTAACTATGCGAAGCGTCAACAAGGTCGTAAAGTGTTTGCAGCACAAAGTTCTCATTTGCCACTTAAGATTAATATGGCAGGTGTTATACCAGCGATTTTTGCATCAAGTATTATTTTGTTCCCAGGAACATTAGCGCAGTGGTTTGGTCAAAATGGTGAAAGCAGCGCGTTCGGTTGGTTAACTGACGTGTCATTAGCTCTTAGCCCAGGTCAACCGTTGTATGTAATGCTTTATGCAGCAGCTATAATCTTCTTCTGTTTCTTCTATACAGCGTTGGTGTTTAACCCACGTGAAACAGCTGATAACTTGAAGAAGTCTGGTGCATTCGTACCCGGTATCCGCCCAGGTGAGCAGACAGCGAAATATATCGATAAAGTGATGACTAGACTAACCCTTGCGGGCGCTCTATACATTACTTTTATATGTCTGATTCCTGAGTTCATGATGGTCGCGTGGAACGTTCGTTTCTACTTTGGCGGCACTTCCCTACTAATCGTAGTGGTTGTTATCATGGATTTCATGGCACAGGTACAGACTCATCTGATGTCACAACAGTATGATTCTGTGTTAAAGAAAGCGAATCTGAAAGGTTACGGCCGTTAATTCGGTAGTAATTATTTCGATTCCATTTACGGAGTTTAGCAATGAAAGTTCGTGCTTCCGTTAAAAAAATCTGCCGTAACTGTAAAGTTATCAAGCGTAACGGTGTCGTTCGCGTGATTTGCAGTGAGCCAAAGCATAAGCAACGCCAAGGCTAATCAGCAGAAATTTTTACTTGAAATACTAGGTAGAGTCGAGTATATTCCTCGGCCTACCTTTTGCGTGCAAAAGAAGTAGTATGCCGCAGCGTATCCATAACGGGCTTTGCTGCGGATAATTCTTTTATGAACCCCCTTAGGAGTGAATAATGGCCCGTATAGCCGGCATTAACATTCCTGATCATAAGCATTCTGTAATTGCACTTACTGCAATCTACGGTATTGGTAAAACTCGCTCTCAAGCTATTCTAGCTGAAGTGGGTATTGCTGAAGATGCTAAGATCAGTGAACTAACTGAAGAGCAGATCGATCAACTGCGTGATGGTGTAGCTAAATACACTGTAGAAGGTGATCTACGTCGTGAAGTATCGATGAACATCAAGCGTCTTATGGACCTTGGCTGTTACCGCGGTCTTCGTCATCGTCGCAGTCTACCACTACGTGGACAGCGTACTAAAACCAACGCTCGCACCCGTAAGGGTCCGCGCAAGCCGATCAAGAAATAGTCGGATAAGGTAGAGTACAATGGCAAAACAACCAACTCGCGCGCGTAAGCGCGTACGCAAGCAAGTAGCTGATGGCGTAGCGCACATTCATGCTTCTTTCAACAACACAATCGTAACTATCACTGACCGCCAAGGCAACGCTCTTGCATGGGCTACAGCAGGTGGTTCAGGTTTCCGTGGTTCTCGTAAATCTACTCCGTTCGCAGCACAAGTTGCAGCTGAGCGTTGTGGTGAAATGGCTAAAGAATATGGCCTAAAGAACTTGGAAGTTATGGTTAAGGGTCCAGGTCCAGGTCGCGAATCTACTGTTCGTGCACTGAACGCTGCTGGTTTCCGTATCACTAACATTGTTGATGCGACACCAATCCCTCATAACGGTTGTCGTCCACCTAAGAAACGTCGCGTTTAAGTTTCGTTTCTAGGAATATTGGAGAAAGATCATGGCAAGATATTTGGGTCCTAAGCTGAAGCTTAGCCGTCGCGAAGGTACTGACTTATTCCTTAAGTCTGGTGTCCGTGCGATCGATACCAAGTGTAAAATTGATAACGCACCAGGTGTACACGGCGCTCGTCGCGGTCGTCTATCTGAGTATGGCGTTCAGCTTCGTGAGAAGCAAAAAGTTCGTCGTATCTACGGCGTTCTAGAAAAACAATTCCGCAACTACTACAAAGAAGCTGCACGTCTTAAAGGCAACACAGGTGCAAACCTGCTTCAGCTTCTTGAAGGTCGTCTTGATAACGTAGTTTACCGTATGGGCTTTGGCGCTACTCGTGCTGAATCTCGTCAACTAGTTAGCCACAAGTCTGTTCTAGTTAACGGTAAAGTTGTAAACGTTCCTTCTTTCAAAGTAGCGGCTAACGACGTTGTTTCTATCCGCGAGAAAGCTAAACAGCAATCTCGTATTAAAGCGGCTCTAGAAGTTGCTGAACAACGTGAAAAGCCAACTTGGATTGAAGTAGATGCTAGCAAAATGGAAGGTACATTCAAGCGTATGCCTGAGCGTTCTGACCTATCAGCTGACATCAATGAACACTTGATCGTCGAACTTTACTCTAAGTAAGGTTAAAAAAAGAGAGGACACAATGCAGGGTTCTGTAACAGAATTTCTTAAGCCGCGTCTTGTTGACATTGAACAGATCAATACGACACACGCGAAAGTAACTCTTGAGCCATTAGAGCGCGGTTTCGGCCACACTCTAGGTAATGCTCTTCGCCGCATTCTTCTATCTTCTATGCCGGGTTGTGCCGTAACAGAAGTTGAAATTGAAGGTGTGCTACACGAATACAGCACTAAAGAAGGCGTTCAGGAAGATATCCTGGAAATCCTTCTAAACCTTAAAGGTTTAGCTGTACGCGTTGCTGAAGGCAAAGATGAAGTGTTTATTACACTGAACAAATCAGGCTCAGGCCCTGTTGTTGCAGGTGACATCACCCACGATGGTGATGTAGAGATCGCTAACCCTGAGCACGTAATTTGTCACCTAACGGATGACAATGCTGAGATCGCTATGCGTATCAAAGTAGAACGTGGTCGTGGTTACGTTCCAGCTTCAGCTCGTATCCATACTGAAGAAGATGAGCGTCCTATCGGTCGTCTATTAGTTGACGCTACTTACAGCCCGGTTGATAAAATCGCCTATGCTGTAGAAGCGGCACGTGTAGAACAACGTACTGATTTAGACAAGCTTGTTATCGATATGGAAACGAACGGTACTCTAGAACCTGAGGAAGCAATCCGTCGTGCAGCTACTATTTTAGCTGAACAACTGGATGCGTTCGTAGATCTTCGTGATGTACGTGTACCTGAGGAGAAGGAAGAGAAGCCAGAATTCGATCCTATCCTACTACGTCCTGTAGACGATCTTGAACTAACAGTTCGCTCTGCTAACTGTTTGAAAGCAGAAGCGATTCACTACATCGGTGATCTTGTACAGCGCACTGAGGTTGAGCTACTTAAAACGCCAAACCTTGGTAAGAAATCTCTTACAGAGATTAAAGATGTGCTTGCTTCACGTGGTCTTTCTCTAGGCATGCGCCTAGAAAACTGGCCACCAGCGTCAATCGCTGAAGATTAATCGAAAAGTTAGAAGGATTAGGTCATGCGCCATCGTAAAAGTGGTCGTCAACTCAACCGCAACAGCAGTCATCGCAAAGCGATGTTCAGCAACATGGCTAGCTCTCTTGTTCGTCACGAAGTTATTAAAACTACCGTGCCTAAAGCAAAAGAACTACGTCGCGTAATTGAGCCATTGATTACCCTAGCTAAGACAGACAGTGTTGCTAACCGTCGTCTTGCATTTGCTCGCACTCGTGATAACGAAGTTGTGGCAAAACTATTTAATGAACTAGGCCCGCGTTTCGCGGCTCGCCAAGGTGGTTACACTCGCATTCTTAAATGTGGTTTCCGTACTGGTGATAAAGCTCCAATGGCTTACATTGAGCTTGTAGACCGCCCAGCTGCTGAAGAAGCTGCTGAGTAATCTATACTAGATTCTTAATACAAAAAGCCGAGCATTAGCTCGGCTTTTTTTGTTTCTAGCGAATTGAAAAATTGCACCACGATGTTTGGCATTTTTGCTTGCCTACTCTGCTCTATTTTTTAAAAATATCTCGTATCTCGTATCTCGTATCTCGTATCTCGTATCTCGTATCTCGTATCTCGTATCTCGTATCTCGTATCTCGTATCTCGTATCTCGTATCTCGTATCTCGTATCTCGTATCTCGTATCTCGTATCTCAAATATCTTTTCTTCCACGTACAAAAAAGAGCACCGAAGTGCCCTTACAATATTCTTCAACTAATCGCTAATCGCTAATCGCTAATCGCTAATCGCTAATCGCTAATCGCGATGGCCTACTGCCAAATAGCCGCAAGTGAATCCATAAGGCCACTCGTTGCACCTTGTGATTGAAGTGCTTGAAGAATGATGGGTGCAAATGTCGTAACCATTGACGAATCCATACCTAACCCAGCAAACGCACTTTCAACAGCACCTTGTGAGCTTAGAACTGATGATAAGCCAGTCGATTCAAGTGAAGACATTCCAGGAATGAGTGATGCGAGTTCTTTATTGTCTGCAGTGCCAAGCGAATTTTGTGCAAGTGCTAGCATTGAACCTATACCGCCAATCGCTTGATCGCTGGTAACAGCTGCTTGATCAGCAACGGTATCCGCAAGCGGTGTTGTTTCGTTTTGTTGAGACCACATATTTACAGCTGCCATCAGGGCAGTTTGTGATAGTTGGGAATAGTTGGTATCTGATGTTGAACCGGTTTGTTCAGAGTCGCTAGTGCTAGCGCAAGAGACTACAGCAAGGCTGCTGAGCATAGTGATGAGTATTTTCTTCATTATTCTTCCTTAAGTAATAAAGTAATCGACCTATTCACTATAAACGAAAAACGGCGATGTAGTCACATCGCCGTTGGATTATTTTAATTTTATTTGCCTATAGTATTTTGTTTTACTAAAGGTTTTTATAAAAATTAAAGGATAGCTAGAAGTTCTACTTCAAATACTAGAGCTGCAAATGGTGGAATTGCAGCACCTGCGCCGCGCTCACCGTATGCTAGATCTTGAGGGATGTATAGCTTCCACTTAGAGCCAACAGGCATCATTTGTAGAGCTTGTACCCAACCTTGAATTACGCCAGTTACTGGGAATTCAGCAGGTTGACCGCGAGATACAGAGCTGTCGAAAACAGTACCGTCAGTTAGTTCACCGTGGTAGTGAACACGTACTTGCTTGTCTGCAGTAGGGATTTCGCCAGTACCTTCAGTTAGTACTTCGTACTGAAGACCAGACTCAAGAACTGTTACTTCTGAACGAAGAGCGTTGTCAGTTAGGAAAGCTTCGCCGTCAGCAGCAGCTGCTTTAGCTAGTTCTTGACGTGCAGCTTCACCACGAGTGTGTAGCTCTTGTAGTGCGTTGTTGATTTCGTCAACTTCGATAGCTGGCATGTCACCAACTAGAGCTGTTGCGATACCAGCAGCGATTGCGTCTACGTTTAGGCCTTCAAGACCAGAACCAGCAAGTTGTTGGCCCATTTGTAGACCGATACCGTAGCTAGCTTTTTGCTCTACAGTTTCAAATTTTACTTCAGACATGAAAAGTCACTCTTTTTGTCAGTACGAAAAGGGTAAGAATACCAGTATTAGCAGCCTGAATAAACGGCTAGCCCCTGATCACTTACGCTTTACCGTGTCCAAATCACAGCTATGTCAATTTTCTTGCTTTGGTCTCTGTTGTAGCGGAAAGATCTATACTGTTGGTACTTTGGTTTTTATACTGTAGTTATTCAATGTATAGGACGCAGTGGCATGAATCGTCGTCAAAAGAAAAAACAGAAAGTAGACCACTTAGCAGAGTTCAAGGATCGACTGAATCAGGTCAAAGATAAATTAAGTTCGATCGATATCAAGAAAATGAAAACCTCAACCGTGCAGGCCTGGGGATCATTGCCGAAATTACACCAGAGACTATTGATGGTGATTTCGCCGATCGTATTGATCTTACTTTTTGTGCCGCTACCAGAACCTAAAGTAGACGCAGCCCCAGCAACATCGCGCGTCGAGCTTGAGATAAACACGGTTGGCTTAAGCGAACAGCAAAATGCCAAGAGCAGTTCATCAGAACCGAGTAACAACAATTGGCAAGAGTATCTTGTGAAGCAAGGGGATACGTTAGCGCAGGTTTTTCGAAATAACGACTTACCGTTGTCTGACTTGAACGCGCTAGTGCGTATTGAAGGGGCAGACAAACCACTTAGTCAGATTCGTAAAGGCCAGCTAGTTCGATTCAAACTCGCCGAGACCGGGAAACTAGACATTCTTCAGCTAGAAAAAGGCAACACTTCGGTGATGTTTTTCCGATTGTCAGACGGTGGCTTTGGCCGTAGTAAATAGCTCAATACTGAGCCTGCGTTAAAGCGCTTCGTCAGATACAGACAGTCGATAGAAAAGAGCTAACGATTAGCTCTTTTTTTTGGTCGCTTGAAAGGTGCAAGCGGTAAGATGATGAGCATAATTCCGATAAAGGTTAACGTATCTGGAATCTCATCAAACCATATCGCGCCTATTATTGCGACAAACACTAAGCCTGAGTATTCAGCCAAGGCAATTTGACTAGAGTGTGCTTTTTGGTAGGCAGCGACCGCAAGTCCGTTGTAGCTTAAAATTAGCGTCGCACTTAATGCTATGTATCCCAAATGCTCCACAGACACCGGCTGCCAGTATAAGAAGCACAGTACTAATGAGGCTGGAATAGAGCATAACGTTGTCCACCACAGCGTAGTAACCACCGTTTGCTCACTAGGAAGCTTTCTTACCAATACATTGAATAGTGCGAGGGTGAGTGCTGTACCCAAAGCAAACAGCGCTGCCCAATGAAATTGTGATGGCCTCAAGACAATCAATGCACCAATAAAACCGATAGTGGTGGCGATAACCTTGCCAAGTGCCGGTTGCTCTTTGAGTAGAAACATAGAGAGAGGTAACATCAACAGGGGCGCGACGTAAAATACTGCGTTGGCGGTAGCTAAAGAAAGGTGGGTGATCGCGACGACCATACATCCGCTGCCGATTAGGATCAGTTGTCCTCGAATAAAGGTCACTTTAGCTTGTTGTAAGCGTCGTTGTTCTTTTTTCTGCTGTAGCCACAAAGGGGTGATGATGAGCAGAGATATCAACTGTCGGAAAAAAATATACTGTAAGGGCGGTACTTCGCCATTCAATAGTTTTACCGCTACGTCGGAAAGCGAGGCAAACAAGTTACCTGCAACCAACAATAGAATACCGACAGTGATATTCGTCATTACTTTTCTAATCTCATGTCTACATGCGGAATATCGTCTTCCAGATACATCTCAGAGATAGTTTCGAACCCGTGGCTCGCATAGAAGTTTTCTAGGTGTTGTTGCGCGCCAATATCGATGGTCTTGTTCGGCCAAAGAGACTCACAGCGTGTTAACGCTTCTTTGATCAATTGATGACCCAAGCCATCACCTCTTGCCGATTGCTTGGTCGCCACTCGGCCGATGCTCGTGTTGTCGTAAGAGGTGCCGGGTGGTAACAAACGTGCACATGCCACTAGCTCTGCATCAGCATAGCCAAGCAAGTGTTCAACACCTGCGAGTGTATCTTTACCATCGAGCTCTGGATAAGGGCAATTTTGCTCAACGACGAACACATCTACTCGTAATTTAAGTAGTTGATAAAGCTGTTGTGTTGAAAGTTCAGAGAAGGGAATTGAGTGCCAAGTGATCATGTTTACATCCAGAGGTTATCGATGCTCTGAATGTACTATGTGCGATGATTGTTGGCATTAACTATTGTTAATTCGACCTTTAATTCTGCTCAGGCTGATGGCGGTTATTCCTAGATAGGCCGCAATTTGATTGTCGTTCAAGCGCTGCTCAAGGTCGGGGTAATGTTCGCAGAAAAGCTGATAGCGTTGCTCTGGAGTATAGAGCAGCATAAAGCGTTCTTTGTTTTCCTTATGCATCAGCTGAGTTTCTAACAGCTTTAAATACAAAGGGTTATTTGCTGCACGCCACTCAATAACCGCATTCATTGGCAGTTCTAACATAGTAATTGGTGTGAGTGTTTCTAGTAGGTAAGGGGACGCTTGGTTCTTTATCAAACTCTCAAAGCCGATGATCCAGTCTTGTTCCCAGTAGAATTCTTTGCTGTATTGCTTACCGTCATTAGTGAGATAACAAGCGTGGCATAAGCCTTCAAGTACAAAGTAGATTGAACTCGCCATCTCACCTTGATTGATCAGGATGTGTCGGGTTGGCAGCTCAAGCGGCTTCGCGACAGCTAATAGAGATTCAACCTGACTCTCAGAGAAGTCAAAGCTTTGTAGTTGTTTGATAAAAGAGGTGTGCATGAAAATAACCTAACCCAAATAAGTGTCGAAATCATCGCACTTATTTGAGTATAGGTACAGAGCAGGCTAAATCAGCGTCGAGCGTGCTGTTCTAGATAATCTTGAGCAAGTTCTCTACCCATGTATTTACCAAGAGTTTTCAATGGTACTTTCTTAAGGTTAACCACAATCAAGCCATCCAGAGCATCATTAAATGATGGGTCGACGTTAAAGCACACCAACTTACCGTTCATCCCTAGATACTGGCGCAGTAGTACTGGTAGGCCTTTTCCTTGCTCCATACGTGCTAACACTTTAGAGAGCAGAGGAACACTTGCCAATGACGATAACAGATGATTTTGCCAGAACACGTGATTACTGGTATTGAGTGGTGAAGAAGGAGAAACCAGATTTGCCTTTTCCTCATCATAATGGTGGATTGATAAGGTGGTCGCGATCAACAGGCGCGCATTATGGCTGTAATCATTACTGATACTGACTGGGCCGAATAGGTGAGTGTATTGAGGATGACGATACACGAAGGCCGCGATGCCTTTCCATAATAGCAACAGTGAATTAAGACTCTTCTGATAAGGTTTACTCACTACGGAGCGTCCAAGCTCAATACTGTTATCTAAGGTGTCAATGAACTCTTGATTGTAGTTAAACAGGCTACGAGAGTAGAGCTTATCAAGCCCGTGTTCTGCGATTAGCTTGTCGACCATACCAAGTCGGTATGCACCCACTAATTCAGCCTTGGTTTTATTCCACACGAACAGTTGGTGGTAGTAAAGGTCATACTCATCTAAATCACAGGCAAGCCCGCTGCCTTCTCCGACTTCTCGGAAACTTTCTTCTCTAACTCGACCAATTTCGCGCATTAAGTTAGGAATAGATTGGCTTGGCGTACAGTAGACCTCGAAGTCCCCTTGCTCAAGTAACTTCATCTCTTCAGGAAGAGAATCGACCTCTATTGCCAACACTTCTGGTGGAATAGGCGCAATAACCTGAGTGTCAAAAGAGGGTGCGTGGATTGGCGTATTCGGACTATCTTGTTGACTCATTAGGTAAGTATTGAGTCGTAGGTAGTTGACGATATCCATCTCTTGTTCAAACGATTTTATCTCTGAATACGGAATCGATGAGCCAATAGAGATAGAGATAGTAGTCGCTTGCTTATTAAGAAGTTCGCGCCCGAGTAGAGCCGTTCTTAATAGCGGATGGACACGGCCAGCTTGATAGAAAAGCTCGCTGTTTTTACCATTGATAAAGATAGGCACCGTGGTGGCTTGGTGGCGTTTGACGAATTTCGCGACCGACTTGCTCCACTCGATGTCTGTCAGTGTTTTTGCCCCTTTACGGTAACTCGATACTTCGCCAGCAGGGAACACAATCAAGAGTCCACCGTCTGCTAAATGACGATTGGCATCTCGAATAGCTTTAGCATTGGTGCGTTTTGATTCTTTACTGTTAAAGACATCTACACCGATGAAAAGATCATCCAGCTCAGGCAGGCGCTTAAGTAACTCATTGGCCAGCACCTTCACATCCTTCCTTACTGATCCTACGAGATCGGCAAGGATCACACCTTCAATTGCGCCAAGCGGGTGGTTAGCCACAATCACCACTGACCCTTCTTCCGGGATATTACCTATGGCGCCTGCGGAAACAGAATAGTCGATATTGAGTGCCGACAGGGTGTGATGCATGAATTCAAAACTAGACAACTCATCAGGTCTATCTTGATAGAGTTTATCTAGCTTAGATAGCCCAGTTGCCCACTCGACAACAGACTCACCTAAACCAAAAGGCGTGTAACGTGGTAAACGAAAAGGACTATCAATCATAATGAAGCTACCTTATTGACTAAAGTTGTTTAGGAAACCGTCTTGATTCTTGAAATCTTTCACACTTAAAAATGCACCGCATAACCACACTAGGCATGCCATACCAAACAGTAATCCACCGTCATAACCGACAATTTCACCCGCTGCATTAAACTCAGGCATTTGAATACCGAGTGGTGTAAACAGGTGGAAGAAAATCGCACCACTCATAATTCCCACACTCATGATTGCACCTAGGCCATGCCAACGAGTAAACAGCAAAATGGCAGCAATCAATTCAGCAAACCCAATTAAGTAACCGCCAAATGAACCGAACCAACTTAAGCCCGACCATGTCGCCAAGGTGCCAAAGATATGCTCAGTCTCGTATGAGCCTGTGAACTTAAAAAACAGCGACTGAACAAATACGAAAGCGATAAATGCCGCAGGAATATGTTTAGCTGGAGTGAATGTCATGGTTATTCCCTTATTTGATCAGTTGCGGCCAAATGGTGTCGGCTTTTTGAATATGTTGTGCTCGGTCTTGTTCCCAACGCTGTTTAATCTCTTGGTCGTAGTTGAGGTAAAGCTTGTTCTCAACAATCGTCCATTGATTCGGGTCTCCGGGTGCAAAATCACTTTTTGCTGAAACAGCCCAAGCGCAATAACCACCATATTGAGGGGCATATTTTTCAGGATTATTAACAAATAAAGTCAGATTCTTTTCAGAAGAGAAATACCAGTCCGCACCTTTGTACTCTGTGCTGAATTTTTTACTGCCTTCAATAGGCTTACCTGAAGTGAAATAAGCGACGGTATCGTAGCCATCGAGCGCCTTGCTGCTAAAGAATCCTGTGTAGATTTCATCGGCGGCAAATACGTATGGGCTAACAAGTAGCATGACCATGGTTAATAGTTTTCTCATGATGGACTCCTATAGATTGATTACGGGTGATAAATCGAAGGTGAAGCGCTGTTGATTTATCTGACATGGCTTAATGGGTTCACAAGGCGAGCCGGGTGCATAAAACATCGAGGCTTGGCCATGTAGATTACGTAAGTGTGTAAAGCTCACCGTATGTGCGTCTTCACGATGCATACAGGTCGCTAAATGAGGTTGTTCACTATGATGGTGAGAGTGAAACTGAAGTAAGTTCTGTTGATTCTTACCTGTTGTCATAAGCTGATCGTATTTTGCTTGTCGATAGGCTTGCACTCGCTCTAAATCAACACCGGATGAGAAGAGTGGAGAATCAGTGTCGACTATTTTTTGTTGAATGCCATCCCACATGTAGGCGATAACCAAACCATTGTTCTGAGTTAAATTCGGCGCGAAAGCCAACAAGGTAAATGGAGCAAAAGAGTGCAGGTCGAGCTGATGAAATGCTTCAGAGAGCTGACTGATGTTACGACTCGATGATAGATTCTTGAGTAACAAACCACGGCTGACTAAAGGTCCAACAGGTACTATGCCTTGATAGTTATTGAGTAGGCATAACGAAAGCCCGAACTCATTGATACTGATCCAGCTACCACCGCCAGTTGGGTCGAGTGGCATGATGATATCGACACCGTTGACTCGATACTGTTTAGGCGGCATTGCTAGCGCTCGCGTCTTTTGTTCGTCACGGTTAAAAAAGACCTGATAACCATTTTCTTCAAGCAGCCAAGATACTGAACACATGATTATTGCTCCCTCAGATAGCTGCTGGTGGTTGGGGCATAACCAAAGGTATTGCATGTTTCGACATCAAGAAAGGTCGTGATCACCTTGATCATCGCATAGTGATGATTGGCATGCAGAGCTGCAAAGGTGACCTCTCTTTCTAACGTAGAAGGCAGGCTGGCGAATACTTGTGTATCCATTGAAACTTCGGTTTGGATCATGATAGGCGCTTCGAGATCTCTGCGGTCTAATCGTTCAAGCCAGTTGATCACATAATGGATCTCTTTTACTGCAATTGAGCGGTCGTATTCGACGGGATGACCACGACGGCGAGTGTTGTAATCAACGGTCGCATTCTCTTTTAAAATTAAAGCGTGAAAAAGATCGAGCGTATGACGAGTATGCTCACCAATAGAGCTTGTGACGTGCGGTTTTGCTCGTGTTAGATAGTCGCTGTCAGATATCGCTAACAAAAACTCTAGACCCTGATTCAATATCTCTACCGCTCCTTTGATACTAGGAGAGAAAGAAGTGAGGGCGCTCGGTTGGGCTATGGAGTTCATTCATGGTCCTCGTACAAAATTAGTCAGTGGTCGGATATTGTTGAACAAGACGTCGTTCTTCTTGCCACGCAGCGAATAAGCTCTTGAAAGAAGGAGTCTTATAGCCTCGTTGTTTTTGCTGAGCGCCAATATCAAAAAGAATGCGGTATTGCAGAAGTAGCGTCGAAAATATCTCTCGCAGCGGTGTGTTGCGATCCCAGATATGCCCAGCCTCACTGCTTGCGCCATTGACCTCAAGGATCGTGAAATCCTCGCCGTTCATTAGGCTGTGCATGTCTTTAAACTTGACGTCGAGTCGGCCAAAATGAAAACCATCGAAGTCATCGAATATCTCGTCTAAACGTTCAGTTAAAGCCTGAGTGATATATTGATTGCCATCTCGGAAGATGCAGCCACGGCTATGGCTGCCTGCGAACGCGAGTTGGAACTCTTCGCCCTCTGCGAGCACTTGATCCAATTTATCTTGATGTCTTGGCAGATAGAGGTGACTGAGCTGCCCAGCACGCGGGCTATTTTCAATTAACTGCTTGAGTGTTGACTTGCCATCACCCATCACCATTGGCGCATATTTGAGTGTGATCGATATGATCTCACCTTGCTTTTTGTTTGGGTAACGAACATAGAAAACGCCAGCTTCTGCCTGATAAGGCGCCTTTTCTTGCAGTAGAAAGCGAGCGTTATTTGGGAAAGATTCAACATATTGCTCAAGTTGATCTTGTGTGTTGATCAGCTTAACGCCAACACCTCGACAACCAAGATCAGGTTTAGCCACAATCGGGAAATCAAGATCCGATTGTATGAGTGCGCTGCGCGCATCTTCAGCTTGCTTCTTACTGCTAAGATCCGTTTTGGTGAGGGTGATAAACGGAGAGATCCAGCGCTGACTCGATGATCCGGCAAGGCTCAGTATTTCGTGTTTTGATTCGCCTACCATGCCGCTTAACTTGATGCTCGGGTTGGCGATGAGCGGCAGCGCCCAGTCAAAGTGCCGTAACCCTTGCATCAGGCTTTGAATCACCACTGGCGTGTAGAAGAACCAAGTCGGAAGAAACTCATAAGGAGAGACACTGCGCACGGTATCTTTTTCAAGCAAAGGCATGCCTGCATTGATTTGATGTGCGGGAATGATGCGAATATCTTGCGGTGAACTCATGATAATCCTCTAGAGTAGGTTTTATTCATTAATCGATTACCGATAAACAGTAAAGCGATGGCACACGGGATAACGATCCATTGATATTCAGAGGCTTGCAGCCACGCTGATGTTCCTAAATAGTAGATGGCAGAGAAGACAATGCCAGTCCAGAGCGCAGTGGCACTAATCACGGCAAACAAGAAAGTAGACAGTGGGATGGCGAAAAAGCCACTTAAGGTAAACCCGACGGTGCGAAGCCCTGGAATAAAGCGGATAACAAAAAGGCTGCTGAATGCGTTCTGACGTAATTTGGTACGAAGCGAACGAAAGTATTTATTCGTGAGGGCTTTATATCGAACACCTCGGAAGTAACGTCCTGACTTCCCTAAGTAATAAAGACCGAGATCACCCGTGGCAATACCGATGAAAATAGCAAGCAGCGCATATTGAGGAAGTATTAGACCTTGAGTCGCGATACCTGCCGCCGTAACAATCGCAAGATCTTCAAGCAGGTAAGAAAGCGCGATGATGCCAAGCATCAGCCATAGCAGCGACTCCTCTCCTGAATGTAACCATGCTTGAATGCTCTCGACGGTGCTCATCAAATGTCCTTATCTATCCCATAGATGAATGGCTTAATGACCATTCATTGAGTGTAGTAAATTAAATAGACAGGAGGAGCAGAGAAAAACTTACAGACAATTACCGCTTTTTTGTGTTGGATTCATTCAATTGGTGGTTTGAGTCGTGCTGCTTGACTGCTGTTTTGAAGCTAAAGGCGTGGCATTTGGATACGGGTTTAACGAGAATTTGTCGTTCGAAAATTAGGGCTTTGGACTGAACATTTAGAAGAAAAGAAAAAGGCTGAGTCGTTAAACTCAGCCTTTCAGAATGTTAACTATCTATGGATTACTTAAGCAATCTATTTAGTTAGGTCAATCTGGTAAACAGCAAAACCAACATCGTCAGTCGCAACACGTTTCATCGGGTATTGACCCTTCTCTTTGATGAACTCTGCTGCTTTGTCGCTTGGAGATGTTTCAAAGCGGATATCTAGCTTGTTATCCGTTTTGATTGGTGCAAATGACCAATTGTTATCTGCGCTTGGGCTCACTTGACCTTGCTCTTTGCTTACGCGAGAGATGTAGTTTGCAAGAACAGTACGGTTCTCATCTGGTGCATCAAATGCGATGAAGTCTTCACCTGTGCCTGGGAACTTAGCGCTGTATGCACGGTAGTTGTTGGTTGCGATCAGGAAGTCTTGCTTCATGTCGATTGGCTTACCTTGGTAAGTTAGGCCAACAATACGCTGTGAGTCAGGGTTAACGACTTTACAGTTTGCATCGTATTTCGCAGGTTGAGTTACGTCGATTTGGTAATCAACACCGTCGATAACATCGAAGTTGTAAGTGCGGAAGTTATCCCACTCGATCAACTGTTGTGGTGCTGTTGAGTTAACATCAACTTGGTTGAATTGACCAGCAGAACACTCAAGCCACTCTTTTACTTCGTGACCTGTTACCTTCATCGCAACTAGTGTGTTCGGGTAAAGGTATAAGTCAGCTGCGTTACGGAATGTCAGTTGACCAGATTCAACTTCAGTGAAGTTCGCTGGATCATTCTTACGGCCACCGGCTTTGAATGGTGCAGCCGCTGAAAGTACTGGCGTACCATCTAGGTCAGGGTCACCTTGGATGAACTGTTCAACGTAATCTTTCTGTGCAAGGTTAACGATTTGAACTGTTGGATCGTCTTGTACTAGAGACAAGAAGCTGTACATCACATCGTCTGCTTTACCAATCGGTTGGTTAACAAACTCACGAGTACCAGCGTGGTCTTTTTCTAATGCTGTTACGATACCTTCATCAGCTGCAGCAAGAGATTTCTTCTCGATTTTGTCGTAGATAGGGCGCGCTTCTGATTGGCCTTTAACAACTTCCCACTTACCGTCTTTTTGTGCAAGTGTTAGATCCATAACACCAACGTGGCTACCCCAACGACCAGGCATTACCGCCGCAACGCCGTTCATTGTGCCAGTTTCGTTGTCGATGCCTTGAATGTCATCAAAACCTTTACCTGGGAACACTGCGTGAGAGTGGCCGAATGCGATCGCATCGATGCCGTCTACTTCAGATAGGTAGAACGTTGAGTTCTCTTCGCCATTTTTGTATGGGTCAGTTGATACGCCTGAGTGAGGGATAGCAACGATAACTTCAGCGCCTTCCGCTTTCATTTGAGGCACTAATTCGTTAGCCGTCTCAATGATATCGCGAGCGATCACTTTGCCTTCTAGATTCTTCTTATCCCACGTCATGATTTGTGGTGGAACAAAACCGATGTAACCCACTTTTACTTCGTGCTCTACGCCAGCAGTATCTTCGAACGTGTGCGTCTTGATGATGTAAGGCGTGAAGTAGTGTTCTTTGGTTTCTGCGTCGTAAACGTTAGCACTGATGTAAGGGAAATCAGCGTCGTTGATCGATTCTTCTAGGAACTCAAGACCGTAGTTGAATTCGTGGTTACCTAGGTTTGCAGCGTCGTAGCTTAGTTGGTTCATTGCTTTATATGCAGGGTGAACTTCGCCAGCTTCGATGCCTTTGTCTGCCATGTAGTCACCCATTGGGCTACCTTGCAGCAAGTCACCGTTATCAACTAAAACGCTGTTGGTTACTTCGCTTTGAGCTTCTTTTACTAAAGTTGCAGTACGTGCTAAGCCGATTTTTTTCGATGGCTTGTCTTTGTAGTAGTCGTAATCCATTAGGTTGGTATGGATATCCGTCGTTTCTACGACACGTAATTTAATCACTTCATCGGTATCTGGTGTTGTTGTGCAGCCTGCTAAAGTCAAACCAAGACCCGCAAGTACAGCCAATGACAAAGGTTTCATTGCAACTTTCATTTTGTAGCTCCAAAGTGGATAGTAGAAAATTCGTTGCGTAATGTAACAAAACCGAATGAAACAATGATTACAACGAATGTTAATTCGTGACTTAGATCGATTACTTTATGGTGTTCTGCAAGACGCCTCCCAAAGCTGTTCAATCGATGCGCAACTGATATCGATAATATTAGTCCATTCATTTCACCTGCTTATCGGTAAATTCAATCCCTTATCAGCTTTTCGAATAAAAAATGAAATTTTAGAATTTCCAGTAATATGAGAGGCTCGTCATAATGCCTATATCAAGGACGTATCAGGCAGATGAATAGCAAGGATAGCTCAAAACGAAGCTTCTGTTTTCTTCTAGTGCCAATACTCCCATTCACTCAAGTGGATGAGTTAAATCCCTTGCTTGGCAAGACCAAGTAATGAATTGCTCGTAACGCGAGCCTTAAAGGAAGCACTGAAATGGACCAAGAACGTTTAACCCACCTAAAACAGCTCGAAGCGGAAAGTATTCATATTATCCGTGAAGTAGCGGCTGAGTTTGATAACCCAGTGATGATGTACTCCATCGGAAAAGATTCTTCTGTGATGCTTCATTTAGCTCGCAAAGCGTTTTATCCAGGCAAGATTCCATTCCCACTATTGCATGTAGATACGGACTGGAAATTCCGCGAGATGATTGAGTTTCGTGATCGTACGGCTAAAAAGTACGGCTTCGACCTTTTAGTACATAAGAACCCAGAAGGTATTGAGATGGGTTGTAGCCCATTTGTACATGGTTCTTCGAAGCACACTGACATCATGAAAACACAGGGCCTTAAGCAGGCGTTAAACAAGTATGGGTTCGATGCGGCTTTTGGTGGTGCGCGTCGTGATGAAGAAAAGTCTCGTGCGAAAGAACGTGTTTACTCTTTCCGTGATAAGAACCATACGTGGGATCCAAAAAACCAGCGTCCAGAGCTTTGGCACACCTACAACGGTCAGGTTAATAAGGGCGAAAGCATTCGTGTATTCCCGCTATCTAATTGGACTGAGCTCGATATCTGGCAATACATCTACCTAGAGAGCATCGATATTGTTCCACTTTACCTTTCAGACAAACGCCCTGTGGTTGAGCGTGATGGCATGCTGATCATGGTTGATGATGACCGTATGGAGCTGCAAGAAGGTGAAGTGATTGAAGAGAAAAGCGTTCGTTTTCGTACTTTAGGCTGTTACCCATTAACCGGAGCGGTTGAATCTGAGGCGAATACGCTAACAGGCATTATTGAAGAGATGCTGGTGGCGACGTCTAGTGAGCGTCAAGGTCGAGCGATTGACCATGATCAGTCGGGCTCTATGGAGCTGAAAAAGCGCCAAGGTTATTTCTAAGAATCTAAGGAAAGAAAAATGAATAGTGCAGTAGAAGCCGAATTGGCTGAACTAGGGATTGAAGGTTATCTAAGTCAGCATCAGCATAAATCTATGCTTAGATTTTTAACTTGTGGCTCGGTAGATGACGGTAAAAGTACGTTAATCGGTCGCTTGCTCCATGATACAAAACAGATTTATGAAGATCAGCTAGCAGCGGTTCACTCTGATAGCCAACGAGTGGGTACCACAGGTGAGAAGCCTGATTTAGCACTGCTTGTTGATGGCTTGCAGGCTGAGCGTGAGCAAGGGATTACTATCGATGTGGCTTATCGTTACTTCTCGACTCAAAAGCGTAAATTCATTATTGCTGATACCCCAGGGCATGAGCAGTACACGCGCAACATGGCAACCGGCGCTTCAACGTGTGATCTAGCGGTGATCTTAATTGATGCTCGTAAGGGCGTTCTGGATCAAACACGTCGTCACTCGTTTATTTCTAACCTGCTTGGTTTGAAGCACTTCATCGTCGCAGTCAACAAAATGGATCTCGTCGAGTACTCGCAAGATCGTTTTGAAGAGATTCGCGATCAGTATCTAGAGTTTGCTGAAAACCTAGAAGGCGAAACTAACATTCAAATTCTGCCGGTTTCCGCGCTTGAAGGCATTAACGTTGCTGCACCAAGCAAAGAGCTTGCATGGTTTGAAGGTCCATCTCTATTAGAAGTGTTAGAGAACGTCGACATTGACCAAAAACGTTCTGCGGGCGAATTCCGTTTCCCTGTGCAGTATGTCAATCGTCCTAACTTAGATTTCCGTGGCTTTGCCGGCACGGTGGCTTCTGGTCGTGTCAGCGTGGGTGATGAAATCAAGGCGTTGCCTTCAGGTAAAACCTCTAAGGTGGCAAGCATTGTGACTTTTGATGGTGAACTTGAATCAGCACAAGCGGGCTTGGCAGTAACACTGACTCTTGAAGATGAAATCGATATCAGCCGTGGTGATTTGATTGTGCTGGAAAATGCTCAAATTGAATCTACTAACCATGTATTGGCTGACATCGTATGGATGACAGAGCAACCACTGCAACCAGGCAAAGCTTACGACATCAAAATCGCAGGCAAGAAAACCGTCGGCCAGGTTGAAACGGTTCGTCACCAGTATGACATCAATAACTTGTCGACTTACGACGTGGATGAATTACCACTCAATGGTATTGGTTTGTGTGAATGGTCATTGAACGAGACTGTCGCGCTGGATAAATATCGTGAGAGTGCCGATACCGGTGGTTTCATTGTTATCGACCGCCTGACTAACGTGACGGTTGGTGCTGGTTTGATTCGAGACCGTTTGGACTCTGTTGAACAGCAAGTCGGTAACTTCTCTGCATTTGAACTTGAGTTCAACGCATTGGTACGCAAGCACTTCCCTCATTGGGATGCCAAAGATCTAAGCCAATTACTGAAGTCATAAACGACTAAGTAACAGCTTATTGAATCAGGCGGAAACCCATCGTTTCCGCCATAAAGGACGGGTATATGTGGCAACAAGGATTTGTATTAGCGATTTTGCTCGGCATCATTACTTGCCTGCTCGTTACCCGTATTAAGCCAAGCTTTATCTTTGCTGGCGCGGCGTTTATTGCTTTTATGGCTGGCATGATCGATTTGTCGAGTTTAGCCAATAACTTCACTAACTCCTCGTTACTGACTTTAATTCTTCTTATCCTCGCATCAAGTGCGTTGGAGAAAACTCGCTTAATCAGTTGGGTTAGCCGTAATATCTCTGAAGGTAGGCTAGGTACCGTGGTTGCGAAGTTGGGTATTTCCACAGCGTTACTTTCTTCTTTTACTAATAACACGGCGGTGGTTGTTTCTTTGATCGGGGCGATCAAACGTAATCAACAGCATGCGCCATCTAAACTGCTAATCCCTTTGTCATACGCTGCCATCTTAGGTGGAACCCTGACATTGATCGGCACCTCTACCAACTTGATCATCAATAGCTTTGTTGAAGATGCTGGACTGCCAAGTTTAAACTTTTTCACACCGACCTTGATCGGTTTAGCGGTGTTGGTCGGTGGTGTGTTGATCCTCATTCCTCTGAGCTACTTCTTACCCAGCTACGATGATGGATCTCAAGACGATCTACCTTACTTTCTCGAGGCGCGAGTTGAGCCGGGTTCTCCTTTAGTTGGCCGCAGCGTCAGCGAGAATAACCTCAGAGCATTGAGAAAACTGTTCTTAGCGGAAGTGATTCGAGACGGTAAAACAACCGCGTCTATTGACCCTGATTTTATTCTTCAAGCTCGTGATCGATTACTGTTTTGTGGTGATGTCGAGAGTGTTGCGACACTGCAAGAGATCCAG
Source organism: Vibrio sp. L5-1 (assembly GCF_021728315.1). NCBI lineage: Bacteria > Pseudomonadati > Pseudomonadota > Gammaproteobacteria > Vibrionales > Vibrionaceae > Vibrio > Vibrio sp. L5-1. The sequence goes on along the minus strand of NZ_JAKKCQ010000010.1, from coordinate 58,912 downwards.
GGGCTAACTCTGTTTGGTCAGCACCACCTGAACGGCCAGAGTTTTGTTGAGGTCGTAGTCAGTTCGTCTGCAAGCTTCTGTAATAAAACCCTCAAAACCAGCCAGTTTAGAGATCGCTTCGATGCGGTTGTGGTTGCCATTCGTCGTGGTCATGAACGCCTTGAAGGTGGCCTTGGAAACATCACATTAACCGCTGGCGATACCTTGATTTTGGTTCCAGGCAAACGTTTTGAAGAACAGCGTCAACAACATAATAAAGAGTTTGTGTTGATGAACGACCTAGACTCAAGCGCCAAGCTTGATGCCGATAAATCGACGTTTGTGTTGCTCGGTTTTGCCAGTGTGATTGGGTTATCGCTCGCTGAAGTCGTGCCGATTATTAAAGGGCTAGCGGGATTTTTATTATTGCTGGTGGCATTTGGTGTAGTACAACTTGGTGAGCTTCGCCGCCGTTTCCCCGTCGATATTGTCGTGATCGTTGGTTCGGCACTCTCTATTGCTCAACTGATGATTTCATCTGGGTTGTCTGAGCGAATGGGGCTGATGTTTATGGAGGCCTTTAATGGCTGGGGCGTGTTTGGAGCGCTAGTCGCGACCTATTTCATGACGTTGGTCCTAACTGAGTTGGTGACCAACAATGCGGCAGCGGCACTCTCATTCCCCATTGGCTACAGTATGGCAGTAGGCTATGGCGTCGATCCAATGCCGTTCATCATGGCGGTTCTGTTTGGTGCCAGTGCCAGTTTTATTTCGCCATACGGCTACCAAACCAACTTACTTGTTTATAGCGTAGGTAATTACCACCTTACGGATTATCTGCGCATCGGCATCCCAATCTCGATTGTTTATTCGGGTTTGGTGCTGACCCTAATTCCTTATTTTTTCCCATTTTAATGCTGTTTATTTAAAGGACTAATTATGACCGCAGTACTCAAACCAAAAGATGAGAATGTTGTGTGGCATCAACACTCGATTGATAAAACATTTCGCTCTGATCTGAAATCACAAAAGCCAGCCGTGCTCTGGTTCACGGGATTATCTGGTTCTGGGAAGTCGACAGTCGCTGGAGCATTAGAAAATCGCTTGGCACAGCTTGGTTACCATACTTACTTATTGGATGGCGATAATGTGCGTCATGGGTTATGTAGCGACCTTGGCTTCTCTGAGCAGGATCGCCGAGAGAATATTCGTCGTATTGGTGAACTTGCTAAATTGATGGCGGATGCGGGTTTGATCGTGTTGTCTGCTTTTATTTCCCCACATCAAGTTGAAAGACAGTTAGTGCGAGACTTGCTACCCGAAGGCGAGTTTTTAGAGGTGTTTGTGAACACGCCACTCGAGGTTTGTGAGCAGCGTGACCCTAAAGGCCTGTATAAGAAAGCACGAGCTGGAGAGATCCCGAATTTTACAGGCATTAGCTCAGTGTACGAAGCGCCTCAGAACCCTGAGATAGATTTACCTGCGGGTGAGAAGACACTCGATGAACTGGTGGAATTGTGTATTGATGCTTTAGAGAAGCGTAATATTTTAGCCAACTGAGATCGTTGGTATGACTAAGGCTACTCAGCTGTTTATCTGTTTATTCACGACCGATAAATAGTGCAGCCTTGGTTTACCGAGACAAGAAACCTATCCTCTAGATTCTCTTTATTCTTCTCAATATTCTTCACTTTTTACACCGTCTATTTTTTGCACCGTCGAGTGCCTAGACGGTGTAATTCACACTGCTTTTCACTTCTGTCTGTACCGTGAACTTCTGACTTAATAGAGCAATCAGTTGATCGTAATACTGCATGTTGGGTTTGTTGCCAAGTAAGGTGCACAGCTCATTACCTGTTGGACTGAATCGGTAATAAACCAGTTTAACCCCTTTTGAAATAGGCGCCAGTGACATGCTCTTACCTTGATAAGTCAGGTGTAGGGCTGGGTCGAAATCAATCTCTCCAGATTCTAATTCTGTTCCTAGAATAATCCCGAGCTCAATCAAGTGGAGCAAACTAGAGTAGGGCAGGTTGTGTCCACCAAGGTTGATGGTGTTGGTGGTGTCCCTTTTGCCAAAGCTGAAGATTCCAGCATGGGATTTAAAGCCGAGTAATAGTTTCCTGCTGTTATCACTACCAAAGCTACAACCCAGTGACGCGGCTCTTTGCAGGGTGAGCGCTTCTTTTGGTGTCATGTCTTTTAAGATCTGAAGTGCCTTCATCGACGTCGAGCCTGGGTTGGTGACTTCTCGTTTCAGTACTTGAGCCCATAGCCTCTGCATCGATGTATTGTGGATCTCTTGTGCCATATCGAAGAAACGGTATAGCCAGTCCTGATCAGGGTCTCCAGCCGCTTCATCCTTACATGAAGAGTGTGCCAACTTTAGAATCTGTTCTAGGTTCTTTTGGCGAAGCTCTCTACGTTTTTTCTCTCGTAATAGTGCCCGTTCGATAAGCGTACTCTCAGCTTTATCTTTTGGCTTTGCAATATGACTAATTAAGGAATCGAGGCCGAAGCTTTGTGCGATGTGCAGCATTCTGCTTGCACTGTCGGCAATATGAGGCTTTTTCTCATGCTTTTGCTGTGTATCGCTAGCATGCTCAATGATCACTGGCTGTTTAGTTTCTGACATAAGAGTACCGTTAGGAGACGACTTAACTGTCTAAAATGTAACTCTTTATCTTATTGGTGGCTAGATTTTGCGTGCAGAGTTGAAGGTTTCAACAAAATTTTACTTTTGCTAATGATAATAAAATGTTAAATTTGTTGTAATTCTCAAGGAGGAGTTATGAATCAAGTTAATGATAACAAGCTGAAGAAACAGCTTAGTATAGGGTTATTACTCGCTACTTATGTCGCTGTTCTAGCGTACTTATCTAATTACATCGCATAATTTAGAATAAAATAATCGTTATTAAACTGTTATTGAATGATCTCACTCGTTCAGTGACGGCAGCTCATCCTTGAGCCACCCTTCTAATGACTACATGTCGTCATATTCTTCAATCGCAGTACCTTCAATAAGATAACCGGTTTGCGCCAAGTCATGGCTTATTGACTCAGTTTTCAGCGTACCCACTAAATAGATCACATCCCATAACTGTTGTATTGGTGCACCTTTAGGGAACTTCACGTAGATGATTTGGTTTGGTGGTGGCGGTGGCACGTGGATACATGCGCCAAAGTACGGTACCAGCAGAAACTCAGTGATCATGTTCTCATCGCCTTCCAATGGAATCACAAAGCCAGGAATCTTGACTGTGCTGCCATTCAGCTCTGGGCGAACAGCGCCAAGTGTCGATTGTTGAGGTTTGTCCATACTGTCGTGGTTAACCATCGGCATGCCAAATGAGTCGAGTTGTGCTCGCTCTGACTCTGGAATCAAGTCAATCCAATCGAGTGTTAATACCGATTCGTCAGTCTGAGTGGTTTCAGCGTGAGCTGTGCTGATAAATGGGAACATAAGTAACCCAAGTATCAGTAGGAATTTGCGTTGCATCGTAGGTTCCTATTTTAGATTCGAATAGTCATGCCATCAGACAATGACTGACGGTAAGCCCTGAAAGCGGGAATAAAGCCGATAATGATTCCGGCAACTTGCACCAAAATAAGCAGTTTCCACTCATGAGGTGTGATTGCGGATATCGATATGTTGATACCATAACTTTGTTGCACAATAGGAGCAACTACTGCGATCAGGGCAAACAACACGGCAACACCTAATGTGATACCGAGGAAGGTTAGGGCACTTGCTTCACTGATCAGTAAACCAAACACATGACGAGGCCTTGCTCCCATCGCGCGCAGAATGGCCATCTCTCGACGTCTTTCTTGCAAGCTAGTGAGTAGACTACTCAGCATCCCTAACAGTCCCGCGATTACAACAAACCCTGAAACAATCAGTAGTGCTTGTTCTGCTACTGCCATCATTCCCCATAATTCGTGAAGCGCAATGCCTGGCATAATGGCGCTCAAAGGTTCTTGGCGGTAGTTATTGATTTCTCGTTGCAGTGCAAAGGTTTGGATCTTCGATTTAAGGCCAACCATCATCGCGGTAATCTGCTTTGGTTGGAAGTCACGTTGCTTTAGCGCTTCAGCATTCGGTGTGTGCCCGAGGTTAGCCCCCGATTCCCAACCAACGTGAATCGCTTCAATGGCCTCTAACGAAACATGCACCGTTTTATCTACTGGTGTGCCGGTTGGCGCGAGTATTCCGACAATGGTGAAGGGCAGGTTGTCGTGGCGACTGAAGGCGACATCACTGATACCGTGCGCCAGAATGATGTGATCACCAATCTTGTAATCTAACTTCTTCGCGACATCGGCACCAATCACGACATCAAATAGCTGATTGAACTCTTTGCCTTGCTGAAAAGTAAGTGGTTGCTTACTTCCATAGCGATAATTCTCGAAGTAGCTATGGTTCGTGCCCATTACGCGGAAGCCTTTATGTGAGTCACCCAATGAGATTGGGATCGCCCACTTTACAGCGTTGTGCTGGCTAAATTCTTCATAGCTTTTCCAGTCGATGTTGTTGGTCGCATTACCGATTCTAAATACGGAATAAAGCAGCAGGTTTACCTGACCAGAGCGGCCACCGACGATAAGGTCAGTACCTGAAATCGTATTCGCAAAGCTGCTCTTAGCTTCGGTTCTTACACGTTCCACACCGAGTAATAGAATGACTGACACCGCCACAGTGAGAATAGTTAGAATGGCTGTGGCTTTACGGTTGAGTACGCTTTTTAAGGCTAAGTGAGTAATTACTTTCATACGACAACCTTAGCTTGGTTAACGGTTTTTAAATCTATGGTTCGAGTGAACAGTTTTTCTAATGTTGGATCGTGACTAACAAAGATCAGGGTAGAACCCGCCTGATTCGCTTGTTCTAGCAACAGTTCGATAAAGGCTTCTCGGTTGTCATGATCCAGAGCCGATGTCGGTTCGTCGGCAATAATGATTTTGGGTTGGCCGATCAAAGCACGAGCGGCAGCAACACGTTGTTGTTGACCAATACTCAACTCGGTAACGGGCTTGTCCATTAGAGCTTGAGGTAGCTTTAATCTGAGCAACAACTCTTGAGCGGTTGCTTGCAGGCTGTTCTGACTTTCAGTGACTTGCTGCTTACGAATCTTAGAAAACTGACAAGGAAGCGTCACGTTGTCGATGACTGACAAGTAAGGAAGCAGGTTAAATTGTTGGAATATATAACCAATATGATCGGCTCTGAATTTGTCTCTCTGGCGAGGTGTTAGCTGTGTGAGATCTTGGCCAAGGATAGATACTTCGCCTTGTTCAGCTTGGTTGATTCCGGTCAGTAACCCTAACAATGTTGATTTCCCGCAACCACTAGGCCCTTTGATGAAAAGGTGCTCTTGGGCTTGGATATGCAGTGAGGGGATCTCTAGCGTTGGGGGCAATTCAGGCTTCCAACGAAAGCTGATATTTTCGAGTTTGACGACAAGTGATGAACTGTCAGAAGACATATTAGCTCCAATAATTAAAGCGGTGTATCTACTGGACAGTTATTCGAATAATAAATTCCCAGAGCACACCGATTTGTACAGCCAAGTAAGTGAATACTTACTTGGCTGCTTATCTACGTTTAATTCAATCTAATACTGATTAGAATCGAAAACTAATACGATCTGCGTTAAGCACTTCTTGAATTTGAGCGCTGTCAGTTAGCAGGTTTACCGTCATTGATTTTGTGTTGCTGAACTTAGAGAACCATTGAGTGCTCACCGTATCTAGCTTCGCAATGTCTGCACATTGGTAGTGATACTCAACCGTGAATTCACCGTGGCCACCTTCTGAATGGTCATGGCCTTCGTGGTCATCATGACCGTGTTCCGCATGGTCATGGCCTTCGTGGTCGTCATGATCGTGTTCCGCGTGGTCATGGTCTTTGTGGTCGTCATGTTCGCCTTCCGCGTGGTCATGGCCTTCGTGGTCGTCATGTTCGCCTTCAGCGTGGTCATGGCCTTCATGGTCATCATGATCGTCTTCTAGGGTGTTCGTCACTGACTTGAACTTCAAAGTACAGCTTGCATTGTTGAAACCAAATAGTTCTTCTGGCTTGTTCAGTTGCGCGATAGCTTGTTCAAACACTTTCTTTTGCTCGGCAGTTTCTGGAGCATGTTCAAAGCCAACCACATCAGCGCCGGGAGCTGTTACTTCAACAAGCAGCTCTTGCCCATCTTGAGCGATGTTCACTTCAACTTTACCGTGCACGTGTGCTTCGTGAGAGCGGAATTCTTCGTTAGCTAGAACATTCGTTGAGACAGTCATGCCGATAACAACGGCTAAAATAGTAGGTTTCATGTTTTTTTCCTGAATAAAGGTTAATTAAAAAGTAGTGGTAATTAAGCGATATTTACAGGAGGTGAACGTGCTAAATAAGCGAAATACAGGCGCTGTAACGAAATTACTGACTCTGTAATAGTGGCTGTAAATTCTGAATGGAACTCTGGAACTTGTGGCAGTGAGTGCGCAGTAATGAACTGATTTATCGAAAACAGCTCACAGTGATGCGAAGTGTGGTGATCGGGGTCAATATCCACCATATGTGTTGCCGCTAACACGCTTAACATGAGCATCAGCCCAAGCAAGAAGCCTGTTTTGCGTTTCACATTGTTAGGTGTGTTTTGCCACATGAGTATGATTAACCACAGAATTAAAAAAGGATACTGTTATAATATAACAATATCCTTTGGTCAGGTCTCGAAAAAGACGCGAATATCTTATTAAAGGCTCGCTTTAATCAACTCAATGACTTGAGTGACTTCTGATTCGTTTAATGCCCCTTCTTTAACAAACAAGATTTTACCTTGCTTGTCTTGAACGATAATCGCAGAGCTTTCTTCTTTTAAAGCCCATGATGACGCTACCGTGCCGTCTTCATCTAGTACCATAGAAGACCATGGAAATTCTTCTTTGCTACTTTCTGCTGACGATTTCACAAAAGACCCAGTACCCCAAATCGCATCATCTTGGTTGATGATGGTCGTGGTTTGGTAGCTGTCTTCTGAGAATTTAGATGCTGTAATGGCTGCCATCAGTGGTGCGTTGAGCTCTTTCGAGCTGCTACGGCCTGCAATAGCTTGAACGACGCGAACTTTACCTAGAAGATCATTGGTTGCCCAAGCTTGATATCCGGTATTTCCGTCGTTTAGTACGATTTCACCATAGTTGCTAACATCGACAGCAGGTAGAGTTGTACCTACAGATAGGTTGTGAGCATTGGCGAAGAGTGGAGAGGCTGCGGCTAAAAAAGCCAGTAGAGTTTTGTTTTTCATTATATTTTTGTTCCGCTTATTGGTTTGCTCTGGAAGTATAATATGAAATTTGAAAAATGCCTCTTTAACTTTTTTATCGTACGACGTAGAAATAAGTTGCAGGGTTGTTACCAAAAGGTATAATGCATCAATATCGAGATGAACAATAGATTATCTTGCTGTTTGCTAAAGGAATTAGCGATTGAATGTGCTTTGAATACGTTGGTGTTTAGGTACGTGACTGTAGTACTCAAATGGAATTGAGGTTGTATTATGTTAAGAAAATTTTCTACTTATCGTCCACATCAAGTGGCACGTTTCGTTAAAGTCCTATTCAAAGGCCAGTTTGCTATTGAGGGTATCGGAGAGTTTCGCTTCGACCAAGGCAAAGTGCTTCTTCCTGAAGTTTCAGACAAACAAAAGCTCACTATTTTTAAAGAAGTTAACGGCACCATTGCTGCGCTGCCGGTGTAACTGACGGTTATAGCTTTGCATTGCGTAAAATAGATCTCCAATGAAAAAGGGCTTCCTAGCGGAAGCCCTTTTTTAATGAATGTTGTTCTAGTTTGTATGCCTAACACACATTATTGCGGAGGGAAGCACACACCCGTACCACCCAACCCACAGTAACCGTTAGGATTTTTGGCTAGGTATTGTTGGTGGTAGGTTTCTGCGAAAAAATATTTTCCAGCAGGCAGAACTTCCGTCGTGATCTCGTTGCCTAATGATTCAGTCATTGCTCGTTGATATTCACGTTTAGAGTGTTCGGCGACGGCTTGTTGCTGTTCGCTGAATGTGTATATCGCGGAACGGTACTGAGTCCCTAAGTCGTTGCCTTGGCGCATCCCTTGGGTGGGGTTATGGCGCTCCCAAAAGGTCTCAAGTATTCGAGCTAAAGATGTTTGTTCGCTATCAAAAATGACACGAACGACTTCGGTATGGCCGGTTTGTCCGCTGCATACCTGCTCATAAGTGGGATTGACTGTGTATCCACCAGCGTAACCAACGGATGTGGAAATAACACCATCAAGTTGCCAAAACAAACGCTCAGCTCCCCAAAAGCATCCCATACCAAGTAGGACTTCTTGTTGGGAACCCATAGGAGTATCGAGCAAGTCAGTTTGATTGACAAAATGGCGCTCAGTGATTCGGATTGGGTCTGCATTTCCCGGTAATGCGGTTGCTGCGGAAACCAGTTGTTGTTTGTTTAGCATGTTATATTCCTTTTCGCATACGTTTACCGCTTAAGTTAACATTAGATCCAGGTTCATATTAACGGCTGGTTCATATTGATTAAGTCTTTAAATTAGACCGTGTTATTCCAAGATTTATTACAGACTCAATGTCTTTTTAGCGGTATTATTTCTTTTCATTTATTAACGTATTGATAACTTCTTCACCAATTAAGCATGATAAGAAAAACTTTACCAGTTCTGATTGGCACTCTATTGTCATCGACGCTCGCTTTCGCTGATGTTTCCCTTGAAATTAAAGGGCTTAATGGAGCGCTTGAGGATAATGTTGATGCTTATCTGAGTGCGATTCCTGAAGAAGAGTACTCGGTTTCATTAAGGTTCCAATCTCGCTTGGAGTCTATGATAAAAGAAGCCCTGAATGCGTTAGGTTACTACCACCCTAATATCACATTTTCTCACCCCGAAGATGATACCGAAATGACCGTTACGGTTGAGCCGGGAGAGCCTGTTGTTATTTATACCTCAGATATCGTTCTGACTGGTGAAGCCAAAGATGATCCTGACTTTTTGGCTTTAATAGCTAGGAGTAAGCTGTCTAAAGGTTCGATTCTGAATCATGGCAATTATGATTCTTTGAAATCATCGATCCGCAACCTTGGATTAGCGAAAGGCTACTTCGATGGGGCGTATGATCTTAGCAAGCTAGAAGTCGCTCCTGAATTAAACCGCGCTTATGTCCGCCTTCATTATAACAGTGGCATCCGCTATCACTTTGGCACAACCACTGTGACGGGCAGTCAAATTGAAGATGACAAAGTGCAATCTCTCAAGCCGTTTGAAGATGGTGAACCTTACTCAATTACCAAAGTCGGCGAGTACAACCAAAACCTGTCCAATACGGATTGGTTCTCCTCGGTATTTGTTGAACCAGATTTAAGTCAGTTAGGCGAAGGCCGAGAAATCCCGATGAAGGTTAGCCTTGCTCCGCAAGCGCGTAACCAAATCGAAACAGGTATCGGTGTATCAACAGACTTGGGCGTGAAAGGCACTCTCAAATGGAAAAAACCTTGGGTTAACGAGAAAGGTCATAGCTTCAATAGTAGTTTGTCGATCTCCAAGCCCGAGCAGACGATTACCGCGGCTTATAAAATCCCATTGGATGACGTGCTTAATGACTACTATCAAATTAAGTACGGTATGAAGAACTTGGATAACCGAGATACCAAAAGTTTGGAGTCAAACCTCGCCTTAGAAAGGTACTGGCGCCTAGATAACGGCTGGCAACGCACGGTGTTCATTCGATACTTGGTCGAAAACTATGAACAAGGTTTACAAGATGACTTGGCACAGTTTGTTTTGCCGGGTTTCTCTTTCTCACGAACTCGAACGCGAGGTGGTTCGATGCCGATGTGGGGCGATAAACAAACCATTATGTTTGAAGCGGCCGATGATACCTTGTTATCCGAAACTAAGGTTGTTCGTTTTCAAGGCCAAACCGCTTGGATTCGAAGCATTGGCGATAACCACCGAGGCCTAACTCGGCTTCAATTTGGCGGTAACTTTGCCGACGAGTTTGAGAAGCTGTCTCCTTCCCTAAGATTCTTTGCCGGTGGTGATAACAGCATTCGTGGTTACGGTTATGAGTCGATCTCTCCTCGCGATAAAAGTGGTGCATTAACGGGTGCGAAATTCATGGCAACCAGCTCGTTTGAATACCAATACCGCTTGGTTGGAAACTGGTGGGGCGCAGCATTCTACGATATTGGTGATGCATTTAATGACAAACCAGAGTGGAAGCACGGCACCGGTGTTGGGGTGCGTTGGGCGTCCCCCGTTGGTCCAGTGAGTCTAGATTTTGCTTGGGGCCTAGATGCAGCAAAAGGTGATGAGTTCCAGTTACACTTTAGTTTAGGGCCAGAATTATGATCAAAGTGATGGGCAAATTCATCAAGTGGACGTCGATCTCATTGACGTCTATTTTGCTGTTGTTGATAGCCCTGCTCGGTTTTGTTTTGTTCACTAACCCGGGGTTGAACACTGTGCTGTGGGGCGCTGAAAAAGCATTACCACAACTTAAAGTGGAAAGTACTAAAGGAGCCCTGTTCCCAAGCTTTACGCTTAATAAGGTTCAGTTTAAAGATGACAGCCTGCATATCGACACCAAGGTTCAAAAGCTGAACTTGGCTATTAACCCTCGTTGTTTGCTTGATCCTAAGCTGTGTGTTGATCGTTTAGCGATTCAAGGGTTGGACTTCGCATTTACTGAACTGCCTCCACCCTCTACAGAAGAAGTAGAACCGACTCCGCCCCTAACATCAGTGAAAACACCATTACCAATAGTGATCAATCGCATCGCTTTATCTGATATCAAACTGAATATCTTGGGTCATGAAATCGAATGGGGTTTGTTCTCAACCGCTCTGAGCATGCAGGGTGAAACGCTGACGGTTTCGCCAACCTTGTTCAATGACCTAAAAATTAAGCTTGCTGAATCGACAGAAGAACCGCAAACAGAAATTGTAGAACCAGAGGCTGCCACTAAAACGGCTATCGAGTTACCTGAAGTCTTAATTCCTTTGCAGGTTGTACTTGAGCGTTTTGACCTAAACCGTTTCACCTTAGAACAAGAAGCGCCAATTATTGTCAACCACCTTGGCCTTGAAGCTACGGCGGGTAAGCACACGGTAGATGTTTCCACTCTAGAGCTTGATATGCCCCAAGCAAGTGCGAATTTAGCGACGAAGGTTGAGCTCAAGGGGGGATATCCGCTAGAACTTTCTTTGGATGCGTTAGTGAAAGAAACCGACCTTGCTGGTCAGAAATTATCACTAAAAGCACAAGGAAGCGTGGCTAAGCTGCACTTAGATTCTCAGTTTTCTGAGCTGATTGAGGCAAAGCTATCTGGGGATATTCAACCCTTAGAGCCTACTCTACCATTTGACCTTCTTTTAGAGGGCGGACAAGCGCAGTGGCCTCTTACCGGAAAAAGCGATTACCAAGCGACAATTGAGCAATTCAAAGCTAATGGCTCACTAGATGGTTTCAATGTTCTACTTAAAGGTGAGGCCGATGGTAAGGAAATCCCTGAGTTAGCCATCGATCTGCAGGGTAAAGGCACGACGGAACAGATTGAGTTCGAGCGTCTAAAGCTGAATACATTAGGTGGTGAGTTGAATGGTGTGGTCAAAGCTAACTGGAAGAGTCTCGTTAACTGGCAAGCTGATGTAACACTTAAAGACATTCAGCCGGGCCTGCAATGGCCAGAAGCCGAGGGTAACATTAGCGGAAGCATCGTCACCTCGGGTGAGTTGACGGAAGCGGGCGGTTGGGCGATTGAATTGCCTAAACTGGATATTGAAGGGATCTTGCGAGAGTACCCTCTGGATATCGAAGGTCAGTTGTCAGCGTCGGATCGCAGCGCGAGCGGTGAACCAAAGCTGAAAACCAGCGGTTTGAGCTTGGCTCATGGTGTTAACTCGATTAAGGCACAGGGGCAACTTGATAAGCAATGGGACATGGGAGTTGAGATCTTCTTCCCTGAGCTTGCAAAAAGTAGTCCTGAGCTGAAAGGTAGAGTGATCGGTAGCATCCAACTTAGCGGCCCAACGAAAGAGCCTGAAGTTGATCTCGCTTTAAATGTTGATAAGGTCGATTGGAATAACGAAGCAACACTAGAATCCTTGTCGCTTAATGGCTCTGTGGTTCCTCTGCCATTACCTGAGGCTCAAGCCGATCTTGTACTCAAAGCTAAGAACTTAACCTATCAAGATCAAAGCGTGGAAAGCATTGATCTCACGGTCAGTGGTGGCGAGAAGAAACACACAGTGACACTTGATGTGATATCCGACATCGTGTCGACAAGTTTGGCGATCTCTGGAGAGTTGATTCAAAAGCCTTCTATTATTTGGGATGGGTCGTTAGACCGCGTCAAAATAACCACTCAGCAAGGTCCTTGGGTATTAGATCAACCTGTCGCGATAAAGGCGGATGTCGATAAACAGTTTGCCGATGTTCAAGCGCACTGTTGGACACAATCTGGTTCGAGTGTGTGTTTGGATGAAGACGTTCGTGTCGGTAAATCGGGTGAGGCCAAGGTGGCCATCAATCAATTCGATTTCGAGCAGATTAAAGCCTTTGTGCCTAAAGAGACGCAATTGCAGGGCTTAGTCAATGCGACCGCTCATGCTAAGTGGTCTGAACAAGGTGAGCCTGAGGTTACGGTAAGTGTTGATATGCCGAAAGGTCAGGTTGTTCAACAAGTTGGTGAGCCAATCACACTGGGTTGGGAAAGTATTGCATTGAATGCCCAGCTGAAAGATAACAAATTGGATGCCGATTTTAAGCTGGATGTTTCCGACAATGGTGACCTGTCTGGTACGGTGTCGTTACCGGATATTCTTGCCGAAGACAAAATGGTCGATGCTGCAATTAAGCTGACCACGTTCCACCTCGATTTCTTACAACCAATCCTAGGTGAGTACAGCCTGTTGAAAGCCGACCTTGAGAGTGATCTTCAAGTTAAAGGCTCTTTGATGCACCCTCAAGTTTTTGGTCAGTTCTCGGTTGATGGTATTCAAGTCAAAGGCGACGTTACGCCTGTTGATGTGAAAGATGGCCGTATCGATCTCGACTTTGATGGTTATAGTGCAAAACTGGATGCGAATGTAGAAACGCCTGACGGTCACCTTGATATTGAGGGAACCGGGGATTGGCAAGATCTTAAAGCATGGCACTCTAACGTTAGAGTTTTTGCCGATGAGTTGATGGTTGATATCCCGCCGATGGTCAAGGTTAAGGTCGTACCTGATATGACTATTGATGTCACGCCCGAGCTGGCAAAAATTACCGGTGACATAGCACTACCATGGGGACGAATTGTGGTAGAAGACTTACCACCGTCAGCGGTTGGTGTGTCTTCCGATCAGGTGATATTGAACAAAGATCTTGAGCCTGAAAGTGAAGATACGATCCCATTCAATGTGATGACCAATATTAATATCTCCATTGGTGATGACTTTAAATTGTCTGCCTTTGGTCTTGAAGGCGACTTGGTTGGTAAGCTCAATGTAGCTCAAAAAGACCAAGGTCCATTCATCACTGGTGAAGTGAATATCGTCGATGGTACTTACCAATCATTCGGGCAAGACCTCTTGATCGAAGAGGGTAAAATTCTAATGAATGGTCCACCGGATCAACCATATGTAGCCATCAATGCAATTCGTAACCCTGATAATACTCAGGATGATGTGACCGCAGGTATTCGAGTTACAGGCCCTGCGACAGAGCCGACCATCGAGATTTACTCTGATCCAGCGATGCCACAAGCGAACGCGCTGTCTTATATTCTGCGTGGCCAAGATATCGATGGTGAGTCGAGCGGTTCGATGACAACAACCTTGATCGGTTTGAGTTTGGCGAAGAGTGGTAAGGTTGTTGGCGAAATCGGTGAAGCCTTTGGTGTACAAGATTTACAACTGGATACAGCAGGCTCTGGGGATGACTCTCAGGTTACGGTAAGCGGCTATATTCTCCCTGGTTTACAGGTGAAATATGGTGTGGGTATCTTTAACTCGTTAGGCGAGTTTACCGTTCGTTATCGATTGATGCAGGATCTCTACGTTGAGGCAGTATCGGGTCTAGACAGTGCTGTGGATCTTCTCTATCAATTTGAATTTGAGTAACACTTTGAGCGGCGATTGATTCGCGGGTGACGAATGCTAGGGAGTGAGTATGCAGCACCTCGTTTTTGTTTACGGGACATTGAGAAAAGACCAATCGAACCACCACTATTTAAAACAGTGTGAGTGTTTAGGAAGGTTTGACACACCTGAGGAATACGCACTTTTTGATTTAGTTGCGTATCCGGCGATGATTTTCGGAAAGAAAAGTGTCGCTGGCGAGGTCTATATCATTAACGACGAAATTTTGGAGTCGCTCGATCGGCTAGAAGATGTTCCTGTTGAGTATCGTCGCGAGCAAATAGAGACTATATTTGGATTAGCATGGGTATATTTATATCAGCTTGATCTAACAGCTAATAAAGAAATACTTTCGGGTGACTGGTGTAAGCGGGACAACCCTCAGTAGCTATGTGTTTTGAGTGATCAAACAAAAAGCCAGCATGTGAATGCTGGCTTTTTTAATGACGTTATTTTGAGAAATAAACGAGAGAATTAGTCTCGGTTAAGCTCAAGAAACTCTTCTACTTTGCGAACCATGTCTGTTGAGCCAACAAAGAAAGGTACACGTTGGTGTAACTCAGTTGGTTTGATGTCCATGATACGTTGAGCACCGTCTGAAGCGATACCACCCGCTTGTTCCATAAGGAAAGCAATTGGGTTGCACTCGTAAAGCAAACGCAGTTTACCTTGAGGGTGGCTTTGTGTGCTTGGGTATAAGTAGATGCCACCTTTCAGCAGGTTACGGTGGAAATCTGATACTAGAGAACCAATGTAACGAGAGGTGTAAGGGCGGTTATCACTTGGCTCATCTTCTTGGCAGTACTTGATGTACTTTTTAACACCCGTAGGGAAGCGGAAGTAGTTACCTTCGTTGATCGAGTAGATCTTACCTTCATCAGGGATCATCATGTTTTCATGAGATAGACAGAAGGTACCCAGTGATGGGTCGTAAGTGAAACCATTGACGCCAGCGCCTGTTGTGTAAACCAGCATGGTTGAAGAACCGTAAATTACGTAACCCGCGGCAACTTGCTTGTGCCCAGGTTGTAGGAAATCTTCTTGTGTTGGCGGAGTACCAATAGGTGATACTCGACGGTAGATAGAGAAGATTGTACCAACCGATACATTCACATCGATGTTTGAAGAACCATCAAGTGGATCCATCAATACGACGTATTTTGCGTTTTTGTTGAGCTCTTTATTGAAGGCAACAGCTTCGTCTTCTTCTTCACTTGCAACGCCACAAACTTGGTCACGAGCTTCTAGAGCCGCTTTAAATTTGTCGTTCGCGTAAAGGTCTAGCTTTTGTTGCTCTTCACCTTGAACGTTGTCTGTACCAACAGCGCCAGTAATGTCGACAAGGCCTGCTTTGTTGATTTCACGGTTAACAATTTTTGCAGCAAGACGAATTGATGACAAAAGGGATGATAGATCACCACTTGCATGGGGAAAGTCACTTTGTTTTGCAACAATGAACTCACCAAGGGTGCGCATCTCAGACATGTTATTTCCTTAAACTTCTCTCAATATTAGGGGGGATTTGAGCACTGTAGATTAGGCCTCTTGAGTGGGCTTTATTCATCTAGACGCTTACCTAAATTCTAAAGGTTAGATCTTTTTAATGGTAATGAACTAAGCGACACAGATCTCACTTACTATGTCGACTAAATTTGTTTTGCATTGCTGCTCGCTTTTAATCGCCATTTAATGATAATGAGTGCAAGTAGTTTGATTTAGACATGGCTCATTTAGCCAAGCGTTTGGAAGCAATATATGCATATTCACATCTTAGGAATTTGTGGCACCTTCATGGGTGGTGCCGCGGTATTGGCTCGTCAATTAGGTCACAAGGTTACGGGTAGTGACGCGAATGTTTACCCTCCAATGAGCACTTTGTTGGAATCACAAGGGATTGAAATTATTGAAGGGTTCGACCCTAGTCAATTAGAGCCAAGGCCTGATCTCGTGGTTATCGGTAATGCGATGAGCCGTGGTAACCCGTGTGTTGAGTATGTATTGGATAATAACCTTAGATACACATCAGGCCCGCAATGGTTGCAAGAATTTCTACTGCGTGACCGTTGGGTTCTTGCGGTCTCGGGAACGCATGGCAAGACCACTACATCAAGCATGTTGGCTTGGATCTTGGAAGACTGCGGCTATGCACCGGGCTTCTTAGTTGGCGGTGTGTTGGGTAACTTTGGTATCTCTGCTCGCCTTGGTGAAAGCATGTTCTTCGTGGTTGAAGCCGACGAATACGACAGTGCTTTTTTCGATAAACGATCTAAGTTCGTTCATTACCACCCAAGAACCTTGGTGATGAATAACCTAGAGTTCGATCATGCGGATATCTTTGATGATCTTGAAGCGATCAAGCGACAGTTCCATCATCTGGTTCGCACTGTGCCAAGTAATGGTCGTATTTTCTCACCGAAGCAAGATACGGCTATTGAAGATGTTCTATCTCGTGGGTGTTGGAGTGAGACTGAATCGAGCGGCGAACTTGGCGATTGGGATGCCAAGAAACTGGTTAAAGATGGCTCTAAATTTGAGGTCTATTTCCAAGACGAATGTGTTGGAACCGTAGACTGGGATTTGGTTGGCGATCATAACGTAAGTAATGCCTTGATGGCGATTGCGGCGGCAAGACATGTCGGTGTGACACCCGACTTAGGATGTGAATCACTGGCGACTTTCATTAATACCAAGCGTCGCTTAGAGTTTAAAGGCGAAGTGGCAGGTGTTTCTGTCTATGACGATTTTGCTCATCACCCTACAGCGATTGAACTTACTCTGGGTGGCTTACGTAATAAGGTCGATACGAAAAAAATCATTGCTGTTTTAGAGCCTCGTTCTGCCACCATGAAGCGTGGTGTGCATAAAGAAACCTTGGCTGATTCGCTCAAACAGGCGGATTCTACCTACTTATTCCAACCAGATAACATTGATTGGTCTGTACAAGATGTTGCCGATGCGTGCCATCAGCCCGCACATGTAAGTGATGACATGGATGCATTCGTTGCTAGAATTGTCTCAGAGGCACAAGCGGGCGACCAAATCTTAGTAATGAGTAATGGTGGCTTTGGTGGTATTCACCAGAAATTGTTGGATGCGTTGGCACTCAAAGGCTAACGGTATTCACGACCTTATATTTTGAAGTAATTGAGAACATGACAAAACACGATAAAGCTATAACCCTCGCTTTCACTGGCGCATCAGGTGCGCCTTATGGCCTGCGTTTACTTGAATGCCTTTTGGCGGCGGATTATCAGGTCTATTTAATGATATCGTCGGCTGCGCGAGTGGTGTTGGCGACCGAGCATGAACTTAAGCTACCTGCTGGACCAGATGCCGCGAAACAAGCTTTGGTTAAGCATTTAGGCTGCGACCCAGAAAAGCTGGTGGTGTGTGGCAAAGATGATTGGTTCTCACCGGTTGCCTCTGGTTCTGCAGCGCCGAAGCAGATGGTCGTTTGCCCATGTTCAGCGGGAAGCTTGGCTTCAATTGCTCATGGCTTATCGGATAACCTGATTGAGCGTGCTGCAGATGTGGTCATGAAAGAACGAGGCCAACTGTTGTTAGTGGTTCGTGAGACGCCATTCTCGACGCTGCACTTAGAGAACATGCATAAGCTATCGACCATGGGCGTGACGATTATGCCTGCCGCTCCGGGTTTTTATCATCAACCCAAGTCGATTGAAGATCTGGTCGATTTTATGGTGGCGCGCATTTTGGATCATCTTGGTATCGAGCAAGGTTTAGTGCCACGTTGGGGTTACGATCAACGTAATTGATCCAAACTTGATAGCTTATTGTTAAAATTCGAATTACAATTCTGAACACTCATCGGGGAGCGAACCATTCAAATAATGAATGCGAGCTGAGATCAAGCAAGTGCTTGGGACTCGTAAACCTGAACCAGATAATGCTGGCGTAGGAATTGAGTTAGGAACAACTTCTACCGTTCTCCTCCCTCAAACCTGTGCCGCTCAGACCATGGAGAGCGTCCAGTGAAATTCACATTAACAACTCTTGCTGTTACTACAGCCATCTCTTTTTCTGCCTTTGCTGCAGACAATACCCTAACGGTTTATACCTATGATTCTTTTGCTGCGGATTGGGGCCCTCGTCCTGCCGTTGAAAAAGCATTTGAAGAAAAGTGTGGCTGCGATGTGAACTTTGTCGCGCTAGAAGATGGCGTGTCTATTCTGAACCGCTTGCGCCTTGAAGGCGGTAACAGCAAAGCAGATATCGTGTTAGGCCTAGATAACAATCTGATGGCTGAAGCGAAAGCGACGGGCTTATTGGCTGAGCACAATGTTGATACGTCTTCAGTGACACTTCCTAACGGCTGGGACGACAGCACCTTTGTTCCTTATGATTTTGGTTACTTTGCGTTTATCTATAACAAAGAGAAACTAGCAAACCCACCTAAGAGCTTGAAAGAACTGGTTGAGCAGCGTGACGACCTTAAGGTTATCTACCAAGACCCACGTACATCAACGCCGGGTCAAGGCATGATGCTATGGATGAGGTCGGTATACGGTGATGAAGCGGCGGCAGCTTGGAAGAAACTTGCTCAGAAGACGGTTACGGTTACTAAAGGTTGGTCTGAAGCTTACTCTATGTTCTTAAAGGGGGAGTCGGACTTAGTCTTGTCTTACACAACATCTCCTGCTTACCACATCATTGCAGAAAGTGATTCTAAGTATGCAGCTGCAAGCTTTGAAGAAGGTCATTACACTCAAGTGGAAGTGGCAGCGAAAGTTAAAGGCAGCAAAAATGAAAAACTGGCCGATGAGTTTATGGCGTTTATCTTAAGTGATGAATTCCAATCGGCGATGCCAACGGGCAACTGGATGTACCCAGTGACGGATATCGAGCTACCAAAAGGGTTCGATCAGTTAACAGTACCGCAGAAAGCTCTGAGTTTTACGCCTGAAGAAATCGCTGCTAAGCGTAAGCCATGGATTCGTGAATGGCAGAGTGCACTTACTTTTTAAAGGATTAGCCTTCTAGCTTAACTTTCTAAAGATGAGTTTCCTAAAGCTCAGCTTTCTAACTTTCTGTATTTAAAGGTTCGTTCGATATTAACTGAGTGAACCACTTACGGTAAAAAATCAATTTATGATAAAGAAAACACCTAAGGTCGGGATCTGGGTTGCGATACTCATTACCGCCTTTGTGGTTTCAGCAGTTGGGGCATTGCTTAGCAATGCCCCTTCTCTTGATATCAGCCAAGTATGGTCCGATCCTTACTATTGGCATGTAACGAAATTCAGTTTTTATCAAGCGACACTCTCAACTGTGCTGAGTGTTGGCTTTGCTATACCTATTGCTCATGCTTTGTGTCGCAGGCAATTTTTTGGGCGAGCTCTGTTGTTAAGGCTGTTCGCGTCGACCTTGGTTTTGCCTGTGTTAGTCGGTGTGTTTGGTTTGCTTGCAATTTATGGCAACAGTGGTTGGTTAGCTAAATTTCTGGCGAACTTCGATATTGAATTACCATTCTCCATCTATGGATTGAATGGCATTTTGCTCGCACATGTCTTTTTTAATCTGCCCTATGCCAGTCGTTTACTTTTACAAGCTTTAGATACCGTGCCTGCAGAGCAACATAAGCTGTGTGCTCATTTGGGTATGAGTCATTGGAATAAATTTAAATGGGTCGAATGGCCGCGATTGAGACAACAACTGCCTCATGTATGTGGCTTAGTCTTCATGTTGTGCTTTACTAGCTTTGCTACCGTGATGGCGCTAGGTGGAGGTCCGAAATCGACCACTATCGAACTCGCTATTTATCAAGCGATTAAATTCGACTTTGACTTACAGGCTGGTGCCTTGCTCGCGATATGGCAAATGCTGCTGTGTGGAGTGCTCGCGGTGAGTATTCAGCGCCTGTCGAAACCTATTTCAGTGACGGCCAGTCAGTTGTCGGAAGAGAAATATTTGGTTAAGGACTGCTGGTGGTCAAAAGCTTGGGATAGCTTTTGGATCATAGTAGTCTCAATGCTGGTATTGCCGCCATTAGCCATGGTTATCGTCAGTGGTATTAACTCACAAGCACTGACTGTGCTCAGCAGCGAACCGTTTTGGACTGCGCTAATGACCTCAGTTAAAGTTGCGTCCTTAGCAAGTGTTATTGCCGTCGGTATTGGTATTGCGATACTCCTGACCAGTCGTGCATGGCGTTTGCAGAACAAGAACTTTAGAGCCGATAAAATCGAGCTGATTGGTACCATTATCTTAGTGACACCTGGATTAGTGATCAGTACGGGACTCTTCTTATTACTGCGTTCATTTACCGATGTATTTAGCTTAGCTTTCTTTATTGTGATTGCAGTAAATAGCTTGATGGCACTGCCTTATGTGATAAAAACCTTAGCCCAACCTATGTTGCATTTATCTCAACAGTATCAATACGTGTGTGCAAGCTTGGGAATGACAGGTTTCACACGTTTTAGGCTGGTGGAGTGGCGCGCACTACGTAAACCAATGGCGCAAGCCTTCTCTATTAGTTTCATGCTGGCGATGGGTGACTTAAGTGCTATTGCCTTGTTTGGTAGCCAAGATTTTAGAACGCTGCCTTTGTATCTATTCCAATTGTTAGGCAGCTATCAAATGGAAGCTGCGGCGGTGGTTTCGGTGAGTTTGCTGCTGCTGAGTGTGGGCAGTTTTAGCTTAATAGAATTTTTATTTACTCGAAGATCAAAGCCTAATGCTAAAGAGTTAAGGAACCGATGATGTTAGTGATGAAAGAGGTGGACTACCACTATCACCGAGAGTTGTTTCGCTTTGATTTCCAAGCTGAGCAGGGCGACATTGTCGCGTTGATGGGGCCGAGTGGCGCTGGTAAATCAACGTTGTTGGCGCTAGTTGCGGGATTCATAGAGCCTACATCGGGTGAGATCTCAGTGGCAGGACAATCGCTTATTGGTAAAGAAGCGCACCAACGTCCATTGGCGATGTTGTTCCAAGAACACAATCTTTTTGCCCATCTCACCGTACGTGAAAATATTGGTTTAGGGCTGCATCCAGGATTAAAGCTTACAGCAACCCAAAAGCTCAAAGTTGAGCAAGCAGCCGCACAAGTAGGTGTTGCAGAGTATTTAGATAGATTGCCTGAGCATTTATCGGGTGGCCAGCGCCAGCGTGTCGCGTTAGCCCGCTGTTTTGTTCAGCCTCATGATATCTGGTTGCTTGATGAACCTTTCTCTGCGCTTGATCCTTTGCTGCGCGAGGAGATGCTTAGCTTAGTGAAGCGATTAGCGGCAGAACGAAATATTACGGTATTGATGGTGACGCACCATTTAGGTGATGCACGCAGTATCGCGAATAAGTTTATTTTTGTGGCGCTAGGTAAGGTGTTGGTTGAAGACTCGATAGAGGTACTGACCGCTACTCATCCACAGCAAGAATTAAGTTCGTTTGTTAAAGCGGGTGAGTGACGACTGAGTATTGGTCTTGATGGCTTTTGATATTGAGTAAGTCGAAAACAAAAAGACCTAGCATGTGCTAGGTCTTTTATTATCTTTCTGAGTAAAAGGAGACGAAGGTTAGTCGCCTTGCTTTAGCTCTTTTAAGATTTGGAAGATCTCGCGAGAAGACTTCGCTGGCTTGTTTGCTGATTTCTCTTTGTTAGCTTGGCGAGCTAGCTGACGAAGACGTTGACGGTCTGCTTCAGGGTACATTTCCATAACGTCAGAAATGGCAGCATCGCCTTCTGCAACAACGCGGTCACGCAGTTGTTCTAGTTTGTGCAGTTCAACTGTTGCTTGAGAGTGTTTGTTGCGAATTTTATCTAAAGCCGCTTGAATTGGCTCTGGATCTACATTGCGCATTACTTTACCAATGTATTGAAGCTGACGGCGCTTTGCTTCATTTTTAAAGCGTTGTGCATCTTTAATCGCTTGTGCCAGGTCTTCAGACAAAGGGAACTTATCAAGAATAGAAGGCTTTAGTTCAACAAGCTCTTCTCCCAGCTTTTGCAGGGCATCCATGTCCGTTTTCATTTCTGTCTTACTTACCCAGATGATTTCTTCTTCTGGTTCCCATGGGGCTTTTTGGTTTTTGCGAGCCATCTTTTCTGCCTATGTCACTATCTCAAACGAATATATTGCCTATTTTAGCAAGAATCTTGGGGAGAAAGCGAAATTCTTGTTATCCTACCTAATATTGACCTAAAAAATTAGAATAGATATGGATGTAAAACAGCAAGTCGCCCAGCAAAGAGTTGAGCTAGAAGCCGCAGTAGCTAAAGCGTTGGATATGGCATCAGTGAGTGCAGACGCAGCTGAGGTCGCTATTACTAAGTCAACGGGTTTAAGTGTTTCAACACGTATGTGTGAAGTGGAAAACGTTGAATTTAATAGTGATGGTGCTCTAGGTATTACTGTTTACCGCGGCCAGAAAAAAGGCAGCGCATCTACATCTGATCTGAGTGAAAAGGCAATTGCTCAAACAGTAGCGGCTGCGCTTGATATCGCTCAGTACACTTCTGAAGACCCATTTGCAGGTCCTGCCGCAAAAGAATACATGGTAAAAGAAATTCCAGATTTGGACCTTTTCCACCCTGATGAACCAAACCCTGACTATGCCGCTGAGATTGCGATTGCTGCTGAGAAGCAAGCGCTAGCTTATAGCGACAAGATCAAGCAAAGTGATGGTGCAAGCTACGACAGTCACTATGGTGTTAAGGTTTATGGTAACAGCCATGGCTTGCTAGCAAGCTACGCCTCAAGTCGCCATAGCACGAGCTGCTGTGTGATTGGACAAGGCGCTAATGGTGAAATGGAACGTGACTACAGCTACACCGTTGCACGTCATCGTGATGAGCTATGGGCGCCTGAGCGTGTTGGTCAAGAAGCGGCAGAAAAAACCATCAGCCGTTTGGATGCTAAAAAGCTACCAACAGGCCAATATCCAATTATGTTCGCGAACGATGTCGCTACAGGTCTAATTGGCCACCTTGTGATGGCAATTAGCGGTGGTAATCTTTACCGTAAGTCTTCGTTCTTACTGGATCATCTAGGTCAGAAAATCTTGCCAGATTGGTTCAATATCTCTGAGCGTCCCCATATCTTACGTGGTTTGGCTTCAAGCCCATTCGATAGCGAAGGTGTGTTCACTCAAGATCGTGAAATCATCACCGACGGTGTGTTAGCAACTTACCTACTAACGAGCTACGCCGCACGTAAAATGGATATGACACCAACTGGTCATGCGGGTGGTATTCATAACTGGTTCGTTAAATCGACCGGTCAAAACTTTGAGCAAATGCTAAAAGAGTTAGGCACAGGCTTCCTTGTGACTGAAGTGATGGGTCAAGGCGTTAATACCGTGACAGGTGATTATTCTCGTGGTGCTGCAGGTTTCTGGGTTGAGAACGGAGAGATCCAATACCCAGTATCGGAAGTGACGATCGCGGGCAATCTAAAAGATATGTTCACTCAGATTGTAGCTGTAGGTAACGACGTTGAAACTCGTTCACAAATTCAAACAGGTTCTATCTTGCTTGAATCGATGAAAGTCGCGGGTGAGTAATTTGCTTTAGTTTAAATCTGAAGTTCAAGCCTGAAGCTTAAATTTGACGCATTAAAAAAGGGAGCTTTGAGCTCCCTTTTTGTATTTAGCGTCTTAACTTAAAATAGGCTATCTGTTTATTCACACTAGGTCAGTATGAGTTAGATAAGTATCGTGGCTAGGCCTAAGAATACCGATAGGCCAATCACATCGGTTACTGTGGTCAGAGCCATACCGCCAGCAAGGGCAGGGTCGATATTCATCTTCTTCAGCATCACAGGAATGGTTACACCGGCAATACCCGCGACAATCAAGTTTGTCATCATCGCTGCTGAGATGATGCCTCCCAAGATCCAATTGCCTTTCCAAGCAACCACTATACCGCCAATGATAACGGCCCATAGAATGCCGTTAAGGAAGCCGATAGAGGCTTCTTTGAGTAGTAGTTCGCGTTTGTTACTGTCACCAATGTGACCAAGCGCTAAACCGCGAATCACTAGAGCGACGGTTTGGTTACCTGCAACACCACCCATGGAAGGTACGATAGTCATCAAAACGGCAATCGCGGCCATCTCATTCAGTGTGGCCTCAAACATATTAGACACAGACGCTGCCGCGAGTGCTGCTAAAACGTTTGCACCTAACCATACACTACGACGACGAGCGGATTTTACGACTGGTGCGAAGGTATCTTCGTCATCATCCATACCCGCCATACTCATCATTGAGTGTTCAGCATCTTCACGAATGACATCAACCACGTCATCGATAGTGATACGACCGACAAGATGTTGATTACTATCGACTACTGGGGCAGAAACCCAATTACGACGTTCGAACAGGCTAGCGATATCAGAGGCGCTAGTTTCGACCGCGATCGCTTCGTCGGCATCTTCCATCACTTCTGAAACAGACACATCAGGCTGAGTCGTAATTAGTGTGCTGAGCGATAGGTTACCAATGAGGCGTTCGTCATCATCGATAACATATAATGCATCGGTAGCGTCAGGTAATTCACCACGCATACGTAAATAACGCAGTACGACCTCAACATCGACATCACCACGGATCGTGATTACGTCGGTGTTCATTAACGCACCCGCTGAATCTTCTGGGTACGATAGTGCGGTTTCAACTAAAGCGCGATCAACGGAGTCCATTTGAGAAAGGACTTCGCGAGAAACATCGTCCGGTAGGCTTCGAAGTACGTATGCGACGTCATCGGTTTCCATACCTTCGGTTGCTTCTGCCAAGGTTTCTGGTGCCATTTTTGACACAAGAGCATCTTTGACGTCTTCGTTTAGCTCATCAAGAATTTCACCGTAGTCTTCTGGATCGGTGAGTTGCCAGAGTACGTCACGACTTTTGCGAGGGGAGGCTTCTAAAAGGTGTGCAATATCCTCAGGTTCCATATCCTGAAGTTGTCGGCGTACGTGAACAAATCGGCCGTTTTCTAGGGCTTCGCTGACTTCTTGGAGGGTTTGGTGAGCTTGGTCGAATTCTAATTGCTCTGCCATATTTTCCTCCTATCTCATTATTCTAACAATGCTTGGAATAGTAACTTAATTCTGGGGCTTATTTAAATCATTAACTTAGGTAGAACTAAGAATTAATATTGGTTGATGCGTGGTTTGAGTTTTAGATGTTGTGAGTGAAGCGTTTTTGCTACTCGCCCTCATCAAACCGGTCTTCAATTAGGTGACAAACGGCATCAAGCGCTTGCTGTGAATCGGTGCCTGCGGCTTGGATAGTGATGTGTTGCCCTTGCGCCGACTCCAGCATAAGTAGCCCCATTACACTGTCTGCTGTTGCCGTTTTATCTTCTTCACTATGGATAGTGATGGTTGCATCAAAGCTTTGTGCAAGCTCAACCAATTTTACGGCTGCTCTAGCGTGAAGACCCAAGCGATTTTGGATCAGTACAGTTCGAGTTAATTCCATGGTTAGCCCTGTTGGTGCTTCTCTAGGGAGGCGTGTCTGATTTGAACTTGATGGCCAAGTTGTTCGAAGTATTCACCAATTTTCTGAGTTAGGTAAACCGAGCGGTGTTTACCGCCAGTACAACCAATCGCGACCGTTAGATAACTGCGATTATTCTTCTCTAACATTGGCAACCACTGCTCAACAAAGCCTTGAATTTGCTGCTTGAGTTCAAGAACTTCTGAGTGTTTTTCAAGAAAAGAGTGAATGGGTGCGTCAAGACCCGTTAATGGTCGTAGTGCTGGTTCCCAGTGAGGGTTTGGCAAAAAGCGAACATCAAACACATAGTCAGCATCACTTGGTAGTCCGTATTTGAAACCGAAAGATTGAAAGACAATGATCAGCTCTTGCTTCTCTTTGCCTTCAACTTTAAATCGAACCTTTTCGCTCAACTCGTAGAGGTTGCAGTCACTGCTGTCAATCACAATGCTGGCTTGTTCTGCGAGAGGTGCTAGGAGTGTCTTTTCTAAATCAATCGCTTGCTCAAGAGATAACTTTTCTTGGCCGATCGATAAAGGGTGGATTCTGCGTGTTTCACTGTAGCGTTTGAGTAGCGTTTGCTTACTTGCGTCTAGGAACAAAACGTTCACATCAATATCAGTGGCGGCTTCTAGTTGTTCTAGTGTCTCTGTAACTAACTGCGGTTCTTTCGGTAGGTTGCGAATATCAATGCTAACAGCGACGTTTTGATTGATCTCGCGTACCGATTCGACGAAGTCGCTTAGCAGGTTTACTGGAAGATTATCAACACAGTAATACCCCAAGTCTTCAAGGACTCGTAACGCAACACTTTTACCGGCCCCAGATTGGCCACTCACAACGATTAATCGCATGTTATTGCTCGCAAGTTGGCACTTGGATCATGATGTCGTAAAGCTCTTGATCGCTTTGAGCATTACGCAACTGTTTAAGAGTCTGCTTGTCGTTAAGTCGTTCTGCCATACATGAAAGGGTTTTTAGATGCTCCTTGCACTGTTCACTTGGAACAAGCAGGGCAAATAGTAGGTCGACAGGACGATTATCAATCGCATCAAATTCGATTGGGTCTTGGCATTGTAGTAATACAGCTATCGCTTTATCACTGACATTCATACGAGCATGAGGAATAGCGATGCCATTACCAATACCAGTACTGCCCATTTTTTCACGGCTCAACATGCACTCAAACAGTTCTGTTGAATCTTGACCACAGCTTTCTGCAGCGATCTGACTGATGAGCTCAAGGGCTCTTTTTTTGCTTGTGCATTGGACTGCACTTTTGGTGCAGTCCAATGAAAGTACTTCGCTTAATTGCATGTTAGTGACTACTTAGCTTTTCTTTGTGCTTGTTGAGTTGGCGGACGAGTTTATCAACCAATGAATCAATCGCGGCATACATGCTTTCATCAGTTGCTGTCGCATGGATTTCCCCCTGATTTATATGCAGGGTAGCTTCCGCGATTTGATTGATTTTCTCAACTTTTAAAACAACCTGAACGCTATTGATATGATCAAAGAAGCGCTCAAGTTTGTCGAATTTAGTGCGAACATAGTCTTGCATTGAATCGGTAAGATCAACGTGATGGCCTTGAATATTGATTTGCATAGACTTTCCTTTTCAGTTGGTTGCCAGGTTATAACCAAATTAATAGTTAACTAAATAGCTAACTAAATTAGCTTATAGCAGGCGTTTACGCTGACTCGATGGGGCAATGCCCAGAGACTCACGGTATTTCGCTATGGTACGTCTAGCTACCTGAATTCCTTGGTCAGCCAGTAAAGCAGCAATCTTACTATCACTGAGAGGCTTCGCGGTATTTTCCGCTGCGACAAGCTTCTTAATCAGTGCGCGAATTGCTGTAGATGAACATTCACCGCCATTGTCAGTGCTGACATGGCTTGAGAAAAAGTATTTGAGTTCGAAGATGCCACGTGGCGTGTGCATGAATTTTTGAGTCGTCACACGAGAGATCGTGGATTCGTGCATATCAACGGCTAACGCAACATCATTCAGAACCATTGGCTTCATCGCTTCTTCGCCATGTTCGAAGAAATCACGCTGATGTTCAACAATGCATCGCGCAACTTTGAGTAGCGTCTCATTTCGGCTTTCTAAGCTTTTGATTAGCCATTTTGCTTCTTGCAAATTTGAGCGAATGAATTGGTTGTCTGCACTGCTGCCCTTGCTACCAAGAGCGGCATATTGCTGATTTACTTTCAGCTTAGGGACACTATCAGGGTTAATGGTGACTAACCACTTTCCAAGATCTTTGAACACCGTTACGTCAGGAACCACATATTCAGTTTCGTCCGGTGTAATTTTACTGCCAGGTCGAGGATCCAATTGCTGAATCAACTGCAGAACTTCACGTAGTTCCGCTTCTTTCAGCTTGGTTTCTTTGATGACTAATTTGTAATCGCGGTTACCGAGTTGGTCGATGTGGCTAGTAAGTACTAACTTAGCTTCGTTAAGCCAAGGGGTATCCTGGGGAAAGGTTGCCAGTTGCAGTAACAAGCAATCTTGTAGGTTCACTGAACCGACACCCAGCGGGTCAAACTGCTGAACTCGTTTGCGGACGGCTTCAATCTCATCAAGCTCTACTTCTTCGCTATCGAAGTTTTCAAGGATATCTTCACAAGATACGGTGAGGTAGCCATAGTCATCAATGGCATCAATCAGCGCGAAAGCAATGCTTCGGTCAGTTTCAGAGAATGGTGTTAGGTCGAGTTGCCAAAGTAGGTAATCGTGTAGGCTTTGAGTCGTTTCGCCTTGATAAACAGGCATGTCGTCATCAATCGCAATACCAGTGTTACCTGTGTTTGCGCTGTAGACGTCTTCCCAAGTTGTGTCGATTTCTAGTTCGTTGCCAATTTCTGATTTTTCGATTAAGTCTGAACTATCAGGTAAATCTTGCTCTGTGGCTTCAACTGTTTCTTTCTCGTCACTGCTAGGTTTCTCTTCCGATGTAGGCGTATCTTCATTGCCTTCTTCGACATCGAGTAGTGGATTAGATTCAAGTGCTTCTTGAATCTCTTGCTGCAAATCTAAAGTAGACAATTGCAACAAACGAATCGCTTGCTGCAATTGAGGAGTCATTGCTAACTGTTGGCCTAGCTTAAGTTGTAATGAGGGTTTCATTCAGTGTGACTTACCTAGTTATTATTCTTAGAACTCTCGATACTCTCTATATAATCATAGACGGAATTGTTCGCCTAGATAAACTTGTTTAACTTGTTCGTTATTGAGAACATCTTCAGGAGTACCCTCAGCGATCAGATGTCCTTGGCTTACGATATAAGCTTTTTCACACACATCTAATGTTTCACGAACGTTGTGATCGGTAATCAAAACGCCCAAGCCGCGATCACGTAGGTGAACAATGATTTTCTTGATATCGATAACTGAGATCGGGTCAACACCGGCAAACGGTTCATCCAGCAGAATGAATTGCGGGTTTGCTGCTAGAGCTCGAGCAATCTCCACACGACGACGCTCACCACCTGACAGAGCCATACCATTACTGGTGCGGATATGTTGGATGTGGAACTCTTCTAGAAGGTCTTCCAGCTTATCTTGGCGCTGTTCGTTAGTCATTTCATCACGGGTTTGTAAAACGGCCATGATGTTGTTCTCAACAGACAACTTACGGAAAATAGATGCTTCTTGCGGTAGGTAACCGATACCAAGACGAGAACGACTGTGCATTGGCAAGATACTGATGTCACGGTCGTCAATGCTGATAGTACCTTCATCACGTGCAACCAGGCCAACTATCATATAGAAAGAGGTCGTTTTCCCCGCACCGTTAGGGCCAAGCAGACCAACGATCTGGCCTGACTCTACCTGCAAGCTTACATCGGTAACAACTTTGCGCTTGCTGTAGGTTTTCGCTAGGTTTTTTGCTTTAAGAACAGCCATCGTTACTTATTCACTTCCGTTGGTTGTAAAACCGTTGACACTCGTTTGTTTTCACCACTGTCAGCGACTAATTTTTGAGAGCCGATCTGGTAGGTGATCTTAGAGCCACGGATGATGCTGCCATCTTGAGATAGCATTGCATTCTTAGTCATGATCAATTTGTCGGCAACAAGCTGGTAATGTAAGTCGTCAGCTTCACCGTAGAGTGTCTTCCCGTCGTCAGTCAGTTGAGAGAAGGTCGCTGGCTTACCGAAGCCTTGAATTTCTTCAATCTCACCGTTTACGGCGTTGCGGGTAACAATAACCTTATCGGCATTGATATTGATGCTGCCTTGCTTAAGGTTTACATCACCAAGGAAAGTCACTTGGTTACTTTTCATATCCAATTGCTGGCTGTCTGAGTCAATGTAGACAGGTTGCTCGCTATCCGAAGAAAGGGCATAGACATTAGGCGCCGCAAGGGTCAAAGCGAATAAACTAAGGTGTAAGAGTTTCATATCTACCTTGAACAGAATTAAAGAGGGTTGCATTGTTGGTACCGAAGTTACCTTTCATTGCTTGTCCCTCAGTTTCAAAAAATGTACCGATCATATGGACCGGAGTCTCTGAATAAAAATCTCGGCTAGGCAGCTCAACAACCATTTTATCTGTGGTCATTGTATCGAAGCTGGCTTCTGGCAACAGGTTCTTTGCCACGACGTTGTCATAAAACGTGACAACTTGATTCTCATCCATAATCGCGCGATCAGCGGTGACTTGCCATTCAATCGTGTGCCCTTCTCTGAATACCGAAAGAACCGGGTTTTGAAAGTGCGTATCGCCAACCACTGAGTAGTGCTCTAAATACGTCGATTCAACCTGATAGCTACGAATACCGCTTTCGTCATAGCTAATGTTGTTTAGACTTTTGCCACTAAACGCGGGCAGCTCCAAATTTGGAGCCACTTGTATCGTTGATGTTTGCTCTTTGTCGTACAAGTAATAGGTCGACCAAGAGGCAATAAATATGAGTATTAAATAGATAATACGAGTAAAACTCATATGCTTAAACCTTTATGCACGTCGAGTTCATTTCTTGCTTGTAAAATAAGGTCGCAAACTTCACGTACCGCACCGTGACCACCGTTAATGGTTGTCACGTAATTTGCACGCTTTGCAAGTAGTGGATGACCATCTGCAACACATACTTTCAAGCCAACTTTTTCCATCACAGGCCAGTCGATCAGATCGTCTCCGATGTAGCCCGTATTTTCAGGATTCACTGAAAGTTTATCGCAAATATCTTGATAGGCCTTAACTTTATCATCCTGACCTTGGTAAATAAGCTTAATACCGAGAGCGGTCATTCGATTCTCAACAATTTGAGATTTACGGCCAGTGATGATTGCAATTTCGATACCGGCGCTCATCAGTGACTTAATGCCATAGCCATCACGAGTGTGGAAGGTTTTTAGTTCTTCACCGTTGTTGCCCATGTAGATGCGACCATCTGAGAATACGCCATCGACATCGCAAATAAGCAATTTGATCTCTTTTGCTACGGCAAACACTTCTGAATCTACCGTGCCGTATAGAGTTTCGACTGTCTGTGTCATTACATTACTCCTGCTTTGAGTAAGTCATGCATGTTTAACGCTCCGACTAGTTTGCCTTCATGGCACAACATTAGGCCATTGATGCTCTTAGCTTGCATCAAGTTCAAACCCTCAACCGCGAGCATGTTTGGTTCTGCTACCGTCGGATTTAGCGTCATCACATCGCCGATCTGCGTATCATGGATATCGATGCGTTTGTCTAGGATACGGCGCAAATCACCATCAGTGAAAATACCGGCCATTAGACCGTCTTCACCCACGACTGCCGTCATCCCCAAGCCTTTTTGAGATATCTCCAAAAGAGCGTCTCGTACCAATGCTTCCGGTGTTACCACTGGGAGCGCATCGCCCGTATGCATGATATCTTCAAGCTTCAATAATAGTTGTCGACCCAAAGCGCCGCCAGGGTGGGACAAAGCAAAATCTTGCGCAGTAAAGCCTCTGGCTTGTAAAAGTGCGACGGCTAATGCATCACCCATCACCAAGGTAGCCGTTGTACTGGTTGTTGGCGCAAGACCAAGTGGACACGCTTCTTCTGGTACTGATATTTGTAAATGAATATCAGATAACGTCGCCATGTTTGATGCTGGCTTACCTGTCATGCTGATAATCTTGATGTTCAAACGCTTCAATACCGGGAATAAGCTTAGGATTTCACCTGATTCGCCAGAGTTGGATATTGCTATCACAACATCGCCAGCCCCGATCATTCCTAAGTCACCGTGCGCAGCTTCCCCTGGGTGTACGAAGAAAGCGGATGTCCCAGTACTTGCTAGTGTTGCTGCGATTTTTTTGCCGATGTGGCCAGATTTCCCCATGCCCATCACAACCACTTTTCCTTTGTTGTTCAGGATAAGGTCGCAAGCTTTGCAAAAGTCATCATTAAAATATTGGTCCAATTGAGTAAGACCTGCAACTTCGGTTTCCAAAACTTGCTTTGCAACACTGCGATAATCGAATGACTGAGACATTAAATACTCCAAGTACGGGAAGTTAAATCAATAATTAAGCTGACATGTTCATAAGTAGGTAAGCTTGGTAGGCCACGAATGTCACAATTAACACACCGCCTTCAATACGATTCACACTACGTGATTTACCTAGCGCCATGACGACAAGCAGTAGCGATACGCCTAGCATTACCCAGAAATCACGACCCATCGCAAACTCGCTCAAGACTGAAGGGTTGAGGATGCCAGGGATACCCATAACAGCAAGGATGTTGAATACGTTCGAGCCAATGATATTACCCACGGCCATATCATCCTCACCCTTCATTACGCCAGCAAGTGATGCTGCTAGCTCAGGCAGACTTGTACCAACGGCAATAATGGTTAAACCAATCACAAGGTCGCTCATGCCAAAGAATTTCGCGATAACAACGGCGTTATCAACCAACATGTTGGCAGCTAGAGGCAGAATTATCAGACCAACTACCACCCACATTGCGGCTTTAGGGTTGCTCACGCCTTCAGGAACTTCAGATTCTTGTTCTTCAAGGAAGGCATCGCCGTTCTTTTTCTCACTGCGGCTGATTTGCAGCATTGCGAATAAGAATGCGGCAAAAAGAACAAACAACAATACGCCTTCGTAGAACCCTAAATGGTTGTCCCACAGCAAAGCACCCGCTAGTAGAGTGACACCAATCATCAATGGTAGTTCACGGCGAATCACACCAGAGCTAATTGATAGCGGTTTGATAAGCGCTGTAATACCCAAAATCAGTGCGATGTTGGCGATGTTTGAACCGAGAACGTTACCTACAGCCGTATCTGTTTTTCCATCAAGAGCAGCTGTTGCTGAAACCATCATTTCAGGAGCCGAAGACCCCATTGCTAGAATCGTCATACCGATAACTAATGGTGAGATACCAAAGTTGCGAGCAAGAGCAGCGGCGCCGTAAACCAGCTTATCTGCACTCCACACCAAAAAACCTAGACCGATAATAAGAAACGCAATCGCTTCAAGCATGATGATTCCTAAAAAATTAATAAAAAACGGAGAATTAACCGCTAATTTTGACCTGTTGCTAGATAAAAGGGAAGTCACTCGGCAAATTAATTACCAGTTAGCAGGCAAGAAAGAGAGCTCAATAGATAATTTTCTAAGGCTTTCAAATCCCTGCATAGATTCCTGTTTAATATGAATTAATTGAACAGTGCTTTTAATTCTAAAGTAGACTCATTATTATTGCAGCCATAATTGGCGTATTTTAAAGCAAGGAAACAACAAAAATATGTTGAACACTGAGCTTGTGAAAGTTAAGAACCTCAGCTTCTCACGCGGTGAGCGCGTTATCTTTGATGACATCAGTTTAGAGGTGCCTCAAGGCAAAATAACCGCAATCATGGGCCCGTCAGGGATCGGTAAAACGACCTTGCTGCGTTTGATTGGCGGACAATTACCGCCAGATGAGGGCGAAATTTGGTTTGATGGCGACAATATCCCTGCATTATCACGTCGAAAGCTATATCAAGCACGTAAAAAAATGAGCATGCTTTTCCAATCGGGTGCACTTTTTACTGATCTTAATGTCTTTGATAATGTGGCGTTTCCGCTGCGAGAGCACACTGAACTTAACGAAAAATTCATTCGTACCATCGTATTACTTAAGCTTGAAGCGGTAGGGTTACGAGGTGCTGCGCAATTGATGCCGAGTGAATTGTCTGGTGGGATGGCGAGACGTGCTGCGTTGGCTCGTGCGATCGCATTGGATCCTGAACTTATCATGTACGATGAGCCGTTTGTTGGCCAAGACCCGATCACTATGGGCGTCTTGGTTGAGCTGATCCGTAATCTCAATCAAGCTTTGGGCTTGACCTCTATTGTCGTTTCTCATGATGTGCCTGAGGTGATGAGTATTGCCGATTGGGTTTATCTGATGGCTGATGGAAAAATCATTGCTGCTGGTGCGCCTGATGAGCTGTACAACAACAGCGATCCGAGAGTGCAGCAATTTTTGCAAGGTGACGCGGATGGCCCTGTGCCGTTTAGATTTCCTGCGAAGAGCTTAAAAGAGGATTTGTTTTAATATGATTGTTAAAGCTATTGCGGGTGTCGGTAAGCGAACACTTGCGATCTGTGAGTCATTTGGTCGAGCAAGCCTGATGTTATTTGGGGCTTTGTTTGGCATCCCGAGACTAAAGAATTTCCCTTTATTCGTTAAACAACTTTATAGCGTTGGTGTTCAGTCATTAGCTATCATTTTAGTTTCGGGTTTGTTTATTGGCATGGTGCTCAGCCTGCAAGGCTATGTCGTGTTAATCGACTACGGTGCTGAAGGTAATCTTGGTCAAATGGTCGCGCTTTCACTGTTACGTGAGTTGGGCCCAGTGGTGACTGCGTTATTGTTTGCAGGCCGCGCAGGTTCAGCATTAACGGCTGAAATCGGCTTAATGAAAGCAACCGAACAGATCTCTAGCCTTGAAATGATGGCCGTCGATCCTCTCAAACGCATTATTGCGCCACGCCTTTGGGCTGGGCTTATCTCAATGCCACTGCTCGCTATGATCTTTATGGCGGTCGGGATTTGGGGGGCTCAGTTGGTTGGTGTTGATTGGAAGGGCATTGACCACGGCAGTTTCTGGTCAGCGATGCAGTCTTCCGTTGAGCTAGGTCGAGATATTGGTAACAGCACGATCAAATGTATGGTCTTTGCTATCACAGTAACTTGGATCGCACTTTTTAATGGTTATGATGCGGTACCGACCTCAGAAGGTATTAGTCAGGCAACCACACGCACTGTAGTGCACTCTTCTCTAGCGGTATTAGGGCTAGATTTTGTTCTTACCGCATTGATGTTTGGGAATTAATCATGCAACAAACTCGAAAATTAGAATTATGGGTCGGCACCTTTGCTATTGTCGGAATTTGCGCAATCTTAATCATGATCTTTCAAGTCGCTGACGTAAAAGGCTTAGGTTCGAACCATACTTACAATCTAAAAGCGACCTTTGACAACATTGGTAGCCTAAAAGTTCGCTCTCCAGTGAAGGTGGGTGGCGTCGTTGTCGGTCGAGTTAAAAGTATTGAGCTTGATACCGAGAGTTACCTTCCTGTCGTTGAATTATCTATTGATGCGAAGTACTCACAATTTCCAGATACCTCTAGTGCTCAAATCTTAACGTCTGGCTTAATCGGTGAGCAGTACATCAGTCTGGTTCCTGGCTTCATTTTTGATGATGAAGAGATGTTGGTTGATGGTGATTCTATTGAAGACACCAAGTCAGCATTAGTACTAGAAGATTTGATTGGCCAAGTGCTGTATAGCGTTGGTGGCTCTGATGACAGCGAAGTTAAGGAATAAGATGATGTTGAAAACTATTAGTCACTTCAAAGTTATCGGTTACTTGAAATCAATGTTTATGGTAGCAATGGCTTCACTTATTTCTGCTCAAGTTTTTGCTGCAGAATCGATTGATCGCACTCAGCCTTATCAGATGATGACGCAAGTTGCTGAAGTGGCATTTGATCGTTTAAAGAGTGAGCAAGAGAATATCCAGCAAGATCCTGAGTTATTGAAGGTCATTGTGGAAGATGAATTGATGCCTTATGTGAACGCGCAATATGCGGCACTTAAGTTGTTAGGACCTAACCTAAAAGGGGCGGACAGAAAAGACGTACGTGTATTTATCGATGCGTTCCGTAAATACCTCGTTTCTTCTTACGCTCAAGTACTGACTCAGTACTCGGATCAGACGATTGAATTTGGTCCAGAACCAAAAATCAAAGCAGATAGCCGTATTACCAGTATTAAGGTTAGTATCTTAGATACGCCGCGACCAAACATTAAGCTTGAATTTAAGCTACGCAAAGACAAGAAGTCAGGCGAGTGGAAGGCGTTTGATATGGTTGCTGAAGGTATTAGCCTGTTATCGAGCAAGCAATCAGAGTGGAATACTAAAATTCGTCAAGAAGGCATTTTACAAGTTGCCGATGAATTAGAGAAACTTGCAGCACAACCGATTCGTTTTGAGAGTAATAAATAATGAGCCACTCTCAATGGCAAGCACTAAGCTCTAAAGAGTATCAGCTGCTCGGTGACATAGACCGAGACAGTGTCCCTGCAATCTGGCGTATATTGGAAAAGTGGCAAACGACGGAATCGAGCGTTGAAATTGACCTTAGCCATATAAATCGAGTCGATTCAGCAGGAATGGTGATGCTAATTCACTTATTAGAGCATGCAAAAAATCAAAACTGTCATATAATGCTCAGTTTCGTGCCAGAACAATTACGAACGTTGTTCCAATTGAGCAATATCCAGCCAATGATGGCAGAACACATAAAAAATTAGGCAGGAGCTATTTGTGGACAGCACAAAAGTACAAGAATTATTAGCAGCGGCACTGAACCTTCAGGAGATTTTCGTGAAGGGTGAAGGCAGTCATTACGAAGTTGTTGCGGTTGATGCATGTTTTGACGGCATGAATCGAGTTAAGAAGCAGCAACTAATCTACGGCCCACTAATGGAATACATTCAACGCAATGACATCCATGCTCTTTCTATTAAGGCTTTCACGCCAGAAGAGTGGGAACGTGATAAGAAACTGATGTCACTTTAAGGTTTATGATGGAAAAGTTTCGAGTTATTGGATCGGATAAGCCGTTAAGCGGTGAAGTGACGATCTCAGGCGCAAAAAATGCAGCGCTACCTATTTTATTCGCCTCAATCCTTGCTGAAGAGCCGGTTGAAGTGAGTAATGTTCCTCACCTACGTGACATCGATACTACGATGGAATTGCTTAAGCGTTTAGGCGCAAAAGTATCACGTAACGGTAGTGTTCATGTTGATGGCAGCGAAATTAATGAATTTTGTGCGCCTTACGATTTAGTAAAAACAATGCGTGCTTCTATTTGGGCTTTAGGTCCTCTAGTCGCTCGTTTTGGTGAAGGCCAAGTGTCACTTCCTGGTGGTTGTGCAATTGGCGCTCGACCTGTTGATTTACATATCCATGGCCTAGAGCAACTAGGTGCGACCATTAAGTTGGAA
The DNA here is from genome assembly GCF_021728315.1 of Vibrio sp. L5-1. Taxonomy (NCBI): domain Bacteria; kingdom Pseudomonadati; phylum Pseudomonadota; class Gammaproteobacteria; order Vibrionales; family Vibrionaceae; genus Vibrio; species Vibrio sp. L5-1. The sequence continues at coordinate 21,792 of NZ_JAKKCQ010000010.1, read as the reverse complement.
GATGGTTATGTAAAAGCAAGTGTTGACGGCCGTTTGAAAGGCGCGCACATCGTGATGGATAAAGTAAGTGTGGGCGCCACCATTACTATCATGTGTGCAGCAACACTTGCTGAAGGAACAACTGTTTTGGACAATTCAGCGCGCGAGCCTGAGATTGTTGATACGGCTGATTTCCTAAACAAACTAGGTGCTAAGATTTCTGGCGCAGGTACAGACACGATTACTATCGAAGGCGTTGAGCGTCTTGGTGGTGGTCATCACTCTGTGGTTGCTGACCGTATCGAAACGGGTACGTTCCTTGTTGCTGCTGCTGTTTCTGGCGGTAAAGTGGTTTGTCGCAACACCAACGCTCATCTTCTTGAAGCTGCATTAGCGAAGCTTGAAGAAGCGGGTGCGAAGGTTGAAACAGGCGAAGACTGGATCAGCCTTGATATGACAGACCGTGAGCTGAAAGCGGTGAAAATCGTAACAGCACCTCACCCAGGTTTCCCAACCGACATGCAAGCACAATTTACTCTGCTTAACATGATGGCGAAGGGCAGTGGTGTTATCACTGAGACTATCTTTGAAAACCGCTTTATGCACATCCCTGAGTTACAGCGAATGGGCGCAAAAGCGGAAATAGAAGGCAACACGGCTATTTGTGGTGAAACCAAAAAATTGAGCGGCGCTCAAGTAATGGCAACGGACCTTCGCGCATCTGCGAGTCTTGTTATTGCTGGCTGTATTGCTCAAGGTGAAACCATTGTTGACCGTATTTATCACATCGATCGTGGCTACGATAAGATTGAAGATAAATTGTCAGCCTTAGGCGCAAACATTACACGGTTTAGCGAGTCGAACTAACTTAGGTTAGTGAGTTCATGAATCAGTAAGATGAAAACAGAAAAGTCGGAACCTTGGTTTCGGCTTTTTTATAGTTGTATTTACCGTCAGTGAATCTGTTGCCTATTTTGTGCAAATAGATGAATCAACTTGGCGGTTGTGAGGAACAAAATGATAGCAATATTACGTATTTTCGCAGTGGCGATATTTGCGATTCTTATGTTTGTATTTGGGTGTGGTTACTGTCTACTAAGCCCACGCAACCCGAAACACGTATTTACCTTTGGTCGTTATTTCGGTCGTATGTCGAAAATCTTTGGTATGAAGTTAGAGCTTCGTATCCCGGAAGATGCTTACTCTCGTGGCCAACATGTTTACGTTGCAAACCACCAAAATAGCTGGGATCTATTCACGATTTCATCAGCGGTAACACCTAAAGTTGTGACTGTTGGTAAGAAGAGCTTAGCGTGGATGCCTCTTTTTGGTCAGCTGTATTGGCTGACGGGTAATATCCTAATCGACCGAGCTAACCGCAGCAAAGCGGTAGGTACGATTGACCAAGTGGTTACTAGCCTTAAAGAGAGTGATGTTTCAGTATGGATGTTCCCTGAGGGGACTCGTTCTCGTGGTCGTGGTTTGTTGCCATTCAAAACGGGTGCTTTCCATGCTGCGATTGGCGCTGGCTTACCTATTATCCCTATCGTGTGTAGCTCAACAGGTGGCGTGAAGCTGAACCGTTGGAACAATGGTCATGTGATTGTTGAAATGCTGCCACCAATCAGTACTGAAGATTACGATAAGTCTAATGTTCGTCAACTGGCTAACCTAGCTCGTGAGCAGATGGCTGCGAAGCTTGAAGAGTTAGACAAAGAAGTGGTTGAGCTTAATAAGAAGTAATCATCTAAGCGAAACGATGAACAATAAAAAAGGTTGCCAATTGGGCAACCTTTTTTGTATCTGATAAACGCTCAGCTTTATGCCAACTTGTTTACTAGAAACCGTTTATTCTAGATATTAAAACCTATTTGCGAACCGCAATAGCTTCGATCTCGATACCCACATCTTTTGGCAGACGCGCTACTTCAACACATGAACGTGCAGGGTAGTTTGCAACACCGTGCTCATCAAAGAACTTACCGTAAACTTCGTTTACTGTACCGAAGTCGTTTAGGTCTTTAACGAATACCGTTAGTTTTACGATGTCTTTTACAGTCAGGCCAGAAGCTTCAACAACCGCTTGAACGTTGTCTAGAGATTGGCGAGCTTGCACTGCGATATCAGCAGATACTTCACCAGTTGCTGGGTTTACTGGGATTTGACCAGAAGTCAGAACCATATTACCAAGGTCAACACCTTGTACGTATGGGCCGATTGCAGCTGGAGCTGATTCTGTGTGAAGTACTTTAGTCATTGGTTATTCCATCAGTTATTGGATAAAAAGCGATTTTTAGTGTGCCTTCAAACTTAGGATAGGTAAAGAGCAAAATACCCCGCACAGGCGAGGTATTGAATAGTTTTTGCGTTCGATCGATGTTGCCGTATGACGTTATCTTTCTGTCACGATCTCACGAGAGAAGACTTTTTCGCAGTATTTACACTTCAATCGAATATCTTCTTTCTTTTCAAAGATCTTAAAGCTGCTTTCTACGGGCTCGTTGTGAGTAATGCAGTTGGTGTTTGGACACTCGAACACATCGTTGATTTGCTCAGGAAGTTCCAATGCTAGCTTCTTAACCACTTCGTAATCTTCGATTTGGTTTACCGTTGCGTGAGGTGCGTAAAGTGCTAACTTGCTCGCTTGTTCTTCCGTGATAAACACATTCTCTATCTTGAGTAAGTCTTTACCGCCTAGAGCAGAAGATGGCAGGTTTAGGCCAATCGTTACTCGCTGATTAGAGTTATGCATGTCGAACAGTTTGAGTACCTTGATCCCGATGTTGGCTGGGATATGGTCGATAACCGTTCCGTTCTTGATTGCTTCAACTTTTAATTGAGTCTCTTTAGACATGATATCTCTCCTCTACAGCGTTTCGTTAAGAACAAGGGCTAGCAGTGCTTCGCGTGCGTAAACACCGTTCTCTGCTTGCTGGAAGTAGTAAGCGTAAGGTGTTTTATCGACATCGACAGTAATTTCATCAACACGAGGAAGAGGGTGAAGAACCTTTAGGTTATCACGTGCATTTTCCAGCATTGGAGCCGTCAGGATGTACGCTGATTTGATGTGCGCGTATTCCGATTCATCGAAGCGCTCTTTTTGAACTCGAGTCATGTACAAGACATCAAGCTCTGGAATGACATCTTCCATGTCTGTCAGCAGTTGATACTTGATACCCGCCTCATCAAGTTCTTCGCAAATGTAGTCTGGCATCGCCAGTGCTTCAGGTGCCACGAAGTAGAAACAGATGTTATCGAACTTCGCTAGCGCTTGAGTCAACGAGTGAACCGTACGGCCGTACTTAAGGTCACCAACGAATGCAACGTTGAGGTTGTCTAGGCGGCCTTGTGTCTCAGCGATAGAGAATAGGTCTAATAGCGTTTGTGTTGGGTGTTGGTTTGCGCCGTCACCTGCGTTAATAACCGGTACACCGTTAGAAAACTCAGAAGCCAGACGCGCAGCACCTTCTTGAGGATGACGCATTACGTAAGCATCAACGTATGAAGAGATAACCTGTACCGAGTCCGCTAGCGTTTCGCCTTTCTTCGCCAGTGACGTGTTACCACCACTGTCGAAACCAATCACATCACCACCGATGCGTTGAATAGCCGTTTCAAAAGAGAGACGAGTTCGCGTTGAAGGTTCGAAGAAGCAGCTGGCAACAACTTTGTTCTTGATGAGTTCTGGGTTTGGTTCAGCCTTTAGCTGACCTGCCGTTTGAACAATTAATTCTAGCTCTTCACGAGAAAGCTCTGGAATTGAGATGATGTGCTTTTGATAGAGCGAATTCGCCATGATCTTCTTCCCCACAATAATGTATTGGCCATAAAAAAGCCCCCCATAATGGGAGGCTTTAAAAAAGTGCTGAAAAGCAGAATAGACGGCCTGGCAAGCATGCTAGCTTGCGAGCAATATTTGGTGTTTTCACAATTTTATTATGTGTTTTCACAATATCATTATGCTTTATCACAACATTGCTTGGCGTCATTTTCACTACTCTCAGACAAATTGCCGAGAATTATACGCTTTCAATTTGTGAGCGCAAGCGATTACATCAAGCTTTTGTTTACTTTCAGTATTCGCTATTGGCCCAGAGTCGCAACCATTACCGCTTTGATGGTATGCATGCGATTCTCTGCTTCATCAAATACAATTGAGTAATCCGATTCAAAGACTTCGTCAGTGACTTCTAAGCCGTTCATTCCATATTTGTCTGCAACTTGCTGGCCGATCACGGTTTCATTGTTGTGGAAAGCGGGCAGGCAATGCATGAATTTCACTTGAGGGTTACCTGTGAGCTTAATGACATCCATATTCACTTGGTAAGGTGTCATTACAGCCACACGTTCGTCCCAAGCTTCTGGCGCTTCACCCATAGAAACCCAAACATCGGTATAAAGGAAATCACAGCCTTTCACACCTTCAGCAACGTCTTCTGTCAGCGTGATTTTTGCACCTGTACTTTGCGCTATAGCTTGGCACTCTTCGACAAGGTGCTCTTCTGGCCAAAATGCTTTTGGCGCGACAAGGCGAATATCCATGCCCATTTTCGCGGCACCCACTAACAGAGAGTTACCCATGTTGTTACGTGCATCACCAAGGTAAGCAAAGCTGATTTGGTGCAGATGTTTACCACGACCATGCTCAAGCATAGTGAGGAAATCAGCCAAGATCTGAGTAGGGTGGAACTCATCGGTTAAGCCATTCCAAACTGGTACACCAGCATAAGCGCCTAGGTCTTCGACAATGCTTTGGCCAAACCCTCGGTATTCAATGCCATCGTACATGCGACCTAATACACGTGCCGTATCTTTCATTGATTCTTTCTGACCAATCTGAGAACCAGATGGGCCTAAATAAGAGACTTGAGCGCCTTGATCAAAAGCAGCTACCTCAAAAGCACATCGAGTTCGAGTGGATGCTTTTTCAAAGATCAAAGCGATGTTTTTACCGTTAAGCTTTTTCTGCTCTGTACCTGCATACTTAGCTTTTTTAAGGTCGGCAGACAGGTCGAGTAAAAACTGAATCTCTTTAGGAGTAAAGTCGAGAAGTTTTAGAAAGTTACGATTGCGAAGATTAAAGGCCATCTCTCGCTCCTTGCGTATATAGAATCAATGAAGAACTCAGTTAAACATAAAAATGCTATATTTGTGAATATTTATTTTATTAATTTGATAAAAAAGGCCAGTATAATGGTACTGGCCTAGATAAGTTAGTGTGCTCGCTTTATTGAGTTTTGTGGCTTAGATACCGTCTCTTTCGATAGGACAACTCATACAGCGAGCGCCACCTCGGCCACGACCTAGTTCATTGCCCGGAATCGTCAGAACTTCGATACCTGCTTTATCGTATTTTTCATTGGTGTAAACATTACGCTCATAGCCGATAACCGTACCCGGTTTCACCGTCAGTACGTTGTTAGCGTCATTCCACTGCTCACGTTCAGCTTCGTAGTTATCACCACCGGTTGTGATGATCTTCAGTTGATCGAGGTCCAGTGCGCCTTCAATCGCTGTTAGGTAGTTTTCAGCTTTCTCTACTCGCATTTCGCCATTTTCTTTCGGCGTTAAGCGCCAAGTATCTAGGTCTTTACGAACGATCTCTGGATAGACTGAGAATGTGTCGATATCCATGTGCGTCATTACTGTATCAAGATGCATACAAGAGCGGTGCTTTGGTAAATCAATCGCAATCACTTCGGTTGCTTGACCGGATTTGAATAAACTAGCGGCTAGGTTTTCAACACCTTGTGGCTTAGTACGCTCTGAAATACCGATAAGCACGGCACCTTTACCGATAACCAGAACATCTCCACCTTCAATATTCGCATTGTCATAGTGAAGATCTTCATCACCGAAGTGCTTAATGAAATCTTGGCCTGCGAATACAGGGTGCCAGCGGTAAATTGCTCGCAAGTGATTCGTTTCTCGTTGACGAGCAGGCATCATCATTGGGTTAAGAGAGACACCTCCATAAACCCAACAAGAAGTATCGCGGGTAAATAGATGGTTGGGTAGTGGCTCAATAACGAAATCAAGTGGGCGGTGCATCTTCGGTAGCATTGAAGAAGATTTAATAGGAAGTTCAGAGTAGGCTAAGCCACCCAGTAGGATCGTGGCTAAGTGCTCGTTGTCCATTTGAGCAAGGTATTCTCTTAAATCACGTGCGAATGTAGGGCCGTAACGGAAGTCTGAGATTTGAGTCGTCAGTAGCCACTCACGAGCTTGAGCTACAGCGAGTGTCTCAACCAGTAGGTCATGCAGTAATAACACTTCAACGTCTTGGTTACGAAGTGTCGTCGCAAAGGCATCGTGTTCTTCACCTGCGGCTTCTACTGCAAGTACATCATCAAAGAGTAACTCATGACAGTTAGAAGGGGTGAGGTGGGTGAGTGCCCTTTCAGGTCGATTTAGGAGAACTCGTCTTAATTGACCGACTTCGGAGCCAACGTACAGCTTACTCATTTTGCATCCTTACTATTAATCCAGCGTCTATTTATGACAAGCTTGTTCGTAATATGCAAGTTTTGAAAATTGTGTAAAGGTTGTGTTATTTCTCAATTGTTGGTTTTTAATGCTGATTAATTAAAAATTAGTGATATTAAAATCCAATTGAAAGACTCAATGCTAGAACAAACTTTTTGCAGTTCTATGCTCAAATTTCAGTAACTCGATAATCCATTTTGCTTGGTGAACATGATTTTTCATTCAAAATTTATGCAATTATCCATTCTAAAATGAGATCTTATGCACCAATGAAGTGATCGTCAGTATGCATTTGATATGACTAACCACTCAGTTTTAGAGAAGTAAGGCGAAAAGTAACAATAAAAATGAAATGCTAAAACACACGTTAGTTAATAATATGTTGAAAATTTGTTTCTGTGATTTTGATTTCACTTTTTAATTGATATCCTCTCTGTTATCTAGCGATAAACTTACTCTTCTATACCTGATCTAGGTGGCTTTTCTAGGCGATCCATGCCATATTTCGTGGCAATCAAATTTGATCTTTTCATAGTCAACACTCTGGAGCAGACACATGTCTCACGAAGATGAATATCTATCAGTAGCGGAATTAATTGAATTTCAAAAAGGAGAGACTCGCGACATCATTGAAGCACTAATCGAAGATGGTAGCGATCCTGAAGCTCTATACGATATCGAGCATCACCTTTTTGCTGAAGATTTCGCAGTACTTGAGAAAGCCGTTGTTGAAGCATTCAAAATGGGCTTTGAAGTGCTTGAAGCTGAAGAGACAGAAGACGAAGATGGCAACAAGCTACTTTGTTGTGATGCAACGATGCAGTGTACTCTGAATGCAGAAGCGATTGATGAGCAAGTTGAGAAGCTTGTAAATCTTGCAGAGAAGTTTGACATTATCTACGACGGTTGGGGCACTTACTACGAAGGTGAAGATGCTATCTACCCAGACGAAGATGAGGAAGACGAAGAGTAATCTCTTCCCAGTTTTAAAGAATGCCAGCCTTGAGCTGGCATTTTTTTATCCTCAGAAAAATAAATGTCTTTATATGCATTCATTCATTATAATGCGGTCAAAATTGATCTAGCTCAAGGAATGCTATGCGATTACCTCTCGATGGTCTTTGGCAAATATCGCCACTGACGGACCTCTCTATTCCACAAGATGACATTACTTTTCCGGCTCCGTTAAGTTCAAAGCTTCCTGATAGCTTGAGTGAAAGTGAAATCGCAGAGCAAGAGTGGCACCTGATGCATGACATCGAAGTGGATGATGCGATGTTGGCGTGCCCGTTTGTTGAGTTAGTAATGGCAGGTGTTGATTACTTTGCGGAAGTTCGACTCAATGGTGTGGCTGTGTTTGATTGTGATGGTAGCCAAGTCGAATATCGTAAAGATATTCGACCTTACATGCAGTCTGGTCGCAACCGTTTTGAGATTCTTTTCCTTGAAGAAGAGGAGAGCTTATTGCTTGAAGAGGATATGGATGAGTCAGTCTCTTCATCGGCTGTCGCTAAATCGGATTCTCGTATCGGAATCTGGCAAGCGCCATATCTGCAGTTCGTTCGTCACGTCAAGCTTGAGCAAGTTGTGACAGAGCAGATCTGGCATTACGGTGGTGGTTGTGAGTTCAAAGTGGATGTTATCTACCAAACGCTAAAGCCAGGGCTAATATCGGCATCAATCAAGTTTAATGGTATGACATTAGTGATGCCGATAGATGTGCGAGCAGAACATACGGGTGTTGTTTTCCAGGTTGAGGCGCCGATAATTTTTGATATTGAGAATCCTAACCCTAAACATTTATACTCGTTAGAAGTGGTACTTGATGGCCAGGAAGAGAGCTCTTTTGTCGCCTTGAATCCAGCTTCTTGCGTCAGTAATTTTTTGCGTAGTTAGCGGTTATTTAATTAGCCCGTTACGTAAGGAATCAATTCGCTCACTTGCTTGTCATCTGATGAACTGCCGACGCTAACCCTATTTCAAAACACATTATAGCGTTTTGGCCATGACAACCTCACAAGCGTCATGGCCTGTTTCTCCCCAAGCTGAATCAAGGTGTTCAAAGCCCAATTTTTCGTAAAGTTTAATGGCGGCATTAAGGCATTCGGTCGTTTCTAGATACATATGTTGATAACCCAGTTCCTTAGCTTTCTCCATCGACATATTAACCAACCTCTTCGCTAAGCCTTTGCCTCTTGTTTCTGGCAAGAAGTACATCTTTTGCAGTTCACAGACCTCTGGCATACCTGCTAATGGTGCAAATCCGCCACCACCGACAACCTTTCCATCAAGTTCAATTACCCAATACTGAGATCTTTCATTGTTATAAACATTGAACATGTCTTCTAAGGTGGGGTCAGCCACACCATAACCTTTATCTTCAGTTAGCCCGTTTTCATAAGAGACTTGGCGAATTACATTGGCCACTACGGTGTTGTCTTGCTGTTGTAGGGAACGAACCATCACACCGCTTGAAGCGTGGCTTTGTTGCAGTGCTCTAAGGTAGTGCTTAATTCCCCCAGAAACTTGTTGAGTTTCCGCTTCCGTTAAACGCTCAAGTACCGAGTCATAAAATTGATTCTGTTGACTGTGAAGTTGGGCAAGAGTGTTTATCCCTTGTTCTGTTACTGAAGCAACAACACTGCGCTTATCGTTGGGGTGTGGCGAGGTTTGGATTAACGAGTTCCTCGCTAGATTATTGACTGCTCTACTGGCGTTGGACTTATCAATATTGAGCTTATCCGCTAATTGATTCACGGTTAATGGCTGCTGCTCTAGTTCGATAAGCGTATGTGCTTGAATCGGAGGTAGGGCAATATCACCACAATCTTTGTCGAGCATTCCAAGCTGTCGAACGAGCTGACGTGATAATTCTCTAAGCTGTGCTGAAGTCATGTTGCCTCTTAATATGGTTGCGATGTACAACTATAATTTAATTGCGAATCGCAACTATGTCAACAATGAACTCTCTAGGTTAAGCGTGTTGGTGCAAACAAAACTGTGGCTGTGCTGTTTGGTTTTCTGCTTTTCGTAGCCAAACTTTCTCATGGAAGTAGTAAGCCACGGTATTCAAAGCGGGTTCTAATGTTGCCATCACACCACCAACAAAGGCATCGCCAGTCAATAAGTAGACAACGGTAAAGGCAACACTAAAGTGGATAGTAGCGAAGCTTGCTGTTTTTAATTTAGTCATCCACTGACGAGCTTTAAGCGCTGGAACTTGAGCCCAAGCCTTTTCATGAAAATAGAAGGCAACAGTATTCACAGAGGGTTCAATCATGGCAATTAAGCTGCCAATTAAGATGTCGCCTGTGAGTACGTAAGCGACACTAAATGCGATAGTAAAATGTAATGCGGCAAAGGTTAGTGTCTTTTTCATGATAATTACTCAATCGTTGTGTTGTTTTGATAGAGCTATTATTGAGAATTATTATCATTAATTAAAATGGGTTGTAGGGATTAATTTGATAGGTAAAAACTATCAATAAATAAGTGACGGACGATAAAGCTTGGAGTGATTGGCATAAAAAAAGGTTGGTCACGAAGACCAACCTTTCTATTTAGAGCGAGAAGTTCGAAGCCTTCTCGTTCAATCAGTTTTAAAGTGCAGCGATAGTCGCTTTTTGCTCTTCTAGCTTAACAAGCGTTTCTTGGTAGCCTTCAAGCTTTTCACGCTCTTTCGCGATAACCGCTTCTGGTGCTTTAGCAACAAAACCTTCGTTACCTAGCTTGCCTTCGATACGCTTAATCTCACCGTGAGTCTTCGCTACTTCTTTATCTAGACGAGCAAGTTCAGCATCTTTGTCGATAAGACCCGCCATTGGGATCATCAGCTCAGATTTGCCAACCAGTTTGGTTGCACAAGCCGGAGTTGCTTCGCCGTCTGCTAGAACTTTAATATCGTCTAGCTTAGCTAGAGAAGTAAGAACGATCTTATTTGCTTCGATACGAACTGCATCTTTCTCATCAGCGACTTTGATCATTACTTCTAAGCCTTGGCTTGGGGCAATGTCGTATTCCGCACGTAGGTTACGGATAGCAGTGATGAAAGTTTTAACCCATTCGATGTCGTCAACGATCTCAGCATTGAAGTTAGCTTCATTAAACTGAGGAAGCGCTTGAGTCATGATAGTTCTTTCTTCTGCATCAGGGCCTTCAACGCCGTCGATCAGCGGAATAACGCTCTGCCAGATAGATTCAGTGATGTAAGGAAGAACAGGGTGAGCAAGACGTAGTGTCTTCTCAAGAACCGTGATCAACGTGTAACGAGTCGCTTGTTGTTGAGCTTCAGTACCCTTCCAAAGAACAGGTTTAGTTAGCTCTAGGTACCAGTCACAGAATTGGTTCCAGATGAATTCGTAAAGCGTGTTTGCTGCCATGTCTAGACGGTAGTTGTCTAGATGAGCGTTAAACTCTTTCGCTGCAACTTCAAACTGAGATTCAATCCACTTGTCTGCTAGAGAGAATTCCATGTTTGCACGGTCTTCTACAGACAGTGACATGCCACAATCGTGCTCTTCTGTGTTCATCAGTACGTAACGGCTTGCGTTCCATAGCTTGTTACAGAAGTTACGGTAACCTTCAAGACGCTTCATGTCCCAGTTGATGTCACGGCCAGTTGAAGCCATAGCAGCAAGAGTGAAACGCAGTGCATCGGTACCGTATGGTTCGATACCATCTTCGAAAGTCTTACGTGTTGCTTTTTCGATCTTAGCAGCCAGTTTAGGTTGCATCATGTTGCCACAACGCTTTTCTACTAGCTCTTCAAGGCCGATGCCGTCAATCATATCGATTGGATCAAGTACGTTACCTTTCGACTTAGACATCTTGTCGCCGTTTTCATCACGGATAAGGCCCGTCATGTAAACTGTTTTGAAAGGTACTTGAGCCTTGCCATCTTCGTCTTTCACGAAGTGCATTGTCATCATGATCATACGAGCAACCCAGAAGAAGATAATATCAAAACCAGATACTAGTACTTCTGATGGGTGGAATGTTTTCATTGCTTCAGTATCTTCAGGCCAGCCTTGTGTGCCGAACGTCCAAAGTGCAGAAGAGAACCAAGTATCAAGAACGTCGTTGTCTTGCTTAAGAACAATTACCGGTGAAAGGTTGTTCTTTTCACGAACTTCTTCTTCAGTGCGACCTACGTAAACTTTACCATCGTTGTCGTACCATGCTGGGATACGGTGGCCCCACCAAAGTTGACGAGAGATACACCAGTCTTGCACGTCACGCATCCACGCGAAGTACATGTTTTCATATTGCTTAGGTACGAATTGGATCTCACCATCTTCAACGGCTTTAACGGCAGGCGCAGCAAGAGGCGCTGTACGCACGTACCATTGGTCAGTCAGCATTGGTTCGATAACTACACCACCACGGTCACCGTAAGGAACGGTTAGATCGTGATCTTTGATCTCTTCAAGTAAACCTAGCTCTTCAAATTCAGCAACCGTTGCACGACGAGCAGCAAAACGTTCCATACCTTGGTATTTAGCTGGAAGATCTGTTGAGTACACATCGCTTTCTTCACCGTTAGTTGTGAAGATTTCAGCCGCATCACGGATATCACCGTTGAACGTTAGGATGTTGATCATTGGTAGGCTATGGCGCTTGCCCACTTCGTAATCGTTAAAGTCATGAGCTGGCGTGATTTTCACACAACCCGTGCCTTTATCCATGTCAGCGTGCTCATCACCTACGATAGGGATAAGACGATTAACGATAGGAAGCAGGATTTCTTTACCGATAAGATCTTTGTAGCGAGGATCTTCAGGGTTAACCGCAACGCCTGTATCACCAAGCATGGTTTCTGGACGTGTAGTAGCAACGACGATGTAGTCTTTGCCGTCAGCCGTTTTAACACCGTTCGCTAGTGGATAGCGGAAGTGCCACATGAAACCTTTTTTGTCTTTGTTTTCAACTTCAAGATCAGAAATAGCAGTGTGCAGTTTAGGATCCCAGTTTACTAGGCGCTTACCACGGTAGATTAGGTCTTCTTCGTATAGACGAACAAACACTTCTTGAGTCGCAGCCGATAGGCCGTCATCCATAGTGAATCGCTCACGATCCCAATCTACAGAAGCACCAAGACGACGAAGTTGTTGAGTGATCGTGCCACCTGATTCGCCTTTCCATTCCCAGATCTTGTCGATGAAAGCTTCACGGCCGTAGTCGTGTTTTGTTTTGCCTTCTTCAGCGGCGATCTTACGCTCAACAACCATTTGAGTGGCGATACCAGCGTGGTCAGTACCCACTTGCCAAAGAGTATTTTTGCCTTTCATACGTTGAGCACGGATAAGCGTATCCATGATCGTATCTTGGAACGCGTGACCCATGTGTAGGCTGCCAGTGACGTTCGGTGGCGGGATCATGATGCTGTAAGCTTCTTTTGATGTGTCACCGTGTGGCTTAAAGTAGCCTTTCTCTTCCCAAGTCTTATACAGAGCTTGTTCGATTGATGTTGGGTTGTATGTCTTTTCCATAGTGCTCTTATAACGGATACTGTGAATGGTTAATCGTGGTCAAACTTCATAAGTGAAGCTTCTTGAATCTAAATCCAAAGATAGCTTTAACTATGAGGTTTGACTATGGATGTTGAATCTCGATAGTTTGTAGCTGATATCCAGCCTGACGGTAAATTTTATACCTTTCTCGAGCGAGTTGCTTAGCTTTTTCTTCGCAAGGAACGAAGTCTATCACCTGAGCAAAGGCGTTCGCAAAGGTTGTATTATTATCGGCCAGATTTATTACCAGTTGGCGATTCCAATTATGTTTTACGCCTTGATAGCCAATTTCGATGTTGGTTGAATACTTTGGGCCTTCGCCAACTAAGTTATGTGCAATAAATTCATTGGGTTCGACCTGCCAGAAAACCTCAGCGATACGTTCGGCATGTTCTTTGTCATTGCAGTTGAGATAAAGTTTAGCGCCTTGTTTAGCAAAGTACTGAGCAAGAAACAGCACATAGTGAGCAAAACCATCTTCGCAGGCTTGCGGGCTGTCTGAAGGCACAATGTAAAACGTGGCAGTCTGCATACTTAACACTCGAAACTTGAACTGAAAATCGTGGATATCAATATTACTTGGTTAACAGGGTCTAACAAATAGCGCTTATTAAAAAAGGGCCCGTAGGCCCTTTTCATTATTTTGAAGATTGCTCTTCAGTCTCTTGGCCGCTGCGGTTCAATAAGAATTGGACTAGCATTGAGACAGGACGACCTGTCGAGCCTTTCGCTGCACCTGACTTCCACGCAGTACCTGCACTGTCAATGTGAGCCCAGTGGTACTTCTTAGTGAATTTAGACAGGAAGCAACCTGCGGTGATAGTACCGCCAGGGCGGCCACCGATGTTTGCCATATCAGCAAACGGACTGTTCAGCTGCTCATGGTACTCGTCTGCCATAGGTAGACGCCATGCGCGATCACTTGCTTGCTCTGAAGCATTAACAAGTTCATGAGACAGTGGGTTGTGGTTAGATAGAACGCCACTGATGTGGTGACCTAGAGCGATAACACATGCACCAGTTAGCGTAGCAACATCGACAACACAATCTGGTTCAAAGCGCTCAACGTAAGTTAGGGCATCACATAGAACCAAGCGACCTTCTGCATCAGTATTTAATACTTCAACGGTTTGGCCTGACATGGTTGTTAGAATGTCACCTGGGCGGTAAGCATTGCTACCTGGCATGTTTTCACAGCCTGCAAGGATACCTACAACGTTGATTGGCAAGTTAAGTTTCGCCAGTGCTTTCATTGTGCCGAATACAGATGCAGCACCACACATGTCGTACTTCATCTCATCCATGCCTTCACCAGGCTTAAGCGAGATACCGCCTGAATCGAAAGTAAGACCTTTACCGACCAGAACGATAGGTTTTGCATTTGGGTCAGCAGCACCTTTGTATTCCATGATAGACATCATAGATTCGTTCTTAGAGCCACGGCCTACAGCTAAGTATGAAGTCATACCCAGCTTTTCCATCTCTTCTTCACCGATGATCTTAGTCTTTACTGTCTCATAATCGTCAGCTAAACGACGAGCTTGAGAAGCTAGGTAAGCCGGGTTTGCGATGTTCGGTGGCATGTTGCCAAGATCTTTAGATGCTTTCACACCTGAAGCAATAGCAAGACCATGAGAAATCGCTTTTTCGCCAAGGCTTAGCTCGCGACGAGTTGGTACGTTGAATACCAATTTACGTAATGGACGACGAGTCTCTGGTTTGTTGCTCTTAAATTGGTCGAATGTGTAAAGACCATCTTTAGTCGCTTCTACCGCTTGACGAACTTTCCAGTAAGTGTCGCGACCTTTAACGTGAAGTTCTGTAAGGAAACATACTGCTTCCATAGAACCAGTTTCGTTTAGTGTGCTGATGGTTTTTTGGATGATTTCTTTGTATTGACGCTCGCCTAGCTCACGTTCTTTACCACAGCCTACCAGTAGAACACGTTCTGAAAGTACACCAGGTACTTGATGCAGTAGCAGCATCTGGCCAGGTTTACCCTCTAGATCACCGCGACGAAGCAGTGAACTAATGTAGCCATCGCTAATCTTATCTAATTGCTCGGCTACTGGAGAAAGGCGGCGCGGTTCGAATACACCGACAACGATACATGCGCTGCGCTGTTTCTCTGGGCTGCCACTTTTTACACTGAACTCCATGCGTACTCCTACATCCTGAAGACAAATCGAACTAAATGTTAGATAATGGGTTCTTACTTGTTGGATCCTATAATGGAACTAACCTTAAAGAAGAACGCTAACACTTAGCTAAAAATTTAAAAAAATAAAAGGTTCAACGGGAAATTATAGTGATTCAATCAAAAAAACAAGTTTTGTATAGGTAATTTGAGCGTGATTATTGTTAGATATTTGATCCGCGAGACAATCAAGAGCCAATTTGCGATCTTTTTTGTTCTCTTTCTCGTGTTTCTCAGCCAAAAATTCATCAGTGTTTTAGCGGACGCCTCTGATGGTGATATTCCTGCGAGCCTCATATTGTCGATTGTTGGTCTAAATATGCCAGCGATGGGTTTATTGATGCTTCCACTCAGTATCTATATTGGTATTTTGCTTACTTTTGGCCGTCTTTACGCTGAAAGTGAAATAGTCGTAATGAACGCAACGGGTATTGGTAATAAATTCCTTATCCAATCTGCGCTTTATTTGGCTTTGATTACTGCATCTGTTGCTGCCTTCAACTCATTTTGGTTGTCTCCTTGGTCGCAAGACAAAGTTGAGCAAATGTATGAAGAAGTGGCTGCAGAAAATAGCGTTGATTTACTTCCGAAAGGTAAGTTTGAAGGTACGCCGGATGGTTCTTCTGTCGTTTTCATTGATGATATCGACGGTAATAAGTTAGAAAATGTGTTCGTTGCTCAAATGCGCCCACGTGATTCGGTATTACCCAGTGTGATGTTTTCTAAGTCGGGTGATGTCAAAGAACTGAGCGATGGTCGCCAAGTCATCGTTATGTATGACGGCACTCGCCATGAAGGGGTTCCGACACGTCTCGATTATATGGTGACGCACTTTGAAGAGTACGAAGGTTTAATTGGTCAGCGTGAAGTTGAGAAGAAAGGTCGAGATTGGGAAGCTATTCCTACACTCGAACTGATTGGTAATCCAGAAAAAAGTGCGAAAGCGGAATTACAGTGGCGAATTTCATTGGTACTTTGTATTCCATTGTTGACCATGCTTGTTGTGCCACTGTCTGCGGTGAACCCTCGACAGGGTCGTTTCGCTAAAATTGGTCCAGCCATTCTAATTTATCTAACCTATTTCTTAGCAATCAGTGCAACCAAATCTTCGATTGAAGAAGGGAGTATCCCTGCGGTAGTCGGCATGTGGCCAATTAATGCGTTATTGTTATTTGTCGCAATTGGTGCAAACTTTATGGATAGCGTGCCAGTAAGGCGTTTGAAAGAAAAATTCAAGAATAAAAGGTTAGCTTAAGCCGTGTTTAAGATTCTCGATTTATATATAGGCAGAACCATCATCGCAACGACGTCTCTGGTATTGGTGACGTTTGTTGGTCTCTCTGGGATTATCAAGTACGTAGAGCAGTTGAGAAAAGTTGGTCGTGGTACCTATGATCTACTACAAGCGCTGTATTTCGTTCTATTGAGTGTCCCTCGTGATATCGAAATGTTCTTTCCAATGGCTGCATTACTTGGTGCATTGATTGGATTGGGTATGCTTGCTGCGAGTTCTGAACTGGTGGTGATGCAGGCGGCGGGTTTCTCTAAGTTAGATATTGGCCTATCGGTACTCAAAACCGCTATTCCATTAATGATCGTCGTGACTCTTCTTGGTCAATGGGGGGCGCCTCAAGCACAGAAGATGGCTCGTGACCTAAGAACCATATCGATTGCTGGTGGTAATATTATCTCTACCCAAAGCGGGGTATGGGCGCGTGATGCCAATGACTTTATATTCGTTGTCAAAATTGACGATGAAAAGCTATATGGTTTGAACATGTGGCGCTTTGATGAAAATAAGGCACTTAAGACGGCGATATATTCTGAAGAGGTCGATTACGTTGGAGACAACGTTTGGACAATGAACGATGTCGAGATCACGTCGTTCGAAAATGAGATTCAGATTACTAAAGAAAGCCTACCGACATACTCATGGAAGACGTCACTCGCTCCAGATAAGCTTGCCATTGTAACGGTTAAGCCTGAAGAACTGTCTTTAAGTGGGTTGTACGATTATGTTTCTTACCTTAAGGCGTCGGAGCAAGATGCATCACGCTATGAACTCGCTTTATGGAGAAAGATAACTCAGCCGATTTCGATAGCGGTCATGATGTTGATGGCATTGTCGTTTATCTTTGGCCCATTACGAAGTGTGACTATGGGAGCAAGAATTCTTTCGGGGGTTATTGCAGGTTTTACCTTCTATATATCCAGTGAGTTCTTTGGTCCGGTCAGTTTGGTCTATCAAATACCACCGGCCTTTGGTGCGCTAGCCCCGAGCGTGGTGTTCCTTGGAATAGCCATAATGCTCTTGAGGCGGAAACTGTAAATAGAAAAAAGGAAGGCATAACGCCTTCCTTTTTTGCTCTTGACTGTAGCAAGTTTGATCGCGTTATCGTGCTTGTGGTAGCACTACTACTTCGGTCTTCGCCCAGATGTCGTGAAAGCCACGCTTTTGAGGGTCGAATGGAACACATAAGTTTGCTAATCCAAATCCTGAAGTACCTAAGCGAATCAGAGCTTGGGTTACAGTAATAGCGGAGCCATCTTTGTTTTGAATGCGCAGTTTCCAAGCTCGCATGCCTAGCGTTTGACCTGCTTTTGTCCAAAAGAACACAAAGAAGTACACCCAAACTACGACTAAGTAAAAGGTATATGCAGGGCTCCAAATCGGGTGGTTGCTCAAGAAGTCACTAACATCGGCATAACCGCTATGGTTAAAAACGCCAAGTGCCATGAGCGCATGCAGCAGAGCGACAATGACGCCAGCCGCCAGCATCTCAATAGCGATTACGATAAGGGCGTCATAGAACAAGGCACCAAATCGGCGCATTACTCCTGCTGGTGGCATTGTGTTTGTTGATGTCATGGTGTTATTACTTCTTCAAAAATTTAGGCGTCAGAATATAGTCTAAGGCCTGGCGTGAAAAGAGACATGACGCACAGCTTATGACTTAGTGGCGAAATTATCGGCAAACACACATGAATTCAAGTTTTTATACTTGCCACATCAGTTCGCATACGTATAATGCCAGACATCGAAAGGGCAACGCCCCAAGATAATGCCGGTATGGTGAAATTGGTATACACGACGGATTCAAAATCCGTTGCCTTCGGGCGTGGCGGTTCAAGTCCGCCTACCGGTACCATATTTAAATGACAAAGCCTCGACGAAAGTCGGGGCTTTGTTGTATCTGGGGTATAGGGAGCGTTGCCTTCTCGGCGGCGGCAGGAATGCCTGTCCAATCATTCCGCCTACCGGTACCAAGCATAGAAAGGTCGCTTTTATAGCGACCTTTCGTCGTTTTAGGCGTTTGTGAATTTAAAATCCAGCGTGACGGCTTGGATGCAAGCCCAGTCAAGTCGGCCTACCGGTACCATATTTAGATAAAGCTCTGATCAGAAATGGTCGGGGCTTTGTTGTATCTGGAGAATAGAAAAGCTTACCTTTGTTTTAACGGCAGGAACGCTTTTTTAATCAGTCAGATCTTGTTGTTTCATTCCTAAACCACACCGTTTCCCTTCGCAATTCGATTCCTTAATAAATTAATCATCTTAAATCATGATGTTACCTACCATTCTCTCATCTATTGTCTATGTTTAAAGGAATAATAGAGGAGAGATATATGCTGACAGTAACCCCTTACTTGTTTTTTGATGGCCGTTGTAACGAAGCGTTGGATTTTTATCATAAATGTTTTGGCGGTGTAGTTTTATCGAAACAACTTTTTAGTGATGCGCCACAAGTAATAGAGGGAGCTCAACCTGATTGGATTATGCATGCTGAGTTTGAAGCGTTTGGTATGAAGCTGATGATGTCTGATGGTGTTAAAGCGAAAGAGCTCGAAGGTAACAACCTCGCTCTCTCCCTTGTTACTGAGGATACCGCGACTCAAGAGCAAATCTTTGAAAACCTGAAGCAAGGTGGGCGAATAATGACACCTTTAGCGGATACGTTTTGGGGAGCTCGGTTTGGCAAAGTGGAAGATAAGTTCGGCATACGTTGGATGGTGCACTGTGATTCTTTAAGTTGAACCTGTGAAATTGGATAGTGAAATTGCTGCTCGGTTTTATTAGAATTATAAATAGAGATTATTGATCAATATTATATATAAAAATGGGCAGCATAAAGATTACCGTAGATCGCATTCAGCCCGGTCTACATGTACGACTCCCAGTAAAATGGAATGAACACCCATTTCTACTTAACAGCTTTAAAATCAAAGATGACGCTCAAGTACAAGTAATTCGACATCTTGGGATTAAGCACGTCTATATAAATCCGAACCAAAGCGATACATCACCTTTACCCGCTAATCATGTGAGTGAACAAGACCTTGATACTGATTTACAAGTAAGTCTTGAAGCGGAAAGAATGTGGAAAGATAAGCATGAGCGTATCGAAACTCTAAGCTCTTACCGTCGTAGGGTGAGTCATTGCGAGAAAGAGTTCGAACGTTCGCTTGCCCGAATGCGTTCTGTGATGACCAAAATCCGTAATCGCCCATTAGATGCGGTAGGGGAGGTTAAAGCTCTTGTTGATGAGATTGTTGAAACGCTAGTGAGTGACGATAACGTAACCTTGCATCTCATGAATGCAAAAGCTGACTTTGAAGACATTTACTTCCATACATTAAATGTCTCTGTTGTTGCGTTAATGATAGGTAAAGCAAAAGGCTACAATACGCAGCAGTTGAAAGACCTTTCATTTGCCGCGTTGTTTCACGATATAGGTAAAATAAAGATACCCGTAGCGATACTAAGAAAGCAGGCAGCTTTGACTGTGCCAGAGGCGAATTATCTCAAACTTCATACTAAGTATGGGGTAGATATAGTCACGGCTATTGAGGGTTTTCCTGACAGTGCGAAGAGAGTTATTGGTCAGCATCACGAAATGAATGACGGTTCGGGTTATCCAGAAGGCTTAACTGAAGATGGTATAGATGAGTTTGCAAAAATAGTCGCGGTAGCAAATGCATTTGATAACCTTTGCCACAGTAAAGCGCAATCCCAGCAGAAGATCCCTTACTTAGCACTCTCTCATTTATATAAGAACTGCAAACACCTATATAGTCAGGATAACTTGAGTCTGTTAGTCAAGTTTATGGGAGTGTACCCACCGGGCACTGTCGTGCAGCTTTCAAATGAATCAATTGGAATAGTGATTTCAGTTAATGCTAAACACATGCTTTACCCGAATGTACTGATCTATGATCCTAGCGTGCCAAGAACCCAAGCCCCGATCATTGACCTCTTTAGTAAAGAGATAAAAATTGTCAATGCAGTTCATCCAAGTAAGTTACCGGAACAAGTTAGAGAATATCTAAACCCTAGGGCTCGTTTATCTTACTTTTTTGATAATGGTGAGTAGTTATCCACAGGGTGTTGTGGGTAATTTGTTCGAAACTTGGGTTGAAAGTGGTATAAATAAGCCCTTGGTTGAAATGTCTTCGCTTAACCTCTTTTTTCAATAAAAAACGCATTTAATGCTTGCCAATAAGAGCTGCATCTCTATAATGCCGCCTCACTGACACGGCAGACGCCACAAGGCTTCAGCGCAGAATGTTGGTAAGGCAACTAGCTTAAAGCGTTTAATCGCTCCTACTTTTAAAAAGTAGAAATTAATTCCCAATAAGTGTTTGACACTGAGAATTAAAACGCTAGAATGGCCGTCCACTTAGAGAGGCTCCTTACTTAAAAGGAACGCTCAACAAGTGAAGCTCTTTAACAATTTAAACCTATCAATCTGTGTGGGCACTCGTTGATGAATATCAAAACGTTTTATCCTTTGGATAAAACAGTTACTTCGGTAACAAATTGATTTCAATGAACTGAGTGACCAATACGTTTAACGACTTTCTCTTGTAGAAAGAAATTATTCGGCACAGTCAATTCATTACCATTCTGTTGGAATGGTAATAGCTTTAAAATTACATGTTCATCAATCTTTTTCGAAAGAGCGAATGAATATTAGTTTTGAAGTCAGTATTCGTTGAGTCACAAAATCTTAAATTGAAGAGTTTGATCATGGCTCAGATTGAACGCTGGCGGCAGGCCTAACACATGCAAGTCGAGCGGAAACGACATTATTGAATCTTCGGAGGATTTAATGGGCGTCGAGCGGCGGACGGGTGAGTAATGCCTAGGAAATTGCCTTGATGTGGGGGATAACCATTGGAAACGATGGCTAATACCGCATAATGCCTACGGGCCAAAGAGGGGGACCTTCGGGCCTCTCGCGTCAAGATATGCCTAGGTGGGATTAGCTAGTTGGTGAGGTAATGGCTCACCAAGGCGACGATCCCTAGCTGGTCTGAGAGGATGATCAGCCACACTGGAACTGAGACACGGTCCAGACTCCTACGGGAGGCAGCAGTGGGGAATATTGCACAATGGGCGAAAGCCTGATGCAGCCATGCCGCGTGTATGAAGAAGGCCTTCGGGTTGTAAAGTACTTTCAGTTGTGAGGAAGGGTGTGTAGTTAATAGCTGCGCATCTTGACGTTAGCAACAGAAGAAGCACCGGCTAACTCCGTGCCAGCAGCCGCGGTAATACGGAGGGTGCGAGCGTTAATCGGAATTACTGGGCGTAAAGCGCATGCAGGTGGTTCATTAAGTCAGA